>NZ_JBTEYL010000002.1:139486-513538 GCF_054330215.1 Pseudomonas sp. Ma2-10 | reverse complement strand
AAGTTGCGCAGTACTGCGCAACTTCTTGCGCACTTGGCTACAGGCCTTGTCACATAAGGTCTGTAGCGGTTTTAGGGGTTATTTTATTATGGGGTACTGCGCAACTTCTTGCGCATCAAGGCCATGCGCCATCATTCAGAGGCTGGCGCCGATTTGCTCGACGAATTGCGCTAATGTGCTGTTTTCGAAATAACTTGTTTTTCTTGCACGTCTTCAGGCGTCTCACGCGCACGTTGAATTTTGTTCAAAATCTCTTCTCCCTTTGCGTTCCAAACGTACGGGGTCGGCTGAGCATTGCGTAACGCCATGAACGTTGTGATGGAGCTTTCCAACTCGCGTACAGAGGCAAAGCTGCCATCGCGCAAGTACACGGTAATGTCTCGAAAAAAGCGCTCAACCATGTTCATCCAAGAGTTGGAGGTTGGTGTGAAATGAATATGAAAACGCGGATGCTTCGCCAGCCAGGCTTTCACTGCGGCATGCTTGTGGGTCGCGTAGTTATCGACGATCAAATGAAGCTGGAGGTGCTTGGGCGTTTCTTTATTGATCTTCTTGAGAAAGGCCAGCCACTCTTGATGCTGATGCTGATGCTGATGCTGATGCTGATGCTGATGCTGATGCTGACGCTCGATGCTGCTGATCAATTTGCCTTGGAGGTAATCCAGTGCGGCGAATAACGTGACCGTGCCATGGCGGATGTAATCATGGGATTTAGTCTGGATATGACCGATGCCCAAAGGCAAACCCGGCTGTGTTCGCTCCAACGCCTGAACCTGACTTTTCTCATCGCAGCACAACCCCAAAGCCTTGTCCGGCGGAGCCAGATAGAGCCCGATCACATCCCAGAATTTCCTCGAACTGCGGATCGTTGGATAACTTGAACGTGCGTGTCAGGTGAGGCTTTAAATCGTTGGCAGCCCACAGTTTATGGACGGTGGTCGAGGAAATTCCCGTTGCCCTCGCCATGCTCCGACAGCTCCAGCGCGGCTCTCCGATGCGGGGTCGGGTGACCTGTTCCAGAACGCGGCGAACCGTCTCAACAGGCAAAGATGACTTGCGTCCACGCCCAGGTTCGTCGACCAGTCCGTCCAGTCGACGTGCCTGGAAACGCTGGCACCAAAGCGTGATCGTTGGGCAGGAAAAGCCCGTCAACCGTGCAATGTTGTCTCGGGTTTCGCCTTCGGCAGCCAGCAGGATTATGCGTGCTGCCGCCCCTCTCGCTGAGGGATGGTGGCAGAGCGAACGCGCCGTTTGAGTTCGATCGTTTCTTCAGGGCTAAGCGTGATGTCCAGAGCGCTCACGATAAGCTCTCCAAGGCGGGAATTACATCTGAAGTGTAGCCGAAAATAACGAAAATCTATTTCGCGAACGGCACACTAGAGCTTCAGGAGCAGGTAGCTTTTCGGGTGGTTGAGACAGTTTTGCAGCGTTGTTTTTTTATCCTGCGAACCGCGGAATGCGGGGGGGCTTCGCAGGACAGTTTTTATTATCTAAATTCACCGGAACTGACTCGGCGCTACGCCGCTCCAGCGTACGAACGCATGACGGAAACTCGCGGTCTCGCTGAATCCCAATGCCTCGGCGATTTGATAGATCGGCAGTTGGTCCTCACACAACATTTGCTTGGCTTGCTCGAACCGCAGCTCATCAAGTAATTCCTGATAGCTGCAACCCAGATCCTTCAGGTGCCTGCGCAAGGTGCGCGCCGAGCAATTCATCTGCTCGGCCAGACCTTCGAGGCCGGGCGCCGCATTCAACTGCGCGCTGAGTAGCTGACGGATTCGCCCCAGCCACACCTGGCGACCCGTGAACTCGGTGTTCTGTTTGCGGCAGCGTTCGGCCATGGCCTGATGGGTGATGACGTCGGCCAGTGGCAAGGGGTGATCGAGCCAGCGTTTATCAAACGCGAAGGCGTTGTCCCGCGCCTCGAAGTGCAGCGGGCAGTTGAAGTGCTCGGTGTAAGTCGCTTGGTAGTCTGGCGCGCGATGTTCAAACCGAGCAGCGAGCACGGGCAGTGGATGGCCGAGCAGGTCGTCGCAGATGACTTTCAACGACACCAGACAGAACTCGGCATTGAATACCGCCAGTGCCGGGCTTTCGCGGTAATCGCCGGCGACGAACCAGATGCGCTCGCCGTCGTCTTCCAGGCTCAGCTCGAAAAGTGTTCCCAACAGCGCCGGATAGTGCAGCGCCAGCCGCAAAGCGTCACCTAAAGTGGCGCTGGTGAGCAGCGCATAACCGAGCATGCCGTAGGACGAAACGTGCATCCGGCGGCCCAGTTCCAGGCCGATGTCACGCTTGAGCGCGACAGCATTGGCGCAGACCTGCATCTCCTGATTGGTGGTGATGCGCGTGTCCGCCCGGCTCAAATCCGCCGGGCTGATGCCGCTTCCGGCCAGCAAGGCTTCGCGGGGCGGGCCCTGGTCCTTGAAGGCGCTGAGAATCAGTGACACCGCGTTGAGGGTCGTGAGGTGGGAGTGCAGCATGGGGTGTTCCAGCCTTGGGATGCTGGAAGAACAGCAAGTTGTGTGCCCACGGGGTTTTAAGTGGTGTCAGCTGAGTTCGCCGCAGAGGTCGAGTTCTACAAGGCGCCGCACTTCAGCGGTGTCGAGCCCGGCCCCCAGCAAGCCCTGCAACTTGCCAAACGCGGCTTCACGGGTCATGCCACCGCCGGACAACACACCGACACCACGCAACCGACTGCCAGCCTCGTAAACATCCAGTTCGACGCCACCTTCATGGCATTGGGTGACGGCTACAACCACAACCCCCTTGTCCCGCACCCGTCCCAGGCTGGCGAGAAACTCGGGGTTATCGCTTGGCCCGGTGCCGCTGCCGTAGCACTCCAGCACCAGGCCCTGAATGCCGCTGTCGAGCAGGCCGTCCAGTATCTCGGCGCCGATGCCGGGGAACAGCGGCAGCACAGCGATTTTCGCCAATTGCTTGGGCTGGTTGTAGGTCAGCGAGGCCGGTATTGAAGAAGCCTTCGCACCGCCACCCTGACGCTCAAGACGCTTGAACGGATGACGACCGAAACTGCGCACCTTCGCGCAACGGGTCGGGTCCAGCCGTTCGCCGTGGAAGTACAGATGAACGCCCGGCGCAAGGCCGTGACCCAACGCAACCAGCGCGCCAGTGAGGTTTTCCCAGGCATCGCTGTCGGCTACGCCGGCCGGCAGCATGGAGCCGGTGAACACCACGCGGGCATGCAGGCCGAGCAATTGAAAGCTCATGGCCGCCGCGCTGTAGGCGAGGGTGTCGGTGCCATGCAGGACCAGCACGCTGTCGCACCCCTGGACATCGACAGCGTCAACCACCGCTTTGCGCAGTTGCTGCCAGTAAGCCGGGCTCATGTTGGCGCTATCGATCAGCGGCGACATCTCGCGAAAGCGCCACGGCGGCACGACAAGGTCAGGTCGGCTGTGCAGATACTCGCGCATCCGGGCTTCGAAACCGGATGCCGGGGCCAGGCCATGAGCGCTGGCTTGCATACCGATGGTGCCGCCGGTGTAGAGCACCATGACGTGCTGGGCGGCAGGGTAGGTCGAGGAATTCATGGGGGTTCTCCGAGAACGATGACAGCATGCGGTCGAGCATGACGCTGACCGAACGCTGTGTCACGCCGGGCGCAGGGGATGCGCCCGGTTTTTTACCGATCAGCGTTGCGCTGCGGGTACGCCTTGCGGCTCGGCTTCAGCCTTGGTGGCGGCCGCTGGCGGATTGGCTGGCCAGGCTTTCAAGTCCAGGTCCAGATCCGGGAATTTGCTCGAATCGAACACGGGCGTCTTGATGCCGGCCGCGCGCTGGTCATCGTAGTCACGCAGGATGCGCATGCCAACTTTGAACAGCAGGAACAGCGAAACCAGGTTCACAAACGCCAGCAGGGTCATCGTGATGTCAGCGAAAGCGAACACCGTGCCGAGGTTCTCGATCGCACCCCAGAAGATCAACACCAATACCAATACGCGGTAGCCGATCAGCGCCTTGCGGTTTTCACCGATCAGGAAGCGCAGGTTGCTCTCGCCCAGGTAGTAGTTATAGAGGATCGAGGTGAACACGAACAACGACAGGGCGACGGAGATGAAACTCCGGCCCCAGTCCCCGACTACGGCGGCCAGAGAGTTCTGGGTCAGGGCAATGCCGTCGCCTTCGAAGCCTGGGGTATAGAAGCCCGAGAGCAGGATCAGCAGCGCGGTGCAGGTGCAGATCACAAAGGTGTCGAGGAATACGCTGAACGCCTGAACCACACCCTGTGCCACCGGGTGCTCGACCGACGCGACCGCCGCCACGTTTGGCGCACTGCCCAGGCCTGCTTCGTTGGCGAACACGCCGCGCTTCACGCCCATGACGATGGCGCTGCCGATCAGGCCGCCGAAGGCCTGATCGAGACCGAAGGCGCTTTTGACGATGGTCATCAACATCCCTGGAACCTGGTCGAATTGCAGCACGATCACATAGAGGGTCACGCCGATGTACACCAGGGTCTTCACCGGCACCAACAGGTCAGCGACCTTGGCGATGCGCTTGATCCCGCCGATGAACACCAGGCCCAACAATACCGCCAGGGTCAGACCGGTCCAGGTGGTGTCGAGGCCGAAAGCGTTGTTCAGCGAGTGGGTCACGGCGTGGGATTGCAGACCGTTGAAGGCGAAGCCGAAGGTCACCAGCAACAGGAACGCCATGATCATGCCCAGCCAGCGCTTCTGCAGGCCGTGCTGAATGTAATAGGACGGGCCACCACGGTACGTGCCGTCGGAGTCGCAGCGCTTGTAGAGCTGGCCGAGGGAGCACTCGAAGAAGCTGCTGGACATGCCGACCAGCGCGGTCACCCACATCCAGAACACCGCTCCCGGACCACCCAGGGTCACAGCGATACCGACACCGGCGATGTTGCCCGCACCGACGCGGCCGGCGAGGCTGAGCATCAAGGCCTGGAACGAACTGAGTTGGCCGGCGCTGCTTTTGAGACTGTTGCCAAATACCGCGAACATGTGGAAGAAGTGGCGCAGTTGAACGAAACGCGAGCGGATCGTGAAGTAGCTACCGAGCCCGACAATGAGCGCGATCAGTACTTTCCCTGAGAGGAAGTCGTTAATGACTTCGAGCATGGATTATTCCTCGCTGTTTTTTGTGTAAGCAAATGCTGTGCGGTCAGAAATATCGCGTTACACCGCTTTGCGCGCGGCAAAACAGGTGAGGCGAAGGTTCGTCCCGATTTCATATTGCGGGTTTGTTATTCGTTCGGGTTTCGCATGGGGTTGGGCCTCGTTACCGACGACCGCTCACGCGAAGAGGGGCGGCACTATACCTATGAGCGTGCGGTCCGTCTGCACGGTTGTGGTGCAAGCGATGAATCGAAGCCTTTGAAACCCCCGGCGTTGGTGGCGTCGGGCTCTTGTGGGAGTGAGCCTGCTGCGATGCAGGCACCGCGGTGTTGCAGGAGTTGCTAAATGAGTTAAAAAAAAGGGCTTGGGGAATAAATCCCCAAGCCCTCAAAAGGTGAGAGGTGTCTAGTCCCTCGACCTGGTGAGCGTGGCTCTTTGTGACAAGAGCCGGTGGTGCGTTCGGTTAAGCCTTCAGAGGCACCAGACGCGGAGCAATCATGTTCTCCGGGCGCAGGATGTCGGCGAGCATTTCGTCGTCGAGCAAGCCTTCTTCGCGCACCAGTTCCAGCACGCCGCGGCCGCTTTCCAGCGCGATACGGGCGATGCGGGTGGCGTTTTCATAACCGATGTACGGGTTCAGCGCGGTGACCAGGCCGATCGAGTGTTCGACCAGTTCGCGGCAACGCTCTTCGTTGGCGGTGATGCCGACGATGCAGTGCTCGCGCAACATGTCCATGGCGCGTTGCAGCAGGCGGATCGAGTCGAAGATTTTGAACGCGATCAGCGGCTCCATCACGTTCAGTTGCAACTGGCCGCCTTCGGCCGCGATGGTCAGGGCCAGGTCGTTGCCGATGATCTGGAACGCCACCTGGTTAACTGCTTCCGGGATGACCGGGTTGACCTTGCCGGGCATGATCGAGCTGCCTGGCTGACGCGCCGGCAAGTTGATTTCATTGATGCCGGTGCGTGGGCCGCTGGACAACAGACGCAGGTCGTTGCAGATCTTCGACAGCTTCACCGCGGTGCGCTTGAGCATGCCGGAGAACAGCACGAAGGCGCCCATGTCGGAGGTGGCTTCGATCAGGTCGGCGGCCGGAACCAGCGGTTGACCGCTGATCAGCGCCAGACGCTGAACGGCCAGGTGCTGGTAACGCGGGTCGGCGTTGATGCCGGTACCGATCGCGGTGCCCCCCAGGTTCACTTCGGTCAGCAGTTCAGGCGCCAGTGTTTTCAGGCGCGCCAGGTCTTCGCTCAGGGTCGTGGCGAAAGCGCGGAATTCCTGGCCGAGGGTCATCGGCACGGCGTCTTGCAGCTGGGTACGGCCCATCTTCAATACGTGGTTGAATTCCTGTCCCTTGGCGGCGAACGCCTGGATCAGGCTGTCGAGGCTGGCCAGCAGCGCGTCGTGACCCAGCAGCAGACCCAGACGGATCGCGGTCGGGTAGGCGTCGTTGGTCGACTGTGCCATGTTCACGTCGTTGTTCGGGTGCAGGTATTGGTATTCGCCTTTCTGGTGACCCATGGCCTCCAGCGCGATGTTGGCGATGACTTCGTTGGCATTCATGTTGGTTGAAGTGCCAGCGCCGCCCTGAATCATGTCCACCACGAACTCTTCGTGGAAGTCGCCGCGGATCAAACGTGCACAGGCTTCGCTGATGGCCGCGTGCTTGGCTTCGCTCAGGTGACCCAATTCGCGGTTGGCGTCAGCAGCGGCTTGTTTGACCATCGCCAGGCCGACAACCAGCTTCGGGTAATGCGAAATCGGAACGCCCGAGAGGCGGAAGTTGTTCACCGCTCGCAGGGTCTGGATGCCGTAATACGCTTGAGCCGGTACTTCGAGTACGCCAAGCAGGTCTTTTTCTGTGCGGAAAGATGCAGCGGAGGACATGATAGAAATCATCTCGATAGGGACCCGGTCTGTGCCGGAACACCGCAAATGCTAGGCTTGTGGAGGATTTTGGGCCAATGCTGTTAAACACTAGCCTATGCACATTCGGCATAATGCCCGTGTGACGCCGTGTCTGCCGCGAGCGTGTGACCTAAATTGGTGCGTGTCCGGGAGGACGTGATGAACCTTGAAAGTAAATGGCTTGAGGACTTTAGTGCTCTGGCCGCCACCCGCAGCTTCTCCCAGGCGGCGGAACGACGCTTCGTGACTCAGCCGGCGTTCAGTCGACGGATCCGCAGCCTTGAAGCTGCGCTGGGCCTGACCCTGGTCAATCGCTCGCGTACGCCGGTCGAACTGACGGCGGCGGGGCAGCTGTTTCTGGTCACCGCGCGGACGGTGGTCGAGCAGCTCGGTGAAGTGTTACGTCACCTTCATCACCTGGAAGGCGGGCAGGGCGAGGTGATGCAGGTCGCCGCCGCTCACTCCTTGGCGTTGGGGTTCTTCCCGCGCTGGATCGCGCAGCTGCGCAACGAAGGTCTGAACATCGCCACGCGATTGGTTGCGACTAACGTCGGTGATGCCGTGCATGCCCTGCGTGAAGGCGGTTGCGATCTGATGTTGGCGTTCTATGACCCGGATGCCGCGATGCAGATGGACCCGGAAATTTTCCCGTCTCTGCACCTCGGCCACACCGAAATGCTCCCGGTTTGCGCAGCAGATGCCGACGGCAAACCGTTGTTCGACCTGGAGGGCGACGCCAGCGTGCCATTGCTGGCCTACAGCGCCGGTGCGTTTCTCGGGCGTTCGGTGAACTTGCTGCTGCGTCAGCGAGCGCTGCGCTTTACCACTATTTACGAAACAGCCATGGCCGACAGCCTTAAAAGCATGGCGCTGGAGGGTTTGGGCATTGCCTGGGTGCCGCGGCTCAGCGTGCGTGCCGAGTTGGCGCGTGGTGAACTGGTGGTTTGCGGCGGCCCGCAATGGCATGTGCCGCTGGAGATTCGCCTGTATCGCTGTGCGCTGGTGCGCAAGGCGAATGTGCGGTTGCTGTGGCGCAAGCTCGAAGGCGGGGCCGCGCAAGGCACCGCCGGTCAATGATGGGTTGAAGGCGCCAGTAGATTTACGGTGTGTTTGATTGACCTTCAGGTCAATAAAACCGGCACGTTGCGCCGAATGACAGATGGTCGTATCGGGGGCTGTTTATCTGCTTCATTGAGGTATACTGCGCGGCCTTCGGCCGGTTCGTCCGGCCATAATTCGTACAATCAAGCCACGCATTTTGCGTGGTTTGTTGTTTTTTGACGCGCCTGCGGGCGCCCAGAGAGAAGAGGCACGACGATGAGTGCACTGGTTGGCGTGATCATGGGCTCCAAGTCCGATTGGTCCACCCTTAGCCACACCGCCGATATGCTGGAAAAGCTCGGCATTCCTTACGAGGTGAAAGTGGTCTCTGCCCACCGCACCCCGGACCTGCTCTTCCAGTACGCCGAAGAAGCTGAGGTGCGTGGCATCGAGGTGATCATTGCCGGTGCCGGCGGCGCGGCACACTTGCCAGGCATGTGTGCGGCCAAGACCCACCTGCCGGTACTGGGAGTGCCGGTGCAGTCGTCGATGCTCTCGGGCGTCGATTCGCTGCTGTCTATCGTGCAGATGCCCGCGGGTATTCCGGTCGCCACCCTGGCCATCGGCAAGGCCGGTGCGATCAACGCAGCGCTGCTCTCGGCGAGCATCCTCGGCGCCAAGCACCCGCAGTTTCACGCGGTGCTGAAAAAATTCCGCGCTGAGCAGACAGACAGTGTCCTGGAAAATCCAGACCCACGCATCGCCTGAGGTTGTTGACGATGAAAATCGGTGTAATCGGTGGCGGCCAATTAGGTCGCATGTTGGCGCTGGCGGGCACTCCGCTGGGCATGAACTTCGCTTTCCTGGACCCCGCGCCGGATGCTTGCGCGGCCGCATTGGGCGAGCACCTGCGGGCCGATTACGGCGATCAGGATCACCTGCGTCAGCTGGCCGATGAAGTCGATCTGGTGACGTTCGAGTTCGAAAGCGTCCCGGCCGAAACCGTGGCCTTCCTGTCGCAATTCGTCCCGGTTTACCCGAGCGCCGAAGCCCTGCGCATTGCCCGTGATCGCTGGTTCGAGAAGAGCATGTTCAAGGACCTGGGGATTCCCACCCCGGCGTTCGTCGACATTCAATCGCAAGCCGATCTGGACGCTGCCGTGGTTTCCATCGGTCTGCCGGCCGTGCTGAAAACCCGCACCTTGGGTTACGACGGCAAGGGTCAGAAAGTACTGCGTAAACCTGAAGATGTCGTCGGCACGTTCGCCGAACTGGGCAGCGTGGCCTGTCTGTTGGAAGGTTTCGTGCCGTTCACCGGTGAAGTCTCGTTGATCGCTGTGCGCGCTCGTGATGGCGAAACGAAGTTCTATCCGCTGGTTCACAACACTCACGACAGCGGCATTCTTAAACTGTCCGTGGCCAGCACCGATCACCCGCTGCAAGCCTTGGCGCAAGATTATTCCAGTCGTGTACTCAAGCAGCTGAACTACGTTGGCGTGATGGCGTTCGAGTTCTTTGAAGTCGACGGTGGCCTCAAGGCTAACGAGATTGCTCCGCGCGTGCACAACTCGGGTCACTGGACCACTGAAGGTGCCGAATGCAGCCAATTCGAAAACCACCTGCGGGCCGTTGCCGGTCTGCCGCTGGGTTCGACGGCCAAGGTCGGCGAGAGCGCGATGCTCAACTTCATCGGCAAGGTGCCGGACACCGACAAAGTCCTGGCCATTGCCGACTGCCATCTGCATCACTATGGCAAGGCGTTCAAGATCGGCCGCAAGGTCGGTCACGTCAACGTGCGCTGCGCCGACAGGGCCACCCTTGAGCAGCAGATTCTCAAAGTCGAAGCGCTCATCGCCGAGTAGTTTCATGTGGCAGCGGCGGAACCATTCAGGGGTCGCCGTTCTCTCATGGCAGGATGCCAAAGTCTGTCTAGGCTTTGGGCCTTGCCAATCAATCAGAGGGAAATGCCATGGGAATTATCGGAACCATCTTTATCGGCTTGATCGTCGGCCTGCTGGCTCGGTTCCTGAAACCGGGCGATGACAGCATGGGCTGGATCATGACAATCCTGCTCGGTATCGGCGGTTCGTTGGCGGCCACTTACGGCGGCCAGGCTCTGGGCATCTACCACGCGGGTGAAGGCGCTGGCTTCATCGGTGCGCTGGTCGGCGCAGTGGTGTTGCTGGTGATCTACGGTTTGATCAAAAAGAACTGATCCAAAGCGACAAAGCCCTCTCTGCGCCGCACGCAGAGAGGGCTAGAATGCTCGGCGTTGCACCGTCCTCTCCTTTGCCGAGCACCTCCATGCGCCGTCTTCTGTTCACTTTCCTTTTATTAGGCTCGGGCCTTGTCCATGCCGGCGAGCTACCCGAAACCGACTGGCTCGAATTGATGCCAACGTCGGACCAGAAAGCCCTCGAGGCCATGCCTGAAATCGACCACGACTCCCCCGAAGCCAATGGCACCTTTACCCAAAAGGGTGGCATGAAGCAGAGCAAAGGGTTGCCGGCGGTGATGTATTCGACCAAAACCGTGCCGTCGATGAACGGCAAGAACATCCGCCTCGGTGGTTATCCGGTGCCGCTGGAATCCGACGCCCAGGGCCGCAGCACGCTGTTCTTCCTCGTGCCGTATCCGGGTGCCTGCATCCACGTGCCGCCGCCTCCACCTAATCAATTGGTGTTGGTGCGTTATCCGAAAGGTTTGAAGCTGAATGACATCTATACACCGCTGTGGGTGACCGGCACGGTGAAGATCGAGAAGGTCGACAACGACTTGGCTGACGCAGCGTATGCGCTGGACGCGGCGAAAGTGCGGGTGGTTAAAGAGTCGGATTTGTAGGTGATCAACTGAATGTGGGAGCAAGCACGCCCACATTGGTTTTTGTGGTTCTAGAGGGGGTTGCTGCCGATGCTGACGTCGAGGGTATGACTGGCGCCCGGCGCCAGCGTCACCACATCATCCATCACATTCGCCGTTTCAATGCACAGCATCCGCTGCCAGCCATCGTCGGCCATGTCGCTGAACGCCGCAGCGCGTTCAATCCACGGATTCCAGATCACCGCCGAGCGTGATCCGCTGCTGGTCAGTTCGATGCGCCGTTCCCAGGCCGGATCGACAATGCTCAGCTTCGCCGGGGTATTGAGATAGATACGATCGGTCTCGCTGACAAAACGCAAATCGCCGGTCTGAGTGACGGTTTTCCAGTCGTCCAGGGTTTCGATGTAACTCAAGCCTTGCAGCCCTTCAACATGCACTTCGCGTACATCGCTGACCGCGAAATAGCTGTGCAGCGCCTGGCTGATGGTGACTGTGTCAGCGCCCTGATTATGGCTGGTCAGGCTGATATGGAGTTGCTCATCCAGACGAATGCTCAGCGTCAAATCCACCTGATGCGGCCAGCCGGGCAAGCCGCCTTCTGGGTAAGGCAGAACAAACTCCACCTTGAGGCTTTCGCCCTCGGTTTTAATGCCGCCCAGTTCCCAGTCCATCGCCCTTACCAACCCGTGGGCGGTCGGCGCTTCGTTGCTGGCGCGCATCGCCTGAACGCTCTGCGGGTTGCGGGGCAGGTTGCCGAACCACGGCCAGCACACTGGAACCCCGGCGCGGATGCTCTTGCCAGTCTTGAACACTGCCTCGTCGTTGAGCCAGATCAGCGGCGGTTGACCGGCCACTTGATAACTGAGGATGTGCGCGCCTTGCTGGGCAACCAGCAGTTCGGCCTGACCGTGGCGGATGCGCCAGCAGTTCAGTTCATCCAGTTTCACGGCTTCAACGTTGGGCGTGCTCATGGGGCAACTCTCGATCAGGAACAATGACTGCAATGGACCGCAGAAAGGTCGCAGTGTTTAACGCGCTCTAGGCGGAACCGAACGTGTCCGACCGCTGCCGTCGATGGCGACGAACACAAACACGGCCTCAGTCACTTTACGCCACTCGCTGGACAGCGGATCGTCACTCCAGACTTCGACCATCATCTGAATCGAGCTGCGGCCGATTTCCAGCGCTTGGGTATAGAAGGAGAGCTGAGCGCCTACCGCTACCGGAACCAGAAACGCCATGCGGTCGATCGCAACCGTAGCCACGCGGCCACCCGCGACTTTGCTGGCCATTGCGGTGCCGGCCAAATCCATCTGCGACACCAGCCAACCGCCGAAAATATCGCCAAAGCCGTTGGTTTCACGGGGGAGCGCGGTAATTTGCAGGGCAAGGTCGCCTTGCGGGATTGGATCTTCTTGTTCGAGCTCTATCATGCCGGGGGTGCCTCTGACCCGTGACTCTCATTGGTACTTCAGGTGAATAGCCGTCTCAAGGAAAAACGATTCAGCCCCGAACATACTACGTTCGTCACGTTTTTCGTAAGGCGTCTAAAGGGAAACTCTGCGAAATCGGCTGACGGCTGCCAACGACGTTTTCGCACAGCAACCCCTTACAAGCAGATGCAGGATTGCGAGTATATCGATCGGTAGACTCCGAGACGACCGTCCGGTTCTCATTTCGACCGTCAAATACGCACCTCTATGTGCTTTTTCGAACAATTTGCTATCGTGCCGGACCTGCCCAAGCCTCCGCCAGCGTTGTTGGGGTTGCAGATCCGACTATAAGAGAAGCCTTGCCATGATCACAGCGCCCTCGAGCATCGCGCAGCCCACTCAATCCGCACGTCCGCTGACCCGCAGCGATTACAAGACTTTGTCGTTGTCTGCCCTGGGCGGTGCGCTGGAGTTTTACGACTTCATCATCTTCGTGTTCTTCGCCACGGTAGTCGGCAAGCTGTTCTTCCCGGCCGACATGCCCGAGTGGCTGCGCTTGATGCAGACCTTCGGGATCTTTGCCGCCGGCTACCTGGCGCGGCCACTGGGCGGCATCGTCATGGCGCACTTCGGCGACCTGCTGGGACGCAAGAAGATGTTCACCCTGAGCATTTTCATGATGGCGGTGCCGACCCTGATCATGGGCCTGCTGCCGACTTACGCGCAGATCGGCATGTGGGCGCCAATCCTGCTGCTGCTGATGCGGGTGATTCAAGGCGCTGCGATTGGCGGTGAAGTGCCGGGCGCATGGGTATTCGTTTCCGAACACGTGCCGCAGCGTCATATCGGTTACGCCTGCGGTACCCTGACCAGCGGTCTGACGGCTGGCATCCTGCTGGGCTCGCTGGTCGCCACCGCGATCAACAGCATTTACACCCCGGTCGAAGTCTCGGATTACGCCTGGCGGATTCCGTTCCTGTTGGGTGGCGTATTCGGCCTGTTCTCGGTTTACCTGCGCCGCTGGTTGCACGAGACGCCGGTATTCGCCGAACTGCAACTGCGCAAGGCCCTGGCAGAAGAAGTGCCGCTGCGAGCCGTGTTGCGCGACCATCGCGGGGCGATCCTGATTTCCATGCTGCTGACCTGGCTGCTGTCCGCCGGCATCATCGTGGTCATCCTCATGACCCCGACCGTTCTGCAGACCGTCTACCACTTCTCGCCAACCACTGCATTGCAGGCCAACAGCCTGGCGATCGTGTTTCTGAGCCTAGGCTGCGTCACCTCCGGTGCACTGGCTGACCGCTTCGGTGCGGGTCGTGTCTTTGTGTTCGGCAGTGCTCTGCTGCTGATCAGTTCGTGGACCTTCTACCACAGCCTGTTCAACCACCCGGACTGGCTGTTCCCAATGTACGCCTTGACCGGCTTACTGGTCGGCACCATCGGTGCGGTGCCGTATGTGATGGTCAAAGCCTTCCCGGCGGCGGTGCGCTTCAGCGGCCTGTCGTTCTCCTACAACCTGGCCTACGCCATCTTCGGCGGCCTGACCCCAATGGTTGTGACCCTGCTGCTCAAGGAAAGCCCGATGGGGCCTGCCTATTACGTGGCGATCATCTGCGGTGTCGGGATTCTGGTGGGTGCGTACCTCTGGAAGAAAGGTCGCTAGATGCTGGCCTTTCATCCAATTGTCATATTTCAGCCATAGAGTGTTCACACGGCCTGCTGATACTTGGCCCCGACTTAACACACCTATCTGCTAGGAGTAAGGCATGAAACTGAAGCGTTTGATGGCGGCAATGACTTTTGTCGCTGCTGGCGTTGCGACCGCCAATGCGTTCGCCGCTGTTGACCCTGCGATCCCGAGCTACACCAAGACCACTGGTGTGTCGGGCAACCTGTCCAGCGTCGGCTCCGATACTCTGGCCAACCTCATGACCCTCTGGGCTGAGAACTACAAAAAAGAATACCCGAACGTAAACATCCAGATTCAGGCCGCTGGCTCCGCCACCGCGCCACCTGCGCTGACCGAAGGCACCTCTAACCTGGGCCCGATGAGCCGCAAGATGAAGGACACCGAACTGGCTGCCTTCGAACAGAAATACGGCTACAAGCCAACCGCTATCCCGGTTGCCGTGGACGCCCTGGCTGTGTTCGTGCACAAAGACAACCCGATCCAGCACCTGACGATGGAACAAGTCGACGCAGTCTTCTCGTCCACTCGTCTGTGCGGCGCCAAAGCCGAAGTCAAAACCTGGGGCGACCTGGGCGTGACCGGCGACCTGGCTAACAAGCCGGTTCAACTGTTCGGTCGTAACTCGGTATCCGGCACCTACGGCTACTTCAAAGAAGAAGCCCTGTGCAAAGGCGACTACAAGCCGAACGTCAACGAACAGCCAGGCTCGGCTTCGGTCGTGCAGTCGATCAGCTCCTCGCTGAACGGCATCGGTTACTCGGGCATCGGCTACAAGACCGCTAGCGTGAAGACTGTGGCCCTGGCCAAAAAAGGTGGCACTGAGTTCATCGAAGACACAGAAGAAAACGCACTGAACGGCAAATACCCGCTGTCGCGCTTCCTCTACGTTTACGTCAACAAAGCCCCGAACAAGCCTCTGGCCCCGCTGGAAGCCGAGTTCGTGAAACTGGTTCTGTCCAAACAGGGTCAGGAAGTTGTGGTGAAAGACGGTTACATCCCGCTGCCGGCCAAGGTTGCTGCAAAAGCACTGGCTGACCTGGGTCTGCAGGAAGGCGGCGCTGAAGTCGCAAAAAAGTAAAACCTTGAGCCCGGGGTAAACCCGGACTCAGTAGGAGCTGCCTCGGTTCCCTTGACAGCTCCTACACCCCCCCAATTTTTGATCCACTGCCAGTTTCCGCTGGCGGCGGATTTGTTGCGTCACTGCATTGTCATCTTTCTGTCATACAGGATCGCTAGGGTGTGCGAATGAATGATCTGGCCAATTCCACCATGACTACAAACCCCCCCAAGCGAATTGATTTCAATACGCCTGAGCTGCAACGCAAGCGCCGCATCCGCGCGCTCAAAGATCGCCTGACCCGTTGGTATGTCCTCGTGGGCGGCCTCGCCGTTCTCGGCGCGATCACGCTGATCTTTTTCTTCCTTGCATACGTTGTCGCGCCCCTGTTTCAGGGGGCCGACCTGACGGCCAAGGACGCCATCACGCCCGCCTGGATGCAAGACGCCGGCAAGCCGTTGATGATCTCCCTGGAAGAACAGAACAAGGTCGCCATGCGGGTTTCCGACAAGGGCCAGGCGCTGTTCTTCGATATCAACAGTGGCGCTGAACTCAAGCGTGTCGATCTGCCGATTCCGGCCGGCACTGCCGTGACCTCCATCGGCAAAGACCAACCAGGCCATCCATTGGTGGCGGTGGGCTTGTCCAACGGCCAGGCGCTGGTGTTCCGTCACACGTATAAAGTCAGCTACCCGGACGGCAAGAAAACCATCTCGCCGGCCATCGAATACCCGTATGGCGAAACGCCGATTGCGCTCAACGAGGCGGGCGGAGCCCTGGAGCACGTCAGCCTCAACGCGACCGATACGACGCTGATGCTGGTCGGCTCTACCGGTTCGCAACTCAATGTTTTGTCGCTCACCCGCGAAGAAAACATGATGACCGGCGAAGTCACCAGCGAGCAGAAGCGCATCGATCTGCCGCAGATGACCGAGCCGGTGAAGAACATCTTCGTCGACCCGCGTCAGCAGTGGTTGTATGTGATTAACGGTCGTGCCCAGGCCGACGTATTCAGCCTGCGCGACAAGAGCCTCAACGGTCGCTACAAACTGCTGGATGATGGCGAAGCGCAGATCACTGCCAGTACTCAACTGGTGGGTGGCATTTCGTTGATTCTCGGCGATTCCAAGGGTGGTCTGGCCCAGTGGTTCATGGCCCGCGACCACGATGGCGAACCGCGTCTGAGCCAGATTCGTAACTTCCAGATGGGCACTGCGCCGATCGTGGAAATTACCGCAGAAGAACGTCGCAAAGGCTTCATCGCTCTAGACGCGTCCGGCAAGCTCGGCGTGTTCCACAGCACCGCCCACCGCACCTTGCTGGTGGACCAGGTGGTCGACGGCCAAGGCATTTTCGGCCTGTCGCCACGAGCCAACCGCGTGATCGTCGAAGCTGGCGGCAAGATTCAACCGCTGCTGCTCGACAACCCGCACCCGGAAGTGTCCTGGAGTGCGCTGTGGAGCAAGGTTTGGTACGAGAACTACGACGAGCCTAAATACGTCTGGCAATCGACCGCTGCCAACACCGATTTCGAACCGAAAATGAGCTTGGCGCCGCTGACCTTCGGCACCCTCAAAGCCGCGTTCTACGCCATGCTGCTGGCCGCACCGCTGGCCGTCGCCGCGGCGATCTACACCGCCTACTTCATGGCGCCGAGCCTGCGCCGCAAGGTCAAGCCGGTGATCGAACTGATGGAAGCGATGCCGACGGTGATCCTCGGTTTCTTCGCCGGCCTGTTTCTCGCACCGTATGTGGAAGGACATTTGCCGGGTATCTTCAGCCTGCTGATGCTCTTGCCGATCGGCATTCTGGTAGCGGGCTTCACCTTCAGCCGCTTGCCTGAGTCCATCCGCCTGAAAGTGCCGGACGGTTGGGAAAGCGCGATCCTGATTCCGGTGATTCTGTTCGTGGGCTGGCTCTCGCTGTACATGAGCCCGTACATGGAAACCTGGTTCTTCGGCGGCGATATGCGCATGTGGATCTCCCACGACCTGGGCATTACCTACGACCAGCGCAACGCACTGGTGGTCGGTTTGGCCATGGGTTTCGCGGTGATCCCGAACATCTACTCCATCGCCGAAGACGCCGTGTTCAGCGTGCCCCGCGGTTTGACCCTCGGTTCTCTGGCTCTCGGTGCCACGCCATGGCAAACCATGACCCGCGTGGTGATCCTCACCGCCAGCCCGGGCATTTTCTCGGCGCTGATGATCGGCATGGGCCGTGCGGTCGGTGAAACCATGATCGTGCTGATGGCCACCGGTAACACCCCGGTCATGGAAGTGAACCTGTTCGAAGGTCTGCGCACACTGGCGGCCAACGTTGCGGTGGAAATGCCCGAATCGGAAGTCGGCGGCAGCCACTACCGGGTGCTGTTCCTCTCGGCGATGGTGCTGCTGTTGTTCACCTTCTTCATGAACACCCTCGCGGAACTGATTCGTCAGCGTCTGCGCAAGAAATACTCGTCGCTTTAAGAAAGGTAGAAGTCTGTGAAACAGAACTCCCTGAAAGGATGGTTCAAGAGCGGCGCCCCCGGCGTCTGGATCAGCGGTGGCGCGGTGTCCATCGCGGTCATCATGACCATTGGCTTGCTGGCAGTGATTGCCGTGCGCGGTCTGGGCCATTTCTGGCCGGCGGACCTGGTGCACGCCAGTTACGATGTGCCGGGCCAGGCCAATCACCTCGTCATCGGCGAAGTGGTGCAAAAAGAAGAAGTGCCGCGCCAGCGCCTTAAAAGTGCTGGCCTGCCGGTGCCCGATCAGGGCCCGGAGTTCATGACTCGCGAGCTGATCAAGGTCGGCAACCGTGACCTGAACGGCAACGACTTCACGTGGATCGTCGGTGAGTGGCTGACTAACCAGAAGACGCCGCCCGAGCTGATGACCATCGAGCGTCGTGAGTGGGGCAACTTCTATGGCTACCTGGTCAACGTCAAACAGGACGGCAAGGTCATCGCCGAAGGCGAAGCCGCATGGCCTGAGTTGCAGGCGCGTGTCGATCGCGTCAACAAACTCGCCGCGCAGCTCAAGAGCCTGGAAAAAACCGACATTGGCGCAATCAACGCAGGGCTGGAGCGCGTGCGTCTGCACGGTCGCAAGCTGGAACTGGCCGGGACGATGGACGCTACCGCGCAAGCGGACATGGAGTCTGAGCGTGCCGAACTGAACGCTCGTTATCAGGGCATCGAAGCACGCCTGAACGACCTGCACGCCCAGTTCAACCGCGACAGCCTGACGGCCCGCGATGCCAACGGCAAAGAAATTGAAATCGGCATTGGCAAAGTGGTTCACGCCTACCAGCCGAACGACATGAACACCTTCACCAAGATCGGCTTCTATTTCAGCAAGGTCTGGGAGTTCTTGAGCGACGACCCGCGTGAGGCGAACACCGAAGGCGGGATCTTCCCGGCGATTTTCGGCACCGTAATGATGACGTTGATCATGGCGATGATCGTGACCCCGTTCGGTGTGTTGGCAGCGGTTTACCTGCGTGAATATGCAAAACAGAACACCATGACGCGCTTGATCCGCATCGCGGTGAACAACCTGGCGGGCGTTCCCGCCATCGTTTACGGCGTGTTCGGTCTGGGCTTCTTTGTTTATGTGCTGGGCGGTTCGGTCGATCATTTGTTTTTCCCGGAAGCGCTGCCTGCGCCGACCTTTGGTACGCCGGGTCTGCTCTGGGCGTCCCTGACCCTGGCGCTGCTGGCGGTGCCGGTGGTGATCGTGGCCACGGAAGAAGGCCTGGCGCGAATTCCTCGCACCGTGCGCGAAGGGTCGTTGGCTCTCGGCGCAACCAAGGCTGAAACCTTGTGGAAGATCGTACTGCCGATGGCCAGCCCGGCGATGATGACCGGCATGATCCTCGCCGTGGCTCGCGCCGCGGGTGAAGTGGCGCCGCTGATGCTGGTGGGTGTGGTGAAACTGGCGCCATCGCTGCCGGTGGATGGCAACTACCCGTACGTGCACCTGGACCAAAAAATCATGCACTTGGGCTTCCACATCTATGACGTCGGCTTCCAGAGCCCGAACGTCGAGGCCGCACGGCCGCTGGTGTACGCCACAGCGTTGCTGCTGGTGCTGGTGATCGCCACGCTCAACCTGTCGGCAGTGTGGATTCGTAACCACCTGCGCGAAAAATACAAAGCACTGGATAGCTGATAGCTGTCGCAAAAATTAAATGGGCTGCTGGCCTAAATGCCAGCCGCTCACTGAACCGAATTTGTTAGCACAGGGAGCCTCCCATGCAGCACGAAGCACATACCCACGGCATCAACATGTCTGCGCTGGGCCGCGACAAACAGAGCTTGAGCCTGGAACAGGAAACCGTCGCGATTGAAGTGCCGAGCCTGAGCCTGTTCTACGGCGACAAACAAGCGCTGTACGACGTCAGCATGAACATCCCGAAGCAGCGCGTGACCGCCTTCATCGGCCCGTCCGGTTGCGGCAAGTCCACGCTGCTGCGCACCTTCAACCGCATGAACGACCTGGTGGATGGCTGCCGTGTCGAAGGCGCGATCAACCTGTACGGCAACAACATCTACCGCAAGGGTGAAGATGTGGCCGAGCTGCGCCGTCGCGTCGGCATGGTGTTCCAGAAGCCCAACCCGTTCCCGAAAACCATCTACGAGAACGTGGTCTACGGCCTGCGCATCCAGGGCATCAACAAGAAGCGCATCCTCGACGAAGCCGTCGAGTGGGCGTTGAAAGGCGCGGCGCTGTGGGACGAAGTCAAAGACCGTCTGCACGAGTCGGCACTTGGCCTGTCCGGTGGTCAGCAACAACGTCTGGTGATCGCCCGTACCATCGCCGTGGAGCCGGAAGTGCTGCTACTCGACGAACCGTGCTCGGCACTCGACCCGATCTCCACGCTGAAAGTCGAAGAGCTGATCTACGAACTCAAATCGAAATTCACCATCGTCATCGTGACCCACAACATGCAACAGGCCGCGCGGGTTTCCGACTACACGGCGTTCATGTACATGGGCAAATTGGTGGAATTCGGCGACACCGATACGCTGTTCACCAATCCGGCGAAGAAGCAGACCGAAGACTACATCACGGGTCGCTACGGCTAGGACGCTGTCGTTGCTCACTGAACTGACGCTGCGGTCCACCGCACCTTACCGGACGCTCCAAGGACGCCAACATGATTAGTAAAGAAGGCCTTACCCATCACATCTCCGCGCAGTTCAACGCTGAGCTCGAGGAAGTGCGCAGCCACCTCCTGGCCATGGGCGGGCTGGTGGAGAAGCAGGTCAACGACGCGGTGACCGCGCTGATCGAGGCCGATTCTGGCCTGGCTCAGCGGGTTCGCGAGATCGACGACGAGATCAACCAGATGGAACGCAACATCGACGAAGAATGCCTGCGCATTCTGGCTCGCCGGCAGCCGGCGGCGTCGGACTTGCGTTTGATCATCAGCATCTCCAAGTCGGTAATCGATCTGGAGCGCATCGGTGACGAAGCGACCAAGATCGCCCGGCGCGCCATCCAGTTGTGCGAAGAAGGCGAAGCCCCTCGCGGTTACGTCGAGGTTCGCCACATCGGCGACCAGGTCCGCAACATGGTGCGCGATGCACTGGACGCTTTTGCCCGCTTCGACGCCGACCTGGCGTTGTCGGTGGCCCAGTACGACAAGATCATCGACCGCGAATACAAAACCGCGTTGCGCGAGCTCGCCACCTACATGATGGAAGACCCGCGCTCTATTTCGCGGGTCTTGAGCATCATTTGGGTGTTGCGTTCGCTGGAACGGATCGGCGATCACGCGCGCAACATCTCCGAGCTGGTGATTTACCTGGTACGCGGCACCGACGTGCGGCACCTGGGCCTCAAACGCATGAAACAAGAAGTTCAAGGCACAAGTGGCGAAACCGCTAATGTTCCGGGCAAAGTTGACGATAAGTAAGATTGCCTGAGAAAAACGCCCGGCCTTTTGGTCGGGCGTTTTTGTTTGTGGTCGATGAATTCGAAAGCAGCACCCGCGAACGAAAAGTCCCGGCGTGACTGAAGGTTTTTGGCAATGTGCCATCAGCAAAGCGGTATGCTTGCCGGGATTTTTTAAAGGGGTGATGGATGAGTAAGGTCAGTGTGTTGGTCGTGGACGACGCGTCGTTCATTCGTGACCTGGTGAAGAAGTGCTTGCGCAACTACTTCCCGGGGATCCGAACCGAAGACGCCGTCAACGGCAAGAAGGCTCAGGCCTTACTGGCACGGGAAGCGTTCGACCTGGTCCTGTGTGACTGGGAAATGCCGGAAATGTCCGGCCTGGAGCTGCTGACCTGGTGCCGCGAGCAGGACAACCTCAAGACCATGCCGTTCGTGATGGTGACCAGCCGGGGCGATAAAGAGAACGTCATTCAGGCGATCCAGGCCGGGGTTTCCGGCTACGTCAGCAAACCGTTCACCAACGAGCAACTGCTGACCAAGGTCAAGCAGGCCCTGAACAAGGTCGGCAAGCTCGACACTTTGATGAACAGCGCGCCGACCAAAATGAACTCGGCGTTCGGCAACGATTCCCTGAGCGCATTGACCGGTGGCAAGGCTGCCGTGGTCGCACCCGCCGCACCCGCCCCGGTGGCCACTGCGTCTCGCGGTCTGCTCAACAACCCGCCAATCAAGCCTCCAGCGGCCTCCGCCGCGCCAGCGGGCGGTCGTGGTCAGGGTCAGCTGCGTCTGCCGAACGGCATTCAGCAGTGTGTGATCAAGGCCTTGAGCCTCAAGGAAGCATTGCTGGTGGTGAAGCGCACCGAGACCCTGCCGCAAGTGCTCGACAGCGCCGTGCTCGACCTGGAGCAGGGCGATAACGCCGAAACCGCCCGTCTGAACGGCTACCTGCACGCCATCGTCGCCCACGAGCAGAAGCCCGACAGCGAGTGGCTGCAACTGACTTTCCGCTTCGTCGACAAGGATGCGCAGAAGCTCGACTACATCTCCCGATTGATCGCACGTGGTACGGCGCAGAAGCATTTCGTACCCGGTGCGTAATCTGTACCGCTGATCGTTCCCACGCAGCGCAGCGCATGGGAATGACCATTTGAAACATCTGCCGACTACCCGGGTCCATTGCAGCTGCTAGGCTCTTTCCCAGGCCTTACTCGACAGAACCTTGCCCATGCTCGCGCCCCTGCTGTTTTTCTGCGCTCTTTTCATGGCCTCCACCTCGGCGATGGCCATGACAATCTACAAGTCCACCGACGCCAATGGCGTGGTCTCCTACAGCGACCGCCCCACGACGGGCTCCAAGGTGTTCGTTTTTCGTGATCGCATGGTCGAGAATCTTGAGCGCCAGGTGTACGTCATCATCACGAAGAAGAAGGGCGTGGACAGCGTTTACGTACGCAATGACCTGTATGCGCCGGTAGAAATCGAGTTGAGCTTCGGCGGACTGAAAAACGTCAGTGGTGCGCCAAGCCGACCGATTCGCCGGGTGATGCCGGCACGCAGCAGTATTCGTCTGGCGTTGCTCACAGCCACTCAGCCCGAAAAGCCGCTGGCGTACACCCCCAAATTTGAATACTCCCTGGGCGACCCCTCAGGGGCCGCCAAGGCCTATCGATACCCGTTGCCCTGGCGCGGTGGACCGTTTCGGCTGAGTCAGGGCGCCAACGGTCAATACAGTCACTTTGGTCCAAAGAACCGCTACGCCATTGACATCGCGATGCCCGAAGGCACGCCGATCATCGCGGCGCGTGGCGGTGTGGTGGTGAAAACCGAGAATGCCCAGACCGGGCGCGGCACTGATCCGTCGGGTAATTTCGTTCGGGTGCTGCACGATGACGGGACGATGGGCGTGTATCTGCACCTTAAACAAGGTTCGGTGAGCGTTCGCGAGGGGCAACGGGTGTCGGTGGGGAGTCCGCTGGCCTTGTCGGGCAATACCGGCAACAGCAGCGGGCCGCACCTGCATTTCGTGGTGCAGCGCAATACCGGGTTGGGGCTGGTGTCGATCCCGTACCAGTTCAACCAACCGGTGGGCAGCCTGCCGAACTTTGCGTTGGGCAAGCAGTGAGTCAAAGGGTGATGCTCAATCGAGCATCAACACCTTGGCCAGAATGATCTTCGGCCCTTTCATCTTCTTGATGATGATCCGCAAGCCTTCGACTTCCAGCACCTCCTCCTCTTCTGGCACCCGTTTCAGGGTTTCGTAGACCAGCCCGGCGAGGGTTTCGGCTTCGATGTGGTCCAGATCGATGCCCAGCAGGCGCTCGACCTTGAACAGCGGCGTGTCGCCGCGCACCAGCAGCTTGCCCGGCTGGTAGGCGAGGATTCCGCGCTCAGCCTTGCGGTGTTCGTCCTGGATGTCGCCCACCAGCACTTCCAGCACGTCTTCCATGGTCAGGTAGCCGATGATGTTGCCGTCGGCTTCTTCGACCACGGCAAAGTGCGAGCCGCCCTTGCGGAACTGCTCCAGCAGTTGCGACAGCGGCATGTGCCGCGATATGCGCTCTAGCGGGCGGGTCAGCTCGGCCAGGTTGAACGACTCGGGAATGTGGTCCAGGGCCGCCAGTTCCAGCAGCAGATCCTTGATGTGCAACAGGCCGACGAACTCCTGCCGATCGCTGTCGTACACCGGATAACGGCTGAACTTGTGGCGACGGAACAACGCCAGGATTTCCTTCAGCGGCGCGTTGAACTCCAGCGTCACCAGATCTTCCCGGGAATTGGCCCAGTCGACCACTTCCAGCTCGCCCATTTCGACCGCGGAGGCCAAAACGCGCATGCCTTGGTCGCTCGGGTCCTGGCCACGGCTGGAGTGCAGGATCAATTTCAGTTCTTCACGACTGTAATGGTGCTCGTGATGAGGGCCGGGTTCGCCTTGGCCGGCGATGCGCAGGATCGTGTTGGCGCTGGCATTGAGCAGGTAAATCGCCGGATACATCGCCCAGTAAAACAGGTACAGCGGCACGGCGGTCCAGAGCGACAGCAGCTCGGGTTTGCGGATGGCCCAGGATTTAGGGGCCAGCTCACCGACCACGATGTGCAGGTACGAGATGACGAAAAACGCGGCGAAGAACGATACGCCTTTGACCACTTCGGCCGACTGTACGCCAACGGCCTCAAGCAGAGGTTCGAGGATGTGCGCGAACGCTGGCTCGCCGACCCAGCCGAGGCCCAGAGAGGCGAGGGTGATGCCCAACTGGCACGCCGAGAGGTACGCATCGAGCTGACTGTGTACGGTGCGCAGGATGTGTCCGCGCCAGCCGTTTTTTTCCGCGATGGCTTCGACCCGGGTCGAGCGCAGTTTGACCATGGCAAATTCCGCCGCAACGAAAAAACCGTTGAGCAAAACCAGGATCAGAGCAAAAAGAATCATGCCGAAATCGGCGAAGAGTGTCGCGAGGGTCAAGCCAGGGGATGGGTCCATGATGGAGTTTTGCGGTTTCCGTGTATTCAAAAAAAGGGAAATGCGGTGCCTGAAGGGCAGGCACAAGTCAGCCAATGTAGCGGCTGACATGTGGATTGACTAGTGGCGAGTGCTGGCCGGTATCAGTCGGCGGCGCTGATCGCCCGGGTTCTGGTGACCTGGGCCGGGGCAAAGTGGCAGGTAAATGTGCTGCCGTGGCCGGGCACACTGGTGATTTCCATCCGCGCGCGGTGGCGCAGCAGTACGTGTTTAACGATGGCCAATCCAAGACCGGTGCCGCCGGTGTTGGAGTTTCGGCTGGAGTCGACGCGGTAGAAGCGTTCGGTCAGGCGCGGCAGGTGTTTGCTGTCGATGCCGATGCCGGAGTCCTGCACGCTCAGGTGTGCGCCTTGCTCATCACCCCACCAACGAATGCGGATATTGCCTTCGGCCGGGGTGTATTTCACCGCGTTGAACACCAGATTGGAAAACGCGCTGCGCAATTCGGCTTCGCTGCCCTTGAGCAGAATTGTCGGGTCGGCTTCCAGGGTGATCTTTTGATTGCGTTGGGCGGACAGTTGCTGAGCGTCGCTCTTGATCGATTGCAGCAAGCCATCGATGGCCACCGGCTGGTTGTCCGACGGGTAATCGGTGGCTTCCAGTTTGGCCAACAGCAGCAAGTCGTTGAGCAACGTCTGCATGCGTCCGCCTTGCTGCTGCATCTGCTGCAAGGCACGGGACCAGCGCGGGTTCACGTCCTCGACATTGTCGAGCAGGGTTTCCAGATAACCGCAGATCACCGTCAATGGTGTGCGCAGTTCATGGGAGACGTTGGCGATGAAGTCTTTGCGCATCTGTTCCAGCTGGTGAATACGCGTGACGTCGCGCACCAGCATCAGGTGCTCGTTGTTGCCGTAGCGCGTGATGTACAGCTGAATGCGCAGACGATCATTGATCGGTGACGGGATTTCCAGCGGCTCGGCGTAGCTGTCCTGCTCGAAGTATTCCTTGAAGCGCGGATGGCGGACGAGGTTGGTTACCGGTTGGCCGCTGTCTTGCGGGGTCTTGAGGCCGAGCAGGGTTTCGGCGGCGCGGTTCCACCATTCGAGGTTGCCGTCGCTGTCGAGCATGATTACCGCGTCTTTCAACGCCGCAGTCGACTCCTGAACCCGGTCGATTACCGCTTGCAGGCGCCCACGCACACGTTGGTCGCGACGTTGCAAGTGGTAGATGCTGTCGAACACTTCGCCCCACAGGCCATAGCCATCGGGTGGTGCTTCATCGGGTTTGTGCAGGCCTAGCCATTCGTGCAAACGCAACAATTGCTTGAGCGTCCAGGCCAGGTAAAGGCCCAGGCCCGCGGCGAGGCTCCAGCCGTAGTAGCCGGTAATCAGACCGATCACCAGGCAGGCGGTGACCAGCAGCAGCATGTGGCGAATCAGGGTGCCATGCCAGTTTTGGTTCACTTGAACGCGCGTCCTTGTCAGCTTGTCGGGCGGGGAAGCTCCGGATCAGGCTTTGGTAGAAAACCGGTAGCCGGTGCCGCGCACGGTTTGTACCAGATTTTCGTAGGCATCGCCGAGGGCTTTGCGCAGGCGGCGGATATGCACGTCGACGGTGCGCTCTTCGACATAGACGTTGCCGCCCCAAACTTGATCCAGCAACTGGCCACGGGTGTAGGCACGTTCCTGGTGGGTCATGAAGAATTGCAGCAGACGGTATTCGGTCGGGCCCATCTCGGCGGGTTTACCGTCGATGGTCACGCGGTGGCTGATCGGGTCCAGCAGCAGGCCGCCGACTTCGATCGGCGTCTCTCCATCGGTAGGTCCGGCACGGCGCAGCACGGCCTTCAGGCGCGCAACCAGCTCGCGTGGGGAAAAAGGTTTGGTGATGTAGTCATCGGCGCCGACTTCCAGGCCCTGGATCTTGTTGTCCTCTTCGCCCTTGGCGGTGAGCATGATGATCGGGATGTCCTCGGTCAGCTCGTCACGCTTGAGGCGTCGGGCCAACTCGATGCCGGAGGTGCCGGGCAGCATCCAGTCGAGCAGGATCAGGTCCGGCTTGCGGTCGACGATGATGGCGTGGGCCTGTTGCGAGTTCTCAGCCTCCATGCAGTCATAGCCGGCCATTTCCAACGCCACGGCGATCATTTCGCGAATGGGCGCTTCGTCGTCGACGATCAGAATGCTCCTGCCAACCATGCCATTAATCCTCTTGTCATTTAACTGTCTTGCGCCGCATTAGATAACGGAATTATTGCAGTCGTGTGACAGTATTTTAGTCGCCCGGCGATTGTCATGATCCTGAACTAAGCTCTAAGTCCGAATCCTGACAACCACAAAAGGAAGGTTTCCATGAAGCAATACTCGCAATCCTTCAAAGCCATGATGTTGACTGCGGTCCTGGCCCTGCCGACGATGGCCTTCGCCGCCGAGCCGGTGATGATGAAAGACGGCGTGATGGCCGACCATAAGGGCATGACCCTGTACACCTTTGACAACGACACTGGCGGCAAGTCGGTGTGCACGGGGCAGTGCGCAGAATACTGGCCGCCCTTCAACGCGGAGGCGGGTGCGAATGCCGAAGGAAAATGGACGATCGTCAAACGTGACGATGGCACGATGCAGTGGGCTTACGACGGCAAGCCGCTTTACTACTTCATGAAGGACAAGAAACCGGGAGACAAGGAAGGCGACAAAATGAAGGACGTCTGGCACGTCATCACTAATTCCGGGCCGAAAATGTAGCCCTGCAGCAGTTGACGCAGCCTGCGTCTGGCTGCGCCAGTTGCTACATAACAGCGAGCCCATCAAGGTCGCGCGTAATCCAGCACGATCCCGACAAAGATCGCCAACCCAGCCCAATGGTTGTGCAGAAACGCCTTGAAGCAACGTATCCGGTCCTTGCCGCGGGTGTACCAGAACTCCCACACAAAACAGCCTGCCGCCGCCAGCAATCCGAGGTGGAACCAGCCACCGAGCTCGAATTTCGACCCGGCCAGCAGCAAGCAACCCAACGCCAACCCTTGCAGCGTCAGGATGATCACCCGATCCGCCTCGCCAAACAGAATCGCCGTGGATTTCACGCCAATCTTCAAGTCGTCTTCGCGGTCGGTCATGGCGTAGTAGGTGTCGTAGCCCACCGTCCACAGCAGGTTAGCGATCCACAGCAACCACGCCGCCGCCGGCAGTTCACCGGTTTCGGCAGTGAATGCCATCGGCATCCCCCAAGAGAACGCCGCGCCCAGCACCACTTGCGGGTAATAGGTGTAGCGCTTCATGAACGGGTAAGTGAAGGCCAGTGCCAAGCCGCCGAACGACAACCAGACCGTGGCCGCGTTGGTGCACAACACCAGCAGGAAACTCACGCCCATCAGCAGCGCAAAGAACACCAGTGCTTCTCTGGAACTGATCTTGCCGCTCACCAATGGCCGCTGTTCGGTGCGTTTCACGTGGCCGTCGACCTTGCGATCCGCCCAGTCATTGATCACGCAGCCGCCGGCGCGGGTCAGCACCACGCCCAGGACGAAAATCACGATGTTGGCCAACGAAGGGGACCCTTTGCCGGCAATCCACAACGCCCACAGCGTCGGCCACAACAGCAGATAAATGCCGATCGGTTTGTCCATGCGGGTCAGCTGAATAAAATCCCAGGCTCGTGGGTTCAAGCGATTCAGGGACTTGAGCAGGCTCTGGTACATCAGCAGTACTCCGGATGGGCGCGGGCGGCGCTCCACAGGGTCGGCAAGAAAATTTCGGCCACCAGTACGCTCAAGGCACCGCGGTCGAAACGCGAGCGGCGGCCCCACAGGTCAGGTGCCCGGGACTCCATCGGCAGCCACGCCTGAGGATAGTGACAAACCTCGATCGCGCGGCGCTGAAAAGCGTGATCGCAAAACAGCAATTCGCCGAGGGAGCGACTGCCCAACTCGTCCATGTGCAGACCGTCACCCTGCAACGCACTGCGCGCCGCCACGCTGCGCGCAAATACCCAGGCTTCGCCGTGGCCGTGCAGATACACCTCACGCACCCAGCCCTCGCTGCCTTCGGCCAGGTCCAGCGCGGCACATTCGTCGGCGCGCAGTGATTGCCAGCCTTCGAAGAGTGGCGTGACGCTGAAGCCGTCATTCGACAAATGGATCAGCCGTCGAGTCAAAGAGCCTTCGTCGAACAGCCAGTCGAGGGTAGACGTGTCGGGGAGGGGCGTCAGTTGGCGTCGAGGGAGCCAAAGCGGGGTCGCGGCGGGGGATTTTGAGTGCGGCACAGTGAGTCATTATTGGCAGCAAATGAGGCGGCGAGCTTACCATGTCAGCCTGCGATTTTGATGGATCCGGCCGGCCATTGCATCGAACAGGCTTGCATCTGCCGGGCCCGATCAGTACAAAACGCGCTGAGCCGGACGGCAGCGCTCCAACCATCGACCGTTCGCGCCGGCAAAAGCCTGAATCTTGAGGATGTATGTGAATGAAAAAGTGGCAATGTGTGGTTTGCGGCCTGATCTATAACGAAGCCGACGGCTGGCCGGACGACGGCATAGCGCCCGGCACCCCGTGGCAAGACGTGCCGGAAGACTGGCTGTGCCCGGACTGCGGCGTAGGCAAGATGGATTTCGAAATGATCGAAATCAACTAAGACATTAGAGGAGTAAGGAATGAACGCACCTGTCGTGATCGTCGGTACCGGGTTGGCTGGCTACAACCTGGCCCGGGAGTTTCGCAAACTCGATGGCGAAACCCCGCTGCTGCTGATTACTGCAGATGACGGACGTTCCTACTCCAAGCCGATGCTCTCCACCGGCTTTGGCAAAAACAAAGACGCTGACGGCCTGAGCATGGCCGAGCCCGGCACCATGGCTGAGCAGTTGAAGGCCGAAGTGCGTACTCACACGCGCATCAGCGGCATCGATCCTGGCCACAAGCGCTTGTGGATCGGTGAGGAAGCGGTGTTTTACCGTGACCTGATCCTCGCCTGGGGCGCGGAAACCGTGCGAGTGCCGATCGAAGGCGATGCGGCTGACGCAGTCTTCCCGATCAACGACCTGGAAGACTACGCGCGCTTTCGCACCGCGGCGGCAGGCAAACGTCGGGTGTTGCTGCTCGGCGCCGGCCTGATTGGTTGCGAGTTCGCCAACGACCTGATCCTTGGCGGATACGAGGTGCAACTGGTAGCACCGTGCGAGCAGGTCATGCCGACCCTGTTGCACCCGGCGGCGGCTGCTGCGGTCCAGGCCGGGCTGGAAAGCCTGGGCGCACGCTTCCACCTCGGGCCGGTGCTCAACCGCTTGCAGCGCATTGCTGACGGACTGGAAGCGCATCTGTCCGACGGCCAAGTGATTCCTTGCGATGTGGTGGTGTCGGCCATTGGTCTTCGTCCGCGCATTGACCTGGCGGCGGCGGCCGGTGTGCAGGTTAATCGCGGTGTAGTGGTCGATCGCCACCTGAAAACCTCCCACGCCAATATCTATGCCTTGGGCGACTGCGCCGAAGTCGATGGACTGAATCTGTTGTACGTCATGCCCCTCATGAGCTGTGCGAGAGCGCTGGCCCAGACCCTCGCCGGAAACCCGACGGCGGTGAGTTATGGCCCGATGCCCATCACGGTTAAAACGCCGGTCTGCCCATTGGTGGTTTCACCGCCACCACGGGGTTTGGAGGGCGTCTGGACAGTCGAAGGGCAGGGCGCGGACATCAAGGTGTTGTGCCGCGATGCCAGCGGCAAACTGCTGGGTTATGCCCTGACAGGCGCGGCGGTGATGGAAAAACTGGCGCTGAACAAAGAGCTTCCGGCACTGCTGGCGTAAATACCGGTCGTTCTGTCGGAATCATCCCTCTTTTGCCCTTACAAAGGTCGCGCCGAGACTGGCGCGGCTCTTCGCTGCGTGCCATTCTCACTCCCGTCTGCCGCAGAGTAGAGCACCTGCGGCGCTTTGGGCGCTGTTCCAACGAGAACAGCACGGACATAACAACAAAAAACCGTCAAAGGGGCTTCACTAATGCGTAAACCAGAACTCGCCGCTGCAATTGCTGAAAAAGCAGACCTCACCAAAGAGCAGGCCAACCGCGTTCTCAACGCCGTTCTCGAAGAAATCACCGGCGCCCTGCACCGCAAGGACAGCGTCACGCTGGTGGGCTTTGGCACCTTCCTGCAACGCCACCGCGGTGCCCGCACCGGCAAAAACCCGCAAACCGGTGAGCCCGTCAAAATCAAGGCCAGCAACACCGTTGCCTTCAAGCCAGGCAAATCGTTGAAAGACAGCGTTAATCCGTAACGCGCACCGACTTCCCGCGTAGCGGGTGAGTGGAGTAAAAATGGGCACGCCAACTTGGTTGGGTGCCCATTTTTTGTGGGTGGCATCGACCATGCGGTTGTGGGTAGATCCTCGCAAAGCCCCGTACGGCGTTGCAAATCAACCACGCTTTCGCCATTGATCACCCCTTAAGCCGAGAAAGACAAATCGCGACGCCCGAGTCGTGCCTGGCTCGAGCAGGTCGCCAAAATGCCGTGCACGCTAACCCGGTATCCGAAGTATTGATGCAGGAAGGATCTTGATGCCTGGTATGAAATTTTCGTGATACCGAAAGTTCCATTTTGGAACTTTGTTTTGAATATGAAGTGCCATCAAATTAGTGGCACTTTTCTTGTCGGCTCTTGTCACGCGTCATTATATTCATTGATGGCGGTAACATTTAGGAATATTCCTACATCCATCGCTTTGTCTTTTTGCCATGCTTCTCGCCTGTCATAGGAGTGAATCGACAATGAATACGGTATTTATCAAGGTTCAGGAGCTGATGGCTCTATCTCAGTGGTTTCAGGCCATCAGGTCGAGCGATGAATTGTTAAACGGGTATCAGGGATCCCCCTTCTACATATAGGGAGATCTCCTAGGGGAAATAAATACATCTCGCCTTGTTGTTTAATCGGATGCTTGCTAGTGGCCATCATCGTGAGTACGATGCGCGCACTTGAAAGAGCACGAACTCAATTGGATGAGACTCATCGCCGCTCTTTGATTCTGTCCCGCGTCGTTGGAAATCCAATAGACGTATGACTGTAATCCTAAATAAAGGCCATGGATGTCCTACTCAAGCAAACTTTCCGCTCATTACCTCGAACTCGCAAAAGCCTCTGTTTCCAAAGAGAATTTCGCGGGCGAGGACGTTCGCTTTTCGAGCGAATATGAAGCGCTGGAAAGTGAGCTGGGCAAAGCCCAATCCATGCACGAAAGCGGTCAGATCGACTGGCTGAAAATCCGCGAAAACAGTGAAAGCCTGCTGCACACCCAGTCCAAGGACTTGCGGGTTGGTGCCTGGCTGACCTGGGCCCTGTACCAGCGCGAATCCTTCCAGGGGCTGTTGGCCGGCCTCGGACTTCTGCACCATCTGTGCGAGAACCACTGGGCTGAGGTTCATCCCAATAAGGCCCGCACCCGCTCCGCGGCCATCAGTTGGTTAGTACCGCGTCTTGAGCAGGTGCTCAACGAAAACGTCGCGATCAAAGAGCAGCTGCCGATGTTCCGGCGGCTGGTCGAACACCTTGAAGGTCTCGATGCCGCATGCACCGAGCATTTGGGCGATGATGCACCGTTGCTGCTGCCGGTCTCCCGCCGCTTGAAAAACATGGTTCAGCGCGCCGCTGACAACCAGCCGGAACCCGGTGTGGTGGGCGCGGCGGTGGCCCAGGTCAAACAGGCTGCCACGCAGTTGTTCACCCCTGGCGCACCGATCGACAACGAAAAAGAAGCCCACAAGGCCCTGCGCGCCCAGCAGGAAAACGCCCGTCCGTTGTGCGCCTGGTGGCTCAAACAGAAAGCCACCGACCTGCGCGCCTTGCGCCTTAATCGCACGTTGCTCTGGCTGCCCATCGACGCCGTTCCCGAACGCAACGCCGAACAAATCACCGTTCTGCGCGGGCTGCCCGCCGACAAACTCAAGGCCTACCAGGACCGTTACGACCAGGCCAAATACGCCGATCTGCTGGTGGAACTGGAGGCGAGCCTGGCGAAGGCGCCGTTCTGGTTCGATGGCCAGCGAATGGTGTGGGAGTGCCTCCAGGGGCTCAACGCTGAGATGGCTATGCGCGAAGTGGAAATCCACTTCGCGCTTTTGATTCAGCGCCTGCCCGGCATCATCGAATTGCGATTCCATGACGGCGCCCCGTTTGCCGACCCGGCCACCCGTGCCTGGGTCGCCGCCAATGTCATGCCGCACCTGCAAAGCGCCAGTGCGCCGCGCAAGGTCGAAGTCGCCGACAACCAGCCGGCCTGGGAAGTGGCCCTGGAAGAAGTCCTGCCGATTTTGCGCAAGGACGGCCTCAAGGCCGCCGTGCAGATCCTCAAGCAGGGTTTGCAAGCCGCCCAGGGTGGCCGGGCGCGATTTTTCTGGCAGTTCGCCTTGGCGCGGCTGTGCTTCATGGCCAAAAAGTACGAACTGGCCAGGACCCAACTCGAAACCCTCGACCAAACATTACAGGACTCAGGCCTGAACGCCTGGGAGCCCGATCTTGCGCTGGAAGTGCTGCATTTACTGCATAGCTGCTGTGAGTTGTTGCCGCAGAACCATGCCGTACGTGAACGCAAGGAAGAGATTTATCGCAGGCTGTGCCACCTCGATCTCGAAGTGGTACTCGAATAGGCCCCAGGGCCACAACCGCAAGGAGAATAGCCATGGCCAAAGAAGGCTCGGTAGCCCCCAAGGAACGCATCAACGTCACTTTCAAACCTGCCACCGGTGGTGCTCAGGAAGAGATTGAACTGCCGTTGAAACTACTGGCAATCGGTGACTACACCCACCGCAAGGACGAACGTAAAGTCGAAGATCGCAAGCCGATCAGCATCGACAAGATGACCTTCGACGAAGTGCTGGCCAAGCAAGAGCTGACCCTGACGTTGAACGTGCCGAACCGCCTTCAGGAAGAAGGCAGCACTGAAGAGCTGGGCGTGCAACTGCGCGTCAACTCGATGAAGGACTTCAACCCGGCCAGCCTGGTCGAGCAAGTGCCGGAGCTGAAAAAACTGATGGAACTGCGCGACGCGCTGGTGGCCCTCAAAGGCCCGCTGGGTAACGCGCCTGCGTTCCGCAAAGCCATCGAAGGCGTTCTCGCCGACGACGAATCCCGTGGTCGCGTATTGGGTGAGCTGGGCTTGAACGCCGCAGCCCAGGACGCCCCCCAGAACGCCTGAGCCACCATCAGTCAAGGAAGCCAAGAATGAGCACTAGCGCAGCACAGCAAAAGAGCAAAGAGAACGGCGAATACAGCATTCTCGACAGCATCATCGCCGAAACCCGCCTGACGCCGGACGACGAAGCCTACGACATCGCCAAACGCGGTGTGTCAGCCTTCATCGAAGAGCTGCTCAAGCCGCAGAACAGCGGTGAGCCGGTCAAGAAAGCCATGGTTGACCGCATGATCGCCGAGATCGATGCCAAGCTCAGCCGCCAGATGGACGAGATCCTGCACCACCCGTCTTTCCAGTCCCTGGAATCGTCGTGGCGTGGTCTGCAGTTGCTGGTCGATCGCACCAACTTCCGCGAAAACATCAAGATCGAAATCCTCAACGTCTCCAAAGAAGACCTGCTGGACGACTTCGAAGATTCGCCGGAAGTGATGCAGGCTGGCCTGTACAAGCACATCTACACTGCTGAATACGGTCAGTTCGGTGGTCAGCCAGTCGGCGCGATCATCGCCAACTACTTCATGTCCCCAAGCTCGCCGGACGTGAAACTGATGCAGTACGTGTCCAGCGTTGCCTGCATGTCCCACGCACCGTTCATCGCCGCGGCCGGCCCGAAATTCTTCGGCCTGGAAAGCTTCACCGGTCTGCCGGACCTGAAGGATCTGAAAGATCACTTCGAAGGCCCGCAATTCGCCAAATGGCAGAGCTTCCGCCAGTCGGAAGACTCCCGTTACGTTGGCCTGACCGTGCCGCGTTTCCTGCTGCGTAACCCGTACGACCCGGAAGAAAACCCGGTCAAATCGTTCGTGTACAAAGAAACCGTCGCCAACAGCCACGAGCACTACCTGTGGGGCAACACGGCCTACGCGTTCGGCACCAAGCTGACCGACAGCTTCGCCAAATTCCGCTGGTGCCCGAACATCATCGGCCCGCAGAGCGGTGGCGCGGTTGAAGACCTGCCGTTGCACCATTTCGAAAGCATGGGCGAAATCGAAACCAAGATTCCTACCGAGGTTCTGGTTTCCGACCGTCGTGAATACGAACTGGCCGAGGAAGGCTTCATCTCCCTGACCATGCGCAAAGGCTCCGACAACGCGGCGTTCTTCTCCGCGAGCTCGGTGCAGAAGCCGAAGTTCTTCGGTATCAGCGCAGAAGGCAAGGCAGCAGAGCTGAACTACAAGCTTGGCACCCAACTGCCGTACATGATGATCGTCAACCGCCTGGCTCATTACTTGAAAGTGCTGCAGCGCGAGCAACTCGGTTCGTGGAAAGAACGTACCGACCTCGAGCTGGAACTCAACAAGTGGATCCGCCAGTACGTGGCCGACCAGGAAAACCCAAGCGCCGAAGTCCGTGGCCGTCGTCCACTGCGCGCTGCCCAGATCATCGTCAGCGATGTCGAAGGCGAGCCTGGCTGGTACCGCGTCAGCCTGAACGTGCGCCCGCACTTCAAGTACATGGGGGCCGATTTCACCCTGTCGCTGGTTGGCAAGCTGGACAAAGAGTAAGCGGAGCTAACTCATGACTGGATACGGCAGCTTTTTCGAACGCCTGGGTGGCGACGCGGACAAACGCGTCGGCTGGAGCCGCGAGGTCTCCGCCATGGCGTCCGTGGCTGCCCATCTGGCCAAGATGCTCAGCACCCGTGCGGGCAGCGTGCAAACGCTGTCCGATTACGGGCTACCCGATCTCAATGACATGCGTCTGAGCCTGCACGACTCCCTGAGTCAGGCCCGTCTGGCCATCGAAAATTTCATCGAAGCCTACGAGCCACGCCTGAGCAATGTGCGTGTCATCTCCCTGCCGCGTGACAACGATCAGCTTCGCCTGTCCTTCAGCATCGAAGGCCTGCTGGAAGTTGATGGTTTCAAGCGTCAGGTCAGTTTCGCCGCGCGCCTGGATGGCAGCGGTCAAGTAAAGGTCAACTAAGGAGACCCGTATGTCCGGCAAACCAGCAGCCCGCGTATCCGACCCCACTGCTTGCCCGCTCCCCGGCCACGGCACCAACCCGATCGCCGCCGGTTCCGGGGACGTCTTCTTCGACGGCCTCGCGGCCGCCCGCCAAGGCGATGCCTCGGCGTGTGGTGGTGCGATGTCGGGCGGGTTGGCGACGACGGTTTTGATTAACGGCAAACCGGCTGCGACGGTGGATTCCGTCGGGACTCATGGCAACAAGGTTACGGCCGGGTCCGGGACCGTGATTATCGGGAATTCGCATTCCCCGGCGCCGTTTGTTCCTCCGGTTCCAATGCCAGGTTACTTCAACGATTTTTTTGTTTTGCGGGACGATGAAGGTAACCCGATTGCAAATTATGGTTATCGAATAGAGACAGCAGACGGAGAAATTCACGAAGGCGTGACTGACGCAACGGGCCATACCAAGTGCGTTACGACAGGGAAGTCATCTCAAATGCTCAAGATTTCGTTAGTTACGCCTGGAGGTGTGGCTCATGCCTAATCAAGCGTTATTGGCCCAAGCTCCATCAACACCCTCTCATAGTAATGATGGACAAGTTGTAACGGTAAAGTTAGCGAAGCTAGCCACTTATGAAATAAATATCCGGTCTTTTCACCCGGGTAAAAATTTTGGATTGTGGGGCATGTTTTTTGAAGGTGATGCGAGAAGTTACTCTTTAAAGCCAAGTGGTCTGTCGGGTGTGGCAGGTACTGAAGTGACTTCGCGTATCTGGCATAAGTTCTTTATAAACTCGGCTATAAACGAAGTTCTTTTTACCCAAACTGAATCTAATGATTCCGGTATGGCGAATGGTGAACATGTACGATATGACGGAGAACTAAAGCCTAGAGGGGGCGGTCCTCCTTCCGCTAAAACTGAGAAAGGCGCTGTCACAACGATAGTTATTGAAGGTAAATATGCAGGGGAGAACCATGCTTTTTTTGGGTCAAAAACTGCAAAAGCTCTGACTGGCAAGACTTTTGTTCCGAGTCTCGACGTCAGCTATAAGATCACGCTGACGATCGACCGCGTTTCTAAATACATTGATATTGCTACTCACATTAAAGGTGATGGGTTCCCAAACTGCGAGGCGTTCATTTCTGATGCCTCTGGCAAGGCAGTATTTCTCGGTGTTCATGTTCGAAAAGGCGGTGCTGCTTGGTCCTTGCCCGGTGAGGGCACGTACCCGATGATTGAATCGGCAATTCGCCTAGAGATTGACGATAGCGGTAATTTCAACGGTAATTTAGGTAATGAACTGCGTAGAAAAAAGTTGAACAAAGACCGTTTGGACCTGCGACCAATAACGGAGTGGAACGACTTTTTCTTGAAGTTGAATCCGAATGACGAGCGATGGAAATACGTATACTTCGAGTCGTTGCCGGATGCCCAAAATGAGCCACTGTAAAATGACCTATTCAAGCTATTTTAAGTGGGCAGTCAGGATGCCCGCAATTCTGTTGCCGCTGTTATTTATTGTGGACACTCTATTACCTCCTGTAACACCCTTCGGAGGGTGGAAGCAGTTTTTTCATATGTTCATATTGGCTTTTGGCGTGGGTGCCTATTTCATATTTGCATTTTGGGCATCGCGAGTCATTGATCGAAAAACCGAACGTGAAGTCGTCCGGCTCGCGTGTTGGGCTCCGGTTATTTTTATACCCTTCTATGCCGCGTCGTGGTTTTTGTACGGCGTGATTTATTTAGTCTCTGGCCACTTGGCTGGTCTTAGGCTAATGGTCGAATGGGTGGCATATATACCTTATTTGTTGGTTGCGGGGTATTTCTGTTCGATTGTCACTCTAGTTGTTTATCAAGTTGTCAAAAGGTTTTTCCGCCAAAACCTGTAGTCAGAGATCAGCAGTAGCAGTCGGCTCACGAATTTAGCGAATTCACTCGAACTCAAAATCAGGCAGCTAGAAATGTCCTTTAACCACTACTACCAAAGCGAGCTCACCGCACTTCGCCAGTTAGGCCGCCGTTTCGCCGAGCGTAGCCCGGCGTTGGCGCCTTTCCTGGGGCAGGCCGGGCGGGATCCGGACGTGGAGCGGTTGCTTGAGGGCTTCGCCTTCCTGACCGGGCGCCTGCGCCAGAAGCTCGACGACGAACTGCCAGAACTCAGCCACTCGCTGATGCATTTGCTGTGGCCCAACTACATGCGCCCGCTGCCGGCGTTCAGCATTTTGCAGTTCGACCCGTTGAAGCGTTCGGGTCCTGCGTTGATGGTCGAGCGTGACACTCCAATTGAGAGCGTGCCGACCGATGACGTGCGTTGCCGTTTCCGCACCTGCTACCCGACCGAAGTCTTGCCGCTGGATCTGGCCGCGCTGAATTACTCGGTAAAGGGCGACGGTTCGCTGTTGAGTCTGCGTCTGGAGATGAGCGCTGACGGTCACCTCGGCGAGCTGGAACTGAGCCGTTTGCGCCTGCACTTCGCCGGCGAGCGTTACATCAGCCAGATGCTGTACTTGAGTCTGTTGCGCAACCTGGAAGGCATCGAGCTGATCCCGCTAGACGGCGCCGGCAAGCCCATCAAGGGTGTGAACGGCACGCCAATGGCGTTCAAGATGCCCGGCGACCGCGTTCAACCGGTGGGTTTTGCCGAAGAAGAAGCGTTGATCCCGTATCCGCTGAACACCTTCCGCGGCTACCGCTACCTGCAGGAGTATTTCGCCTTCCAGGACAAATTTCTGTTCGTCGATATCAACGGCCTGGACCTGCTCAAGGCCCTGCCGGAAGACACGCTCAAGCAGATGCGCGGCCTGGAGTTGCGCTTCGATATTCGCAAGAGCGGCATTCAGCGCCTGCGTCCGACGCTGGACAACGTGAAGCTCTACTGCACGCCGATCGTCAACCTGTTCAAACACGATGCACTGCCGATCCGCCTCGACGGCAAGCAAGACGAATACCTGCTGTTGCCGGCCGAATACGACCTGGAGAACTGCGGTGTGTTTTCCGTGGAAACCGTGACCGGCTGGAAGCCCGGTGGTCTTGGCTATCAGGAGTACGTACCGTTCGAATCGTTCGAGCACGACCCGAGTTTCGACGTGCCCAACAGCCGTCCGCACTACAGCATCCGCCAGCGTTCCTCCTCGTTGCACGACGGCCTCGACACGTACCTGAGCTTTGGCATCCGTCATACCGAAGCCCATGAGACCCTGTCGATCGAGCTGATGTGCACCAACCAGAACCTGCCGCGCAAGCTCAAGCTCGGCGACATCTGCGTGGCCTGCGAAGAGACGCCGGAGTTCCTCAGTTTCCGCAACATCACCCCGGCCACGCCCAGTTATGCGCCGCCACTGAACCGCGACTTCCTGTGGAAGCTGATCAGCAACATGTCGCTTAACTACCTGTCCTTGGCCGACGTCAATGCGTTGAAGGTGATTCTCGAAACCTACGACCTGCCGCGCTACTACGACCAACACGCTGAAAAAGTCAGCAAGCGTCTGCTGGGCGGGCTCAAGTCGATCAAACACCAACACGTCGACCGCTTGCACCGAGGGTTGCCCGTACGCGGGTTGCGCACCGAGCTGACCATCGACCCCGAAGGGTATATCGGCGAGGGCGACCTGTTCGTTTTCGCTTCGGTTCTTAACGAGTTTTTCGCGCTTTACGCCAGCCTCAATTCGTACCACGAGCTGCGGGTAAAAAGCACACAGGGAGAGGTGTACCAATGGACACCACGTATGGGCCTTCAGCCGCTGCTTTGAGCGGACTGACCCGAGGAATACGCGAGTACTCGCTGTTTCAGGCTGTGCTGCTGGTGGTTGACCGGCTGCGCGAGGCCCACCCGCACCTGAGCCAGGACGATTTGTACGATCAGCTCGAATTCCAGGCCAACCCGAGCCTGGGCTTCCCTGGCAGTGACGTTGATCGCGTGGAGTTTTTTACCGAGCACGGCCACCTGCGCGCGCGTCTGCGATTCAACCTGATCGGCCTGGTCGGTTCCAGCTCGCCGCTGCCGGCGTTCTACGGCGAACAGGCCTTGGGCGACAGCGAAGACGGCAACCCGACCCGCAACTTTCTCGACCTGTTCCACCATCGCCTGCAACGGCTGATGCTGCCGATCTGGCAGAAGTACCGCTACCGCGCAAGTTTCCAGAGTGGGGCCCTCGACCCGTTTTCTTCGCAGTTGTTTGCGTTGATCGGTCTCGGTGGCGAAGAGATCCGCAGGGCCCAGGAACTGAACTGGAAACGCCTGCTGCCGTACCTCGGCCTGCTCAGCTTGCGGGCGCACTCGGCGGCACTGATCGAAGCGGTGCTGCGTTACTACTTCAAACACGCCGAACTGACCATCGAGCAGTGCATCGAGCGTCGCGTTGAAATTCTCGACGAGCAGCGCAACCGCTTGGGCCGCGCCAACAGTCTGCTCGGCGAAGACCTGGTGTTGGGCGAACACGTGCGTGACCGCAGCGGCAAATTTCGCATTCATATCCGCGAACTCGACTGGCAACGCTTCCACGAATTCCTGCCGATCGGTTTCGGCTATCAGCCGCTCTGTGCGCTGGTGCGGTTCACCCTGCGTGACCCGCTCGATTACGACATTCGCCTGGTGTTGCGCCAGGAAGAAATCCGCGAACTGCGCATCGGTGAGCAGAACGCCTGTCGTCTGGGATGGACCAGTTGGCTCGGCCGCGAAAAAGCGGACGGCGTGGTGACTCTCGGCAGCAAAATTCATTAAGGACGTGAGACCTATGATCAACGTAGACCTGCAACAACTTATCCAGGCGCTGGACGCCGAAACCCGTCGTGACCTGGAAAGTTCGGCCGAACGCTGCGTCGCCCGTGGCGGCAGCAAGATCCTCGTCGAAGACTTGCTGCTGGGCTTGCTGGAGCGCCCGCAAGGCTTGCTCGCCCGCGCGCTGCAAGACGCCGAAGTGGATGCCGGTGAGCTGAACGCCGCGTTGCAATCGCGGGTCGAACACAGCGCTTCGCGCAACCCGGTGTTCGCCCCGGAACTGGTGCAATGGCTGCAAGACGCCTTGCTGGTGGCCAACCTTGAATTGGGCCAGAGCCAGGTCGAGCAAGCCGCGTTGATTCTCGCGCTGTTGCGCAACCCGATGCGCTACGCCGGCAGCCGCTACCAATCATTGCTGGCCAAGCTGAACATCGAGCGCCTGAAAGAATTTGCCCTGTCGCAGAAAGAACAACCGGCCACCGGTAAACCCGCTGTGCCCGGTGAATCGCTGCTGGAGCGTTTCACCCACAACCTGACTCAACAGGCCCGCGACGGCAAACTCGACCCAGTGCTGTGCCGCGATGGCGCGATTCGCCAGATGGTCGACATCCTTGCCCGTCGCCGCAAAAACAACCCGATTGTGGTCGGTGAAGCCGGCGTCGGTAAAACCGCCATTGTCGAAGGCCTGGCCTCGCGCATTGCCGCTGGTGAAGTGCCGCAAGCCTTGAAAGGCGTCGAGTTGCTGTCGCTGGACATGGGCCTGTTGCAGGCCGGCGCCAGCGTCAAAGGTGAGTTCGAACGTCGCCTCAAAGGCGTGATCGACGAAGTCAAAGCCTCGCCAAAACCAATCATCCTGTTCATCGACGAAGCCCACACCCTGATCGGCGCGGGCGGCAATGCCGGCGGTTCCGACGCAGCCAACCTGCTCAAGCCCGCCCTGGCCCGTGGCGAGTTGCGCACCATCGCCGCCACCACCTGGGCGGAGTACAAGAAGTACTTCGAAAAAGACCCGGCCCTGGCCCGTCGTTTCCAACCAGTGCAACTGCACGAACCGACCGTCAGCGAAGCGGTGACCATCCTGCGTGGCCTGGCTCAGGTCTATGAGAAGAGCCACGGCATCTATCTGCGCGACGACGCTGTGGTGGCGGCGGCCGAGTTGTCTGCTCGCTATCTCGCCGGCCGTCAGTTGCCGGACAAAGCCGTCGACGTGCTCGACACCGCGTGCGCCCGCGTGCGCATCAGCCTCGCCGCCGCCCCGGAAAGCCTTGAACGCCTGCGTGGTGAACTGGCTGAAGGTGGCCGTCAGCGTCAGGCCCTGCGCCGTGATGCCGAAGCCGGTTTGCTGATCGATCACGAAGCGCTGGACGCTTTGGAAGATCGCCTGGCTGCCGCCGAAGATGAAAGGGTCGCGCTGGAAACCCTTTGGACCGAGCAGAAAGAACTGGCAGAGCGCCTGCTGGATCTGCGTCAGCAACTGGCCAAGGCCCGCGACGCTGCCGCCGTCGAGCCCACTGTCACGGTGGAAGACGATGCCGAAGGCACCGTGATCGAAACTCTCGAAGCGCCAGTCGACGAAACTCAAACCGTCGAAGCTCTGGAAGCCGCGCTTAACGAAACGCACAAAACCCTGACGGCACTGCAAGTCAAAGAACGTCTGGTGAGCTTCGAAGTGTGCCCGCGCTTAGTCGCCGAAGTGATCAGCGCCTGGACCGGTGTGCCATTGGCCCAACTGGCCCGCGAGCACAACGCCAAGGTCGCGAGCTTCGCCACCGACTTGCGCTTTCGCATCCGGGGTCAGGAACAAGCCATTCATGCGCTGGACCGCTCGATGCGCGCCACCGCTGCCGGCCTGAACAAACCGGATGCGCCGGTCGGCGTGTTCCTGCTGGTCGGCCCGAGCGGCGTCGGCAAGACCGAAACCGCGCTGGCCCTGGCGGACTTGCTGTACGGCGGTGATCGTTTCATCACCACCATCAACATGTCCGAGTTCCAGGAGAAGCACACCGTCTCGCGCCTGATCGGCGCGCCGCCGGGCTACGTCGGTTATGGCGAGGGCGGCATGCTCACCGAAGCCGTGCGCCAGAAACCGTACTCGGTGGTGCTGCTCGATGAAGTCGAGAAAGCTGACCCGGACGTGCTCAACCTGTTCTACCAAATCTTCGACAAAGGCGTGGCCAACGACGGCGAAGGCCGCGAGATCGACTTCCGCAACACGCTGATCCTGATGACTTCGAACCTGGGCAGCGACCGCATCGCCGAGCTCTGTGAAAACGGTGCGCGACCGTCGGCCGAAGTACTCGAAGAAACCATTCGCCCGGTGCTGAGCAAACACTTCAAACCGGCACTGCTGGCGCGCATGCGTGTGGTGCCTTACTACCCGGTCGGTGGCCCGGTGCTGCGCGAGCTGATCGAAATCAAACTCGGCCGTTTGGGCGAACGCCTGAACCGTCGTCAGCTGGATTTCACTTACTCGCAAGACCTCGTCGATCACCTGGCGGATCGCTGCACCCAGAGCGACAGTGGCGCGCGTCTGATCGACCATTTGCTGGACCTGCATGTGCTGCCGCTGGTGGCTGACCGCTTGCTCGATGCGATGGCCACGGGCGAAAGCCTCAAGCGTGTCCACGCGACGCTCGACGGCAACGCCAGCGTGACGTGCGAGTTCGCCTGAGGTGGGTGTGATGTTCACTCAAGTGCCGCAACCGCTGGTCTATGCCGAAGCCTTGCTGGCGCAGTTCGCCAGCTTGTCGCGTGCGGCGGACGGTGCTGCGCTGCTGGGTGACTTCGTGCGCGGGTTGGCCGAGCTCAGCGGTTGTGAGTTGACGCAGCTGTACCTGTTGGACGCGACTCACACATGCCTGGGGATGAACGCCGAATGCCTCAACGGCCTCCTGCAACCCCGGGAAGCGGCGAGCCTGCCGGCGGATTACAACGGTGAGCAACTGCTGCAATTCGCCCTGTGCCAGAGCCGTGTGGTGTGCCTCAGCGAGCTGAGCGGCAGCTTGCACGAAACCAGTTTCCTGCCGCCTCAGGCTGCGCCTTGGCAGTCGCTGTTATGTGTGCCGCTGGTCAATCAGCAGAAAGCCGTCGAAGGCTTGCTGCTGTGCGCCAGTCGCCGGCACATCGACCTGCAAGGCTTCGCCGACTCCCTGAGTCAACTGGGTTCGTTCGTGCTCGGCCAACTGCATTTGCTGCAACGTCTGCGTCAGCCAATCGGTGAGGCACGACCGGCGAAGGCCAGCGTCTCGAGCGCCAGCGGTTACGGTTTGATCGGCAAAAGTTTGGCCATGCGCCAGACCTATTCGCTGATCAGTAAAGTCTTGCACAGCCCGTATACCGTGCTGCTGCGCGGTGAAACCGGCACCGGCAAGGAGGTGGTCGCGCGGGCGATTCACGATTGCGGCCCGCGCCGGTCTCAGGCATTCATCGTGCAGAACTGTGCGGCGTTCCCTGAGAACCTGCTGGAAAGCGAACTGTTCGGCTATCGCAAAGGTGCCTTCACCGGTGCTGATCGCGACCGTGCCGGGCTGTTCGACGCGGCCAACGGCGGCACCTTGCTGCTCGATGAAATCGGCGACATGCCGTTGTCCCTGCAAGCCAAGCTGTTGCGGGTTCTGCAGGAGGGCGAGATTCGCCCACTGGGTTCCAACGACACGCACAAGATCGACGTGCGCATCATCGCCGCGACTCACCGTGATTTGTCGGTGCTGGTCAGCGAAGGAAAATTTCGCGAGGACCTGTACTACCGCCTCGCGCAATTTCCGATCGAGTTGCCGGCCCTGCGTCAGCGCGAAGGCGACATCCTCGACCTGGCCCGGCACTTTGCCGACAAGGCGTGTTCGTTCTTGCAGCGCGATGCGGTGTGCTGGTCCGAGGCGGCGCTGGATCACCTGTCCGGTTACGCCTTCCCTGGCAACGTGCGTGAACTCAAAGGTCTGGTCGAACGCGCGGTGCTGCTGTGCGAGGGCGGTGAGTTACTGGCCGAACATTTCTCTCTGCACATGGAAGCCATGCCGGAAGACAGCAGCGGCCTGAACCTGCGCGAACGCCTGGAGCAGGTTGAACGCAGTCTGCTGCTCGAGTGCCTGCGCAAAAACGACGGCAACCAGACCCTCGCCGCCCGCGAACTCGGGCTGCCACGTCGCACCCTGCTGTACCGCCTCGGGCGCCTGAATATCAATTTGGGTGATTTCGATGGTTAGGCAACCGACCGTCGACTTCACCTTGTCCGCTTCTGATGGCGCCGCCCAAACGGGTCGACGCTTTGTACTTTGTCTACCCCTGGAGACCCTCTGATGTCTGTTCGTCACTGGCAAGCCGTCCTGCTGACCCTCGTCGTTCTATGCGGCCTCGGCGGCTGTAGCGGCAATTACAAATTCAACGACAACACCTATCGCCCATTGGGTGATCCGCAGGCGGTCAATCGCGGCAAGTGACCGCAAGGAGCATCACCATGGAACTGGTTTTCGAAATGCTGAACACCAAGCAGTTCGTGCCCACGGATTTGTGCCAGAAGACCTTCAAACAGGCCGGTGGCGTCATCGGTCGGGGCGAGGATTGCGACTGGATCATCCCCGACCGCAAGCGTCACCTGTCCAACCACCACGCGTTGATCAGCTACCGCGAAGGCACGTTTTTCCTGACCGACACCAGCAGCAATGGTATCCAGGACAGCGAAAGCGGCGCGCGCCTGCGCAAGGGCGAAGCGATGCGCATCGAGCATGGCAATGTCTACGTGCTGGGTGACTTCGAGATCTGTGCGCGGCTGGTGCGCGACCCGGCGACCTTCGACGTTGAAGTCGGCCGTCCGCAAGCGGCAGGCAGCATCATTCCGGACGATGCGTTTCTCGCTCTCGACCCGCTCAATGCGCTTGATCAGCAAGAGCGCGTGTACTCGGAACTCGACGAACTGATCTCCCCGGGCACGACCCTCTCAGACACCCGTCAGCGCGCGGACTATGCGCGCATCGACATGGAAAGCCTGATGGTGCCGGAGCTGATTAACGCACCCGCAGAGCCTGCTCCTGCACCACCGCCCAAAACGGTCGAACGTCAGAGCGAAGGTTTCTGGGAGCACTTCGGTGCCGCGTTGGGCGTGGACCTAAAAGGCCTCGACCACGACGCCCGCGAAGCGCTGGCACTGAACGCTGCGCGCCTGCTCAAGCAAAGCGTCGGCGGTTTGCAGCAGAGCCTGCGCACCCGCAGCGAACTGAAAAACGAACTGCGTCTGGCCCAGACCACCGTGCAAGGCACCCAAAAGAACCCGCTGAAATTTGCCGTGGATGCCGGTGAAGCGCTGGGCATTTTGTTGCAGCCGAACAAGCCGGGGCAGTTGCCGGCCGAGCAAGCAATCTCCCGTGCGTTCCGCGATTTGCAGGCGCATCAGGTGGCGTTGCTCACCGCCAGCCGCGCCGCCGTTCGCAGCACGCTGGAGCACTTTTCGCCACAGCAATTGACCCTGCGTTTCGAGCGCGACAACAAGCCGTTGCTCGCCACATCCGGCAGCCGCTGGAGAGCTTACGGTCGTTACCACCAGGCCCTGCGTCAGGACGATGACTGGAGCGAGCGCCTGCTGGCCCGCGACTTCGCTCAAGCCTACGAAGAACAGATCCGCCTGATTTCCACCCTTCACACCGACCACTAAGGATGATGCGCATGTCTCGCTGCTCGACCGCTTTTTTCAAGACGCTGACGGCGTTCGCGGCCCTGGTGCTGCTGGCCGGTTGCTCGTCACTGTCGCCGTATTCCCACGTCACCAAGCTCAACCTGAAGCTGACCGCCAGCGATCAGCTGAACCCGGACCTCAATGGGCGTCCATCGCCGATCGTTGTGCGTCTGTTAGAGCTCAAGCATCCGGTGACGTTCGAGAATGCTGACTTTTTCAGCCTGTACGAGCGCGCCAAGGAATCCCTGGCCCCGGACCTGGTGGCCAGCGAAGAAATTGAACTTCGTCCAGGTGAAACCGTGGAGATGAAACTCAGCGTGGAGGAGGGCAGTCGCTACGTCGGCATCCTTGCCGCCTACCGCGATCTGCCGGAAACCAAATGGCGCTACACGGTGCAAGTCACCCCGGTGGAAGTCACCAACGCGGACCTGACCCTCGACCAGGCCGGTATTCGCAATAGCAACGAAACGCTCGCCAAGGCGGATGACTGATCATGAATTCCCATAAAGTGATTTGGCAGGAAGGCATGCTGCTGCGTCCGCAGCACTTCCAGCACAACGATCGCTACTACGACCACCAGATGAAGACCCGCACGCAGTTGCTGGGCAGCTACACCTGGGGCTTCCTGAACCTGGACATCGACTTGCAGTTCCTCAATATGGGCAAACTGGTGATCAGCCAGGCCTCGGGGATTTTGCCGGACGGCAGCCTGTTTGAACTCGGCGGCAACACCGAACCATTGGCGCTCGACGTGCCGCCGAACACCGGTAACACGCCGATCTACCTGGCGCTGCCACTGGTCACCGGCAACCACATCGAGTCGCGTCGTCCGGAGCAGTCCGACGTGCTGGCGCGCTACACCGCGTACGAAGCGGAAGTCGCCGACTCCAACGCCGGCGACGATTCCGCCAGCCAGGTCACCTGCGGCCGCCCGGACTTCAAACTGTTGCTCGGCGAGCAGCAGAGCGACCAGGCCTACGTGAAACTGAAAATCTGCGAAGTGCTCGACACCACGCCCGACGGCGTGATCAGCCTCGACCCGGATTTCGTGCCGACCTACATTCAGGCGCATTCGTCCAGCTACCTGCTGTCGTGCTTGAAAGAAGTGATCAGCATGCTCGGCCACCGTGGCGACACCATCGCCGAGCGCATCCGCTCGAACGGCAAAGTCGGTGGCGCGGAAGTCGGCGACTTCATGATGCTGCAACTGATCAACCGCACCGAACTGCTGCTGCGCCACTACCTCGGCCTGGAACAGGTTCACCCGGAAGAGTTGTACCGCACGCTGCTGACCATGCTCGGCGATCTGGCGACGTTTTCCAGCGAGAGCAAACGCCCGCGCCTGGACAGCCGTTACCAGCACAGCGATCAGGGTGCGAGTTTCCGCAAGCTGATGGAAGCGATCCGTCAGGTGCTGTCGATGGTGCTCGAACAGCACGCCATCGAATTGGTCCTGCAGGCACGCCAGTACGGGATCATCGTCTCGCCGTTGCATGACCACAAACTGCTGGGCTCAGCCTCGTTCGTGCTCGCCGCCAGTGCCAACTGCGACTCCGAAGAACTGCGCCATCGTTTGCCGGCGCACCTCAAGGTCGGCCCGGTGGAGCGCATCCGCCAACTGGTCAATCTGCATCTGCCGGGCATCAAGGTCAAACCGTTGCCGGTCGCCCCGCGGCAGATCGCGTTCCACTCCAACAAAACCTATTTCATTCTCGAACTCAGTTCCGAAGACCTGGCACAACTCGAGCGCTCCGGCGGCTTCGCGTTCCATGTGTCCGGCGAATTTGCCGAGCTTGAACTGAAATTCTGGGCCATCAGGAACTGACCGACATGATCAAGGACATGGAACACAATCAGGACGATAAAACCGTCCTGCTCGACCGCCAGGGCCATGGCCCTGCTTCGAGTCCGCTGACAGATTTCGCCGCACCGCCGCGTCTTGAACAGCTCGAAGAACGGATGATTTATGCCGCGCGCCTGCGCCCGGCCGAAGCCTTCAACATCAGCCTCAACGCCTTGGTGGCCGCAGCGTCCGACCTGTTGTCGGAAGTGGTGCGGCTCAAGCACAGCGACACCCGCGAAGACATGTACGCGCTCAACGAGCGACTGACGGCCGGGCTGAAGCTGTTTGAAGTGCGGGCGCTGCACAACGGCGCTGAAAGTAGCCAGGTGATGGCCGCGCGTTACGTGCTCTGCACCGTGCTCGACGAAGCCGTCGTAACCACACCGTGGGGCAACGAAAGCGAATGGTCGCAGATGAGCCTGCTCAGCAGCTTCCACAACGAAACCTTCGGCGGCGAAAAGTTTTTCCAGCTGCTGGATCGCCTGTCGAAAAACCCGGTCAAGCACCTGCCAATGCTGGAGCTGATGTACCTATGCCTGTCGCTGGGCTTCGAGGGCAAGTACCGCGTGCAAGCGCGTGGCATGCTCGAGCTCGAAGGCATCCGCGACGCCTTGTATCGCCAGATTCGTCAGTTGCGCGGCGACGTACCTCGCGAACTGTCGCCCCATTGGGAAGGCTTGAACGATCAGCGCCGCAGTCTGGTGCGCATCGTGCCGGCGTGGATGGTGGTGCTGTTCACCGTGGTTTGTCTGGTGGTGATGTATTCGGGCTTCGCCTGGGTATTGGGCGAGCAACGCGAAACCGTTCTGCAACCTTATCAGCAGCTTGATCCGGCCGCGGTTCAGCCGCAGTCGCAGCCGTAAACAGGGACGTGTGATGAAAAAGTTTTTCAAGAAAGTCGGCGCATTCTTGCGTCAGACCTGGGTCTGGACCTTGCTGCTGGTGCTGTTCGTCGCGCTGCTGGTGTGGTTCGTCGGGCCGCTGCTGGCGGTCAATGACTACAAGTTCTGGGAAGGTTCGACCTCCCGCCTGCTGACCATCAGTGCGCTGTTCCTGATCTGGGGCCTGACCATGGTCTTCGTCAGCTGGCGCGCTGGCGTACGCAAGAAAGCCATCGAAGACACCGAAGACGGCCAGGACCGTATCCGCCGTGAAGAGTTGATCGACGAAGCGCACAAAGAGCTTCGCGTACGTTTCAAGGATGCGTTGAAAACCCTGAAGACTTCGAGCCTCTATCGCGGTCGCAGCGAACGCTGGCGCAGCGATTTGCCGTGGTACTTGCTGATCGGCCCGCAGGGTAGCGGCAAGACCAGCCTGTTGGACTTCTCGGGCCTTGAGTTTCCGATCAACAAGATCGACCGCAAACTGACCCGCGACACCCTCGGCACGCGTCATTGCGACTGGTATTTCGCCGACCACGGTGTGTTGATCGACACCGCCGGGCGTTATCTGACCCAGCCGGATACCGAAGTCGATGGCAGCGCCTGGAGCACCTTGCTCGACCTGCTGCGCAAGCGTCGCCGCAATCGTCCGTTGAACGGTGTGCTGGTGACCATTCCGGTGGAAACCCTGCTGGGCAAAACCGAGGAAGACCTCGACACCCTGGCGCGCCAGGTGCGGTCACGATTGCAGGAAGTGCATCAGAAGCTTCACGTCGATGTGCCGGTTTACCTGGTGTTGAGCAAGGCTGACAGCCTGCTCGGGTTCGACGAGTTTTTTGATCAACTGACCCGCGAAGAAAGCGATCAGGTGCTCGGTACGAGCTTCCGCAAAGAGCAGAGCGGCGCCGATGTGACTGTGCTGCGCGCCGAGTTTGAAGAACTGCTGCGTCGCCTCAACAGCCAAGTGATTATGCGCATGCACCAGGAGCGCGACACCCAGCGCCGTGGTCGCATCCTCGACTTCCCGCATCAACTGGGGCAGATCGGCGAGCGTCTGTGCCTGTTCGTCGACATGGCGTTCACCGGCAACCGATACCAGCGTGTTAGCCAGTTGCGCGGTTTTTACCTGACCAGCGCGCCGCACCTGACTCAAGAGATGGACGAGACCGCCGCCAGCATCGGCGCAAATCTGGGCATTAACGCCGGTACGCTACCAACCCTGCGCAGCGGTCGTTCGCGGTTCATCCACCATTTGCTCAGCCGCGTGATTTTCCCGGAAGCCGATCTGGCGGGCCTGGACAAACGCGAACGCAGTCGCATCCACTGGGGCCAGCGTGCTCTGTACGTGGGCGCATTGGCGGCGTTGGGGCTGTTCGGTCTGCTGTGGGCTGGCGGTTTCTCCGCCAACTACGAGCGTCTGGAAAACCTGCGTTCCCTGGCACAAAACTGGACCCAATCGCGTTCGGTGTTGACCGCCCGTGATGATTCCATGGCGGTGCTAAAGACCCTCGACACCCGCTACGCGGCGACTCAGGTCTTCCCGAAAAAAGGTGACGTGTCGTACCACGAACGTGGCGGTCTGTACCAAGGCGAAGCGGTTAATCCGGTGGTCAAGGAGGCCTACGAGCGTGAGCTTGAAGCGCAACTGCTGCCACGGGTCGCAACGCTGCTGGAAGGGCAGATCCGCGCCAACATGAAGGACCGCGAACGCCTGCTTAACAGCCTGCGTGCGTACCTGATGTTGAACATGAAGGATCGCCGCGATGCGGCATGGCTCAAGGATTGGGTCGCCACTGACTGGTCCCTGCGTTATGCCGGTAACACGTCGGTGCAGAACGGTTTGAACACGCACTTCGAGCGTTTGCTGAAGCAGTCGTTTATCTACCCGCTGAACGATCAACTGGTGGCGCAAGCGCGTCAGGTCCTGCGTAGCGAGTCGCTGGCCAACGTGGTTTACCGGATGCTGCGCGAGCAGGCTCGCAACCTGCCGGAATACCGTTTGAGCCAACACATCGGTCCACAGGCCTCGCTGTTTGTCGGCACCGAATACGTGATCCCGGGTTTCTACACCCAGCAGGGTTATCAGCAGTATTTCTCGGTTCAGGGCCGTGCGCTGGTCACCGATATCCTGCGTGACAACTGGGTGCTGGGCGAAGGCTCGGGCATCAGTGGCATGGACCTTCGTCGCCTGATGGTCGAACTGGAGCAACTGTACTTCCGTGACTACGCCAATTTCTGGAGCGAAGCGGTCGGCCAGGTCGCCCTGCCACCGATCAACGATGCGGGCGAGGGCGCCGACCAACTGGCGGGCCTGACGTCCGCCAACTCGCCAGTGCTGCAACTGCTGGTGGAAGTGCGCGAGAACACGCGTTTTGCGGCCGACGCCGATCCGGCTGATCAGGCGGCTGATGCCGCTGCAGCGCTGGCAGATCAGAAAGGCAAATTGGGCAAGCTGGGCAAACTGGCGTCTGCCGCCGCGGGCCAAGCCTCGGACATGGCCGCGATCAAAAACCTGCCCGACACCGCGAAGAAATCCCTGCAACGTCGCTTCGAACCGCTGCACCGTTTGCTGGACGACAATAACGGCCCCGCCGCTGATTTGACCCCGGCGCTCGCGGCGCTCAACGACCTGCAACTCCAACTGGCGAGCCTGGCACGTGCCAGTTCTCCGGATCAGGCTGCGTTCGAAATGGCCAAGACCCGCATGAGCGGCCAGCGTGATGCGCTGAGCAACTTGCGCAATGCCTCGAACCGTCTGCCGCGTCCGGTCAGCGTGTGGTTCAACGTACTGGCTGAAGACACCTGGCGTCTGGTGCTGAACGATTCCTACCAGTACCTGAACCAGCGTTATCAGAGCGAGCTGTACAGCTTCTATGGCAAGGCGATCAACAAGCGTTACCCGTTCAGCGCCCACAGCACCAGCGACGTTGCGATCAGTGACTTCCGCGAGTTCTTCAAGGCCCAGGGTATTGCCGATCGCTTCTTTGATACCTACATGCGTCCATTCGTGAGTGGCGATCCTGGCAACTACCGTCTGCGCAGCATCGACGGTCACAGCATGCCGATCTCCAAGGTCTACCTCGACCAGATGGCCGCGGCACAAGTGATTCGCCAGAGTTTCTTCTCGATCAATCCGGCCGAGCCACAAGTGCAATTCAAACTGGAGCCGTACACCCTCGACCCGGCAGTCAGCCGTTCCGAGTTCAAGTTTGGCGACAAGACCATCGAATACCGCCACGGCCCGATCGTGCCGGTGTCGTTCAAATGGCCGACCGACGCTGAAGACGGTCGCACCAGCCTGGTCCTCGACAAAATGGCTGGCCGCCCGATCGGTATCGAAAAGAACACTGGCCCGTGGTCGCTGTTCCGTCTGTTCGATTTGATGCAGACCGAGTACCTGAGCGGTCGCGATGTGCTGGTACTGAAAGCTGACGTGGGCGGCCTACGCGCCAATTACCTGCTCAGCAGCCAGCGCACACCAAACCCGTTCGACATGGGCGTGCTGCGTACCTTCCGTATGCCGGTGCGGCTCTGATGCTGGTGGCCAGTCCCTGGCGCAGCGCTGCGCGTACCGATCCGGGCAAGGTTCGGGCGCGCAACGAAGATGCTTTTCTCGACTGTCCACAGCAGGGGCTGTGGGTGGTCGCGGACGGCATGGGCGGTCATCAGGGTGGCGACATCGCCAGCCAGTTGATCGTCGCCAGCCTGGCGGAATTGCCGGTGCAGGACGACTTCGACGAACGACTCAAAGGCATACGCCAGTGCCTGCACTGGCTCAACCGCCGCTTGGGTCAGGAGTTGACCGTCACGGCCGGGCGCCACGACAGCATCATGGGCAGCACCGTGGTGGCGCTGCTGGTAGAAGGTCATCGCGCGGCCTGCATCTGGGCCGGCGACAGCCGTTGCTACCTGTGGCGTGGCCAGCGTTTGTATCAGCTGTCCAAGGATCATTCGTTGCAACAACAGCTCATCGACGAGCAAAACATGAGCGTCGAGGATGCCCGAGCGCATCCTGCCGCTCACGCGCTGACCCGAGCGGTCGGCGCTGCCGAGCAGTTGACGCTGGATGTGCTCGAACTCGAGGTCTACCCCGGCGATGCGTTTCTGTTGTGTAGCGATGGTTTGTACCAGGGGCTGAGCACCGATGCCTTGGGCAACGCCCTGAGCCTGACCGCGCCGCACGTTGCGTTGGAGCGTCTGTTCGACGGCGCTCTGCGTGGCTCGGCCCGGGACAACTTGACTGCTGTGGTGATCCGACAATGACTCAACTCATGCCGCCGCTCGACGACCTGCTGGTGACCGACGAGGAAGCCAATAACCTGACTTACTTTGCGTTTGCCAAATCCCATCAGGCTGAACCTGCGCTGGCGCCGACCAAGGCCAGCGTCGGCGAAATGCCCGACGTACTCGCAGGCCGTTACCGCATCGAGCGCCTGCTCGGTGCCGGTGGCATGGGCGCGGTTTACCGCGCACGGGACTTGCTGAACGAACAGTTCGGCGATCCCGACCCTTACATCGCGCTGAAAATCCTCAGCGAAGAATTTGCCGAATCGCCGGACGCCAGCGCCTTGCTCTACAGCGAGTTCGCCCTGACCCGACGCCTGCGCCACGACAACGTGCTGCGTTTGCACAGCTTTGAAGTGGACACCGACTGCCAGCGCGCCTTCATCACCATGGAACTCATGCGTGGGCTGACCCTGGACAAATTACTCTGCGAACGGCCGCTGGGCCTGCCGTGGAAAGAACTGCGCGACATCGCGCTGCCGCTGCTCGACGCGCTGGCCTACGCCCACGCTCGCGGCGTGCTGCACGGTGACATGAAGCCAAGCAACGTGATGCTCAGCGAAGAAGGCGTGCGCCTGTTCGACTTCGGTCTGGGCCAGGCCGAGGAGGGCATCTTGCCTGGCCTGCCGCACCTGAGCCGCAACCGCTTCAACGCCTGGACCCCCGGCTACGCTGCCCCCGAACTGCTCGAAGGCCAACCGCTGTCGGCCAGTGCGGATGTCTACGGCGTGGCCTGCGTGCTCTACGAATTGGCGGGCGGCAAACACCCGTTCCGTCGCTTGCCCTCGACCGAGGCCCGCGACGGCCACCTCGAACGCGAGCTGCACGCCCCCAGGAATCTCCCGAAACACTGCTGGCCAGCCCTGCGAACGGCGCTGGCTTTCGATGCGGCCAAGCGCACCATCACCGCCGCACAACTGCGTGACGCCATGGGCGCCACTTCGTCTTTGCTGCAACGCCTGCGACGTCGGGCGTAACGGATGACTACCGAACAGGGAGCAAGCAATGTTCAACCCAGCTAACGAAACGCACTTCAGCCTGACCGTCGAAGACTATGTAGGCGACCTGCAAGTGCTGTCGTTCACCGGCACCGAAGGCATCAGCCAGCCGTATCGCTTCGACCTGGAACTGGTCAGCGAAAACCCCGACCTCGACTTGGAAACCCTGCTGCACAAACAGGCGTTTCTGGCGTTGGACGATAAAGGTAGCGGCATCCACGGCCAGATCTACCGCGTCGCCCAAGGCGATGCCGGCAAACGCCTGACCCGCTACAAAATCTCCCTGGTGCCGCAACTTCAATACCTGCACCACCGCACCAACCAGCGCATCTACCAGCAGATGTCCGCGCCAAAAATCATCGCGCTGATCCTCGACGAGCACGGCATCAAGGGCAACGCCTACAACTTCCAGCTCAGCCAGCCCTGCCCGGACCGCGACTACTGCGTGCAGTACGACGAAACCGACCTGCACTTCGTGCAGCGCCTGTGCGAAGAAGAAGGCATTCACTACCACTTCCAGCACAGTGCCAAAGGTCATCTGTTGGTCTTCGGCGACGACCAAACCGTATTCCCGAAACTCGGCCAACCCACCGCCTACGTCCAAGGCAGCGGCATGGTCGCCGACGAACCGGTGATCAAAGGCTTCAAACTGCGCCTGGAAACCTGCACCGGCCGCGTCACCCGCCGCGACTACGACTTCGAAAAACCACGCCTGCAACTCGAGTCCGCCTACAAACCCGAGGCGCAAAGCGACGCCCCGGACCTCGAAGACTACGACTACCCCGGCCGCTTCATCGACCGCGCACGCGGCAAATTCCTCAGCCAANGAAAAACCACGCCTGCAACTCGAGTCCGCCTACAAACCCGAGGCGCAAAGCGACGCCCCGGACCTCGAAGACTACGACTACCCCGGCCGCTTCATCGACCGCGCACGCGGCAAATTCCTCAGCCAACGCGCCCTCGAACGCCACCGCGCCGACTACCGCCAAGCCGAAGGCAAAAGCGATCAGACCACCCTGGTCAGCGGCCACTTCCTGGACATGTCCGACCACCCGCGCAGCGAGTGGAACGACCTCTGGCTGCTCACCGAAATCTTCCACGAAGGCAAGCAGCCGCAAGTCCTCGAAGAGTCCGTGACCAGCGACACCACCGACAAAAAGGACGACTTCCACCAGGGCTACCGCAACCGCTTCCTCGCCACCCCGTGGGACGTGTTCTACCGCCCGGCCCTGCAACACCCGAAACCGCGCGTCCTCGGCAGCCAGACCGCGATGGTCACCGGCCCCAAAGGCGAAGAAATCCACTGCGACCAGTACGGCCGCATCAAGGTGCAATTTCACTGGGACCGCGAAGGCCAGGCCGACGACAAAACCAGCTGCTGGATGCGCGTCTCTTCGAGTTGGGCCGGTGACCGCTACGGTGCCATCGCCATCCCGCGTATCGGCATGGAAGTACTGGTGACCTTCCTCGAAGGCGATCCCGACCAGCCACTGGTGACCGGTTGCCTGTACCACAAAGAAAACCAGGTTCCCTACGAATTGCCGGCGAACAAAACCCGCACTGTGTTCAAAACCCTCAGCTCACCGGGCGGCGGCGGGTTCAATGAATTGCGGATTGAAGACAAGAAAGGTGCCGAGCAGATCTTCATTCATGCTCAGCGGGATTGGGATGAAAACGTTGAGCACGACCAGAAGATTCGTGTGGGTAACGAACGGCACGACACGGTGGTTAAGAACACCTACACCGAACTCAAGGCTGAAGAGCATCGGACCACGATTGCGGATCGCAAGACTGAAGCGCGGATGGATGACCACCTGACTATTGGGCAGAACCAGCATGTGAAGTTGGGGAGTGCGCAACTGACTAGCGTTGGGAAAGAGATTCATCTTAAGGCTGGGGACAAGATTGTCATCAAAGCCGGGATGGAACTCACCGTGAAGGCGGGTGGCAGCTTCATCAAGCTCGATGCCGGCGGGATTACGGTGGTTGGGCCGGTGGTGAAGATTAATGCCGGTGGTTCGGCGGGGAGTGGGACGGAGATCGGGATTAAGCCACCAGTGCTGCCGGGAGCTGCGGATCAGGATAAGGCGGGGAGTTTGATGGATCAGGCGTTGTTGAATGCGCCGCCTGAGAAGGTTAAACCGAAGGCTTTTTTTGTGTTTTCTGAGTGATTAATAATTCAACTCAAGGATCTGTTTATGAAATGTCAATTGCGCTTCACTCTCGCACTGGTTATATCAGCGTTCGGGCTTTTTTCAAGCAATGCGATTGCAGGCGGAGCTGATGTAAGTTCATGCCCGTCGAAGGTTTTTTCAGCTTTTTTAGGTTCTTATTTGGAGAGCTCTTCTGTGCAGCAGGAGTTTACTCATACTCCCTTGAAAAAATTAATAACGGTAGACGCCGAACCTGAGCCAGAGCAAAAAATAGTTTTTTTGGAGAAACAAAAGCTGAAGTTCCCTATAGTTCCTGGAAAAGAGAAACGAACTGCGGACGGTCTTGAAGTTGAAGTTCTAGAGGTGTCCAACGGTATTGCAAAAGTAAAAATTGAAAAGCCAGATACAGACTACCAGGTTTTCTATATATTTAAGTTGGAAGCGTGTTGGTTTTTGGATGAAGTTCAAGATTACTCGCTTTGATAGAAATTTAAAAAGGAAGTTATATGTCTTTCAATGAAGTGATGCTCCGTGTTCTGCCCCCGGTTGATGGCCACCAGCCTCATATAACGGGAGTCTATGGCGAGCAACGTGCGAGTGGCCCTCATGGAGGGACAGATTTTAATTATATTGGTGGCCAAAATGGCATCAATCTGCAGAATCCAAAAGTTTATGCGCCAATTGCAGGCACAGTCACATTTACTGGTGGGAACTATGGCACGATAAAAATAAAAGATGCGGACGGCAACAGTCATGAGATTTTGCATACAAGCAGTCACATGGTAAGTCAGGGAGCAACCGTTGCTGCAGGTGACGAGATCGGAACAATGGGGGGGAAGGGGCCGAATGGTGTGACCCAATATCCACGTCATGTTCACTATCAAATGAAGGGTCCCAATGGGAACCTCATTAGCCCTGAAGTGTGGTGGAGCCAACAGGAAGCAGCCGCAAGTCCTGCGGCCGCTCCGGCTTCTTCACCTAATGAGGGGCCTACACCACTGATGAACTTTCAATACCCATTCCGAAAGGCAGATGGTAAGCAGTTCACTGATGCAGAAGATGTTTACAAAGCGCTTGAGAGCGAAAAATCAGGGCATTACCTATTGGGTAGCAATAGATTCTGGCATGGCGGCATTCACATCAGCGATGCAAGTGCTCCGCAATGTGTATTGAATGAGCCGATACGCTGCATGGCGGATGGAGAAGTCGTTGCCTATCGCCTTAATGACGATTATTTGGAGTCGACCTTCGGTGATAACGAGAAAAAACTGAAGTACTCCAACTCGTTTTGCTTGGTGCGCCATGAATACAAATCGGCGCCAAATCCGGAAGAAGGTTCGAATAAAGGTAAGCAAAATACCCTGAACTTCTACAGTCTCTACATGCACTTGCTGCCTTATCAACGGTATCCGCTAACGCCTCAGGAAAAGCCGAAGCCAAAAATTACTATGAAAGTAGGTGACTTCAAGGCGTACGACGAAGCACCTTTATCAAGCCAGATCGCTTCGCCCGGAAAGCTTGCTAACGGTACGAAACTGGAGATCGTCGACCAGAAAGACGTTGGCAACCTTACTTACGCCAAAGGGAAAATCCTGTCCGGTAGCGTTAAAAATGGATCTCATAAAGTACGCAACGTAGGTCGTGAGGTCTGGTTCGCTTATATGAAAGACGGCGATCCTTACAGAAACTCGAAAGGTGATCGCATCTGGGTAGCAGATGCCATACCGGAGCGCACAAGACCAAATTACTGGCAAGGTAAAGTCAAAGCCCAAGCCACAAAGCGACTGCCTATTTTCCAGGCGCCGACAGATCCAACAAACGGAAAACCCGTTGGAGGGCCCGTGGCCGGAAATCTTGAGTTGGTTGCTAATAACTGCGTCGCAAACAATGAAAGTCGGCAGCGCAGTGGTCGCGGTTTTTAATCCATTGGCGTTGATCAGCCTTCAGCATCACGGTGTCTTTCACTGTTGCCTTTGCTGTTTTCCATGCCTTCCCCAATTTACGATCCAATCCAAGCGTGTATGGGTCAGAACATATTGCCTTTTCTGTAGGTGTCGCAGCATTGGCACAGTCGAAACTGTTGGCGGCAGCAATTGTGGTAAAAGCCATACTGGCCAGCATCATGGTGTGGATAAGGATAGGGTGGGGTAAGGCAAAAGGCATTTGAAGATTCCATTCTGAAAGTGCGGCACAAGTATGCGTAGATGCATGGTGATTTTCAGCTTTTTCGTGCTTTTGGAACTTTCCTGGCGGCGTTCAGCAGTGTCAGGCCGTGCAGCGTGCATTCTCTCGGCTGCCTTTGGAGAAGCAGGTGATGGTGGATTGGATTGAAGGGGGGTGGAATCGGTCAAGGCAAGTCACTGCATTTAAAGCTCGGAGTGCAGACGTGACAATGCATTGGAATGAAGAAGGGGACGTCAGTCCCCTTCGTATTTCTTGCTACGTCTTAGCCCGATGCTCCGCCGGATCCGGCGAATCAATATGGTCCAGAGCTCGCTCCACTAACAGATGCACACCGACCGCCATTCTGCTGAGTGCCAGTGCGACGGAGCGGCGTGAGCCTTCTACGCTGTCGGCCAGGTCGGCGGCGATGGCGCTGATGGACAGCAGGTCTTCCGAGGCGTTGGCCAGGACGGTTTCGGTGTGGAGGTCGGGAGCGACGATGAAGAGGTCGCCATTGCGACGTTTAGGTTTTTTATCCGCAGGTGTGCCGAGGTGAAGATCTAGGGCGCGCTCGGCGGCTTCGTGGAGTTTTTTTGAATCTAAGGATTCGTAGGGGGATGTGTCTTCGTGTTCGGGGGGGTTAGGTGTTGGCTTGATCATAGGAGTAATACCGAGATTTAGGAGCTAACACCGTTTCGCTTGCTTCGAAGGAGGTGGCAGCTGTGCATAGGTGTGCAAGACCGACTCGGTAAACCGGCAGACCCGAAGGTCTCCCACACACAGCTGCCATAACAATTCGCGAGCATAAGAAAACGCTCGATGAATAGCCATAACCGATTGCATGCCGAGGCGGACTTGCACGTCCGTGTCACCGATTTTGCGGCGACCACCAGAGACTATCGGTGATACCTACGACTGCCTAGTTCACAGACAGCCCGGCATGTTGACGGAAATGTCCGAGAGGTTTGAGGGGATCAAGATCAAAAGATCGTCCGAACGCGGCCCGAACCTTCGGCAGCTCCTACAGGATTGTGTTTCTTCAGGTGTAGGGACGGTGTCGGGAGGTGACGCGGAGCGTCACGGGATGCATTCCTTTGCTGCGCGTGATAATGATCAGGTTGGCGTGACTTGGTAGTCATTGGCGTCAAAAAGCACTGCATCTTCTTCAAACGCAACCAGGCAGTGGCGTTCTTGCTTGAAGCCGCTACACTGCGCCGGCCGTTCATTTTCCTTTTGAGGCTGCACGCATGAAATTTCGTTTTCTTCTGTGGATGCTGGGTTTGTTGATGGGTAGGGCCAGTCGGACTAATCCTGCGTTTCAGCAGCAGTTGGGTGACAAGGAGTTGGTGTTCCAGCTACAGACCCTGGACGGGAAAGTGGCGCGGCATTTCTTTGTGAAGGATCAGCGCATCACCAGCAAGTCGGGCGTGTATGCCGAGCCTGCGTTTGCGATTGCTTTTAAAGACGCGGCGTATGGCTTTGCCACGATGCAGGCGAAGAACAAGCAATTGGCGTTTATGACGGGGATTCAGGACAAGTCGATTCAGATCAAGGGCAACCCGGCGCTGGTGATCTGGTTTCAGGGGTTGACCAAGTATTTGAAGCCGAGGAAGGCCAAAGCCAAGGCTTGAGGTCTGTCATTTAGACCGAGGAGGATTCATCGCGGGCAAGCCCGCGATGCTTTTAGGCCTGGGTGAATTGCGAAGCCAGTTCACGCAGCAGCACTTCGGCTTCAAGCACTTTGCTGACGACGTCGTTGGCTTTGTCGCGAGTCAGGCCGACGCGCTCCAGCAAGGCGTCTGGAATGTCTTCATCCGGACCAGACCCAATCCCACGACTGCGCAGCAAACGCACAGCCAGGCACACGAGGTTAGGGTACTCGGCGTAATCGCCGTCGTAGCCCGGGTCGTGCTGGAAGCGCAGCGCGGTGGCCAGTTCTTCGGGCATGTCCCAGTAGCGCATCAGCCACGAGCCGATCTGTTCACGGCTGATGCCCAGCAAGTGTTGCTCGACGTAGCTGTGGCACAGGTGCGGGTTGACCTCCAGGTGGCGGCAGATCAGCGAGAAGTGCGGCGGGAACACGTGGGCGAGCAGCAAGTAGCCGAAGTTGTGCAGCAGGCCGGCGAGGTAGGTCAGGCCGGCTTCCGGGCGCTGGGCGCGGGGCATGGCGCGGGTCAGGCCTTCGATGACGGCGGCGGTGTAAATCGATTGCTGCCAGTACGGCGTGGTGTGTTGCGGATGGTCCTTGGGCAGGCTCAGGGTTTTGCCCAGGGCCAGGCCGAGCGCGAGGTTGATCACCAGGTCGAAACCCAGCACCCGCACGATGGCGTCTTCCACTGAACGAATCTTGCCCGGCGACGCGTAGTACGGCGACGCCGCCCAGCTCACGACCTGTGCGGCCAGGGCTGGGTCGGTTTCGACGACGCCGGTGATGTCGTCAATGGTGGCGTTGGGGTCGACACGAAGTTTGATGATTTTCTGCGCGGTCTCGGCCAGCGGCGGAATCTCGATGGTCGCTTCCAGACGCTGTTGGATGCGCCGCGCGGTGAACGCCTGGACGGCCTGGGTGATTTCCTCACGGTCATCGTCGGGGCGGTCGAGGTTCGGGCGAATGCGGGTCAGCGCTTCGCCGAAGTTGGCGGCGCTGGCCTTGGTCAGCATGGTCTTGAAGTCTTCGCGGGTGACTTCCAGCAACACGCCCGGCTCGCCCGAGTTGATCAGCAACTTCGGCTCGCGCAGCAGGCTTTCTTCATACAGGCACGGTGAGCTGGTGAGCGCCGGCATACCGGGCAGCAGGCTCAGGTTGTGTTTGCCGAGCATTTTTACCAGACGCTCGGTCGACACGGCGGTGAGGCGGCGGCCTGTCAGCTCGGCGAGGCTATTGAGGTCCAGCAATTGGCTTTGAGGGAACAGCACCATGAGCGTGCCCACGGTGTCATCGAGCAGAACAGCCTGCACTTTGCGTGCGGCGTTCAGTGCGTGGTGGTCGAGGACTTCTTCGTAGGCGATACCCAATTTGCCCAGCATCAGCCGAATAACCGACGGAGCGTGCGGGGTGGCGGGTGCGAGGGCAGCTTCGGTCATGGTCTGTATCCGTTTTAAAACAATGGCAGGAGTATAACCAGCTTGCTCAGAACGGTGGCTCAGAAACTGCGACGGTGCTCACACTTGGCCATATTGCTGCCCATGACGTAGCCAGCGGTCGAGCAGCGGGCTGACATGATCAGGCCAGCGCTCCAGCAGCGCCTGGGCGGCGTCACGCACGGCGGGCAACAGGTCGGCGTCGCGCATCAGGTCAGCGACCTTGAATTGCAGCAGGCCGGTCTGACGCGTACCGAGCATTTCGCCGGGGCCGCGCAGCTCAAGGTCTTTTTCGGCGATGACAAACCCGTCGTTGGTTTCGCGCATGATGCCCAACCGCTGACGACCGATCTGTGACAGCGGCGGATGGTAAAGCAGCACGCAATGGCTGGCGGTGCTGCCTCGCCCCACACGGCCCCGCAACTGGTGCAATTGCGCAAGCCCGAGGCGTTCGGGGTTTTCGATGATCATCAGGCTGGCGTTGGGCACGTCGACGCCGACTTCAATCACCGTGGTGGCGACCAGCAGTTGCAGGTTGCCGGCCTTGAATTCGGCCATGACCGCGGCTTTTTCGACGGGCTTCATGCGGCCGTGGATCAGCCCGACCTTCAGCTCGCCGAGGGCGGCGGTGAGGTCTTCGTAGGTGGTTTCGGCGGCCTGGCAGGTCAGCTCTTCCGACTCTTCGATCAGCGTGCACACCCAATAGGCCTGACGTCCTTCGGCACAGGCGCCGCGCACCCGCTCGATGACTTCGACGCGCCGGGAGTCGATGATCAGCACGGTGTTCACCGGGGTCCGGCCAGGCGGTAGTTCGTCGAGGATCGAGGTGTCGAGGTCGGCGTAGGCGCTCATGGCCAGCGTCCGGGGAATTGGTGTGGCGGTCATGATCAGCTGGTGCGGACACATCCGCCCGCCGACACCTTTCTGCCGCAGGGCCAGCCGCTGCTGCACGCCGAAACGGTGTTGTTCGTCGATGATCGCCAGTGCGAGGTTCTTGAACTGCACTTCGTCCTGGAACAGCGCGTGGGTGCCGACCACCATCGGTGTGCCGTTGGCAATCTGCTCCAGTGCGGCCACGCGGTTCTTGCCTTTGAGCTTGCCGGCCAGCCACGCGACTTCAATGCCCAGCGGTTCGAGCCAGCGTTTGAAGGTAATGAAGTGCTGCTCGGCGAGGATTTCGGTGGGTGCCATCAGCGCGACCTGGTAACCGGCCTCCAACGCCTGCAACGCGGCGAGGGCGGCGACTACAGTTTTGCCCGCGCCGACGTCGCCCTGGATCAGCCGTAGCATGGGTTCGTGCTGACTCAGGTCGTAGGCGATTTCGTTGCCGACTCGTTGCTGGGCGCCGGTCGGAGTGAAACCGAGGTTGGCCAGATACTGGGCCGGCAGCCGGGTGGCTTTCGGCATTGCCGGCGCGCGCAGGGAGCGCATGCTCTCGCGCAAGCGCTGCTGGGACAGTTGATGGGTCAGCAGTTCTTCGAAAGCCAAGCGGTGCTGCGCCCAGTGATGACCGAGGGCGAGTTCGTCGACATCGGCATCGGCCGGCGGGTGGTGCAGGTAGCGGATCGCATCGGCCAGCGGCGCCAGTTGATAGTCCCGGGCCAGTTCGGTCGGCAGCCAGTCGGGCAGGCTGGTGGGGCCGAGCATCGTCAGGGTTTGCATGCACAGTTGACGCAAGCGCTGTTGGGTCAGGCCCTCAGTGAGCGGGTAAACCGGGGTCAGGGTTTCGTCCACCGGCGGCGGCTCGTCGCCGGTGATGGCGCGGTATTCCGGGTGGTAGATTTCCAGCCCCGACGCACCGGGCCGTGCTTCGCCGTAGCAGCGAATGCGCGTGCCACGTTTGAGTCCTTCTTTCTGGGCATTGCTGAAATGGTAGAAGCGCAGACTGAGCCCGCCGGTGCCGTCCTGCAGGCGCACCACCAGGCTTCGGCGGCGGCCCATGACCACATCGGCGCCGCTGACGGTGCCTTCGATCACCGCGTCTTGCCCGGGTCGCAAGTGGCCGATCGGGACCACGCGCGTGCGGTCTTGATAGCGCAGCGGCAGGTGAAACAGCACGTCCTGGAGATTCTCCAGTCCGACCTTGGCCAACTTCTCGGCCATGGCTTCGCCGACACCCTTGAGTGCCGTCACCGACATTTGCGACAACTCGGTCATGGCAGCGACTTAGGCCGTAACCATCGGTGCTTGCGGCTTGGCCACCGAGCACAGGCGAATGGAGTCAGCAAGGATTTCAATCGCTTTCGGCCGCGGGAAGCTCGCACGCCAGGCGATGGCCACGGTGCGGAACGGCACCGGAGGTGTCAGTGGACGCACTTCGATCACGCCGGGAGCGTAGTGATGACTGTCAACCGCCGACAGCGGCAGGATCGAGATACCCAAGCCGGACGCAACCATGTGGCGGATGGTTTCCAGGGAGCTGGATTCCACCGTGGTGTGCTTGGCGCCGTCGTTGCCTTTGGCCTGGGTCGGGCAGGCTTCCAGCACTTGATCGCGGAAACAGTGGCCTTCGCCGAGCAGCAGCAGGCTCTTGTCGTTGAGCAGGGCGGCGTCGATGGACTCTTTTTGGGTCCATGGGTGCTGGGCCGGCATCAGGACGTAGAACGGTTCGTCGTAGAGCTGCAGGGTCAGCACGTCGGCTTCGTTGAACGGCAGGGCGATGATGATCGCGTCGAGCTCGCCGTTGCGCAGTTTGTCGCGCAGCACGTGGGTGAAGTTTTCTTCGATGTACAACGGCATCTGCGGGGCGACCCGGTGCAGTTGTGGAATCAGGTGCGGAAACAGGTACGGGCCGACGGTGTAGATGGCGCCGACTTTCAGCGGTGCGGTCAGCTGGTTCTTGCCGGCCTGGGCCAGCTCGCGAATGCCTTGGGCCTGTTCCAGCACTTTCTGTGCCTGGGCGACAATGCCTTCGCCGACCGGGGTCAGGCGCACGGCACTTTTGCTGCGCTCGAAAATCAGCACACCGAGTTCGTCTTCAAGCTTTTTCACGCCCACCGACAGGGTCGGCTGGCTGACATGGCAACGCTCGGCCGCGTGGCCGAAGTGCTGCTCTTGGGCGAGGGTGACGATGTAGCGTAATTCTGTAAGAGTCATAGCAAGCGTCCATGAAGTTGCGGGCCAAGCATACCGGCTGCAATCGATAGACGCACGTTATCAGACTGAGTGCGTTGAGTGACACAGGGCAAAGCAGGTTTGCCGCTGGCGGATATGCAAAAGGCACCTTTCGGTGCCTTTGGCAGTGTTGCGACGGGTGTCAGCGCCGGCGTTTATCCAGCGAGTAAACAAACGGTGCAACGATTTCGATGGCGCCGTTGGTCAACATGTCAGTCGGTGGCTTGGGCAGTGGTTGGGCGCGGCGGATCATTTCCAGGGTGGCCCGGTCCAGATCGGCATTACCGGAAGGGCTCATCAGTTCGAACGACAACACGTTACCTTCAGCATCCACCACGAAGCGCAGACGGTTCGTGCCTTCCTTGTTCCGCGCCTGCGCACTGGCCGGGTACTTCTTGTACTTGGCCAGGTGAGCGAGCAGGGCGCCTTGCCAACTGGCTTTGGCCGCTTGCTGCGCCGGTGATGGGCCCGGTGCAGGCTGAGCGGATTTCTCCGTTGGCGCCTTTGTCGGTTGCGCGTCGCTCGGTTTTTCCTCGGACGGCTTCTCTTTAGGCGGCTCCGGCTTTTTCTCCACAGGCTTGGGCGGTTGAGGCTTTGGCTTGGGTTTGACCGGTTTCGGCGCGTTGATCTCGGCCTTCGGCACTTCAGCCAGCTTCGGTATCGGCAGTTCTTCCTCCGGGGCGGGTGGCTGTGGCGGCGTTATGACCTTCGGCGGTGCCGGTGGCGGCGGGGCAGGTACCGGCGCCAACTCGACCATCATCGCCTGCGGTGGCAGTTCGATCGGTGGGCGCGACGTCCAGTTCAGCGCCAGCGCAATCGCCAGCGCATGAATGCCCAGCACCACGGCCAGGCTCCCGCTGTAACGCGTCAGCTTTTGGCGCGTCGTGATCATTTCTTGACTGCCGTCTCGAGTCCGACCAGACCCACCTTCAGATAACCGGCCGAGCGCAGGTTGTCCATCACGCTCATCAGGTCGCCGTAATCCACGCCTTTGTCGGCCTGGAAGAAGATCGTCGTGTCTTTCTTGCCCTGGGTTCTGGCGTCGAGCGTGGCGCCGAGTGCTTCGGCTTTCACTTCGTCTTCGCCGAGGAACAGGCGCTGGTCAGCTTTTACGCTGAGGAAAACCGGCTTCTCTGGTCGCGGCGCCGGCTTGGCGCTGGAAGCGGGCAGGTCGACCTTGATGTCCACGGTGGCGAGCGGGGCCGCCACCATGAAGATGATCAACAGCACCAGCATCACGTCAATGAACGGTGTGACGTTGATTTCGTGGTTCTCGGCCAGATCGTCGTCTGCGCCTTCTTTCAAATGCAAGCCCATGGCTGATTACCCTACTTTGACCACGTGGGGTTGCGTGGCGCGCTCGGTGGTCGGCAGGTGATCGAGGTCACGGCTAACCAGCAGCAGGACTTCAGCCGAGGCATCGGATACTTGCGCCTTGTAACCGGCAATGGAGCGAGCAAATACGTTGTAGATCACGACGGCAGGAATCGCAGCAACCAGGCCCATCGCAGTGGCCAGCAGGGCTTCGGCGATGCCGGGAGCTACGACGGCGAGGTTGGTGGTCTGGGTTTTGGCGATGCCGATGAAGCTGTTCATGATGCCCCACACGGTACCGAACAGGCCGACGAACGGCGCGGTGGATCCGATGGTGGCGAGCACGCCGGTGCCGCTGCTCATGTTGCGTCCACAGGCCGCAACCAGACGCTCGAGGCGGAAGGCTACGCGTTCCTTGATGCCTTCTTTCTCGCGGCTGTTGACCGACAGGCGCATCTCTTCCAGGGCGTCATGCACCAACAAATTGGCGAGGGTGCCTTGTTTGGTGGCTGTCGCGCTGGCTTCTTTAAGCGTGGTGGCTTTTTTCAGGTGGGCGATTTCGGTGCGCAGACGACGCTTGGCACCCATCAGCTCGAAGCCTTTGGCGATCCAGATGGTCCATGTGATGATCGAGGCGATGGCCAGGCCGATCATCACGATTTTCACGATGATGTCGGCGTTCTGGTACATGCCCCACGGCGACAGGTCGTGGGCCATGCCCAAAGTGTTGTCGGCTTCAAGGACTTCCGGAGCGTCTTCGGCGATGCTGTCTACGGCTTGGGCCGGGTCGGTCGCCGCCGGGGTCACGGACGGTGCGGCGTGATCGGCAGGCGCTGGAGCAACAGTGGCTGCCGGCGCGGCTGGGGTTTGTGCGTCAGCGAAAGCGGCGGTCGGCGCCAGCATCAGGCTGAGCAGCAGGGCGGCCACCGCGCTCCAGGCGCGAGGTCGTTTGGTTGGCGAAGCGGGGAAATGATTGCGTGTCATGCTGGCCGGACCTGAGAGAAAAAGACGGTAAATGTTCTTCCAGGCCTCGTGAGGCCGAGAACAAAAGTGGCCGGCATTATTGCAAATAATTCTTGTTAACAAAAGTAATAGAGTATCTTTTTTTCCTGCATTGCTAGCCGCACCTCCACTGCCGGCGCTAGTCTGTGCCTTTCCAATAGGAGTTTTCTGATGTCCGCGCCTTCTGTTTTGATCGCCGGCTGCGGTGATGTTGGCAGTCGTCTGGCTACGCAATTGCTGGCTTGCGGGTGGGAGGTTCATGGCCTGAGGCGTGACATCTCACTTCTGCCCTCGGGGGTAATTGGCGTTGCCGGTGACTTGTTCAATGAAGACTGTCCAGCGACCTGGCCAGTCGGTGCGGTGGATTACCTGGTGTATTGCGCGGCCGCCACCGATCACGATGAGGCCGGTTACCGCGCCGCCTATATTCAGGGTTTGCAGCACGTGCTGGAATGGCTGGGCGACTACGGTCAGTTGCCCAATCGGCTGTTATTCGTCTCCAGCAGCAGCGTTTACGGCCAGCAGGAGGGCGAGTGGGTGGACGAGACCTCGCCGACCGTGGCGGCGGGCTATTCAGGGCGAGTGATGCTGGAAGCCGAGCAGGTTGCCCTCCATAGTGGTATCCCGGCGAGCATCGTGCGTTTGACCGGGATCTACGGTCCGGGCCGAGAGTTTCTGCTGACTCAGGTCCGTCGCGGTTATCGCGTAGCGATTGATCCGCCGTTGTATGGCAACCGCATTCACGCCGACGACGCTGCGGGGTTGATGGCGTATCTGCTGGAGGCTGATCAGCGGGGGGCGGTGCTGGATGACGTTTATATAGGCGTCGACGACGCGCCTGCGCCACTGGCCGAAGTGGTGGGCTGGTTGCGTGAGTATCTGGGCGTGACCGAATGGGCCGAAGACGCGAGCGTGCGTCGCACTGGCAGTAAGCAGTGCAGCAATGCTCGGGCGAAAGCCTTGGGCTGGACACCGAAGTACCCAAGCTATCGCGAAGGTTACGCGGCGATCCTTGAAGGGCGCAGCTGACTTTCAAACACCACAAACCAACAGTGGGAGCAGGCTCGCTCCCACATTGGTTATGTGTTGGCCTTATGGACGGATTACTGCTTTTCCAGCAACCACTTGCGATCACCCGGGGTGAACTGCGGCATTTCATCCGCCTGTGCGGTGTTCACTGCCTGGAGGATTTCCAGTTCCTTGCCCTTGCGCGAAAAGATCCAGGTGTTGCCCTGACCATTCGCCTGTAGCCACATGCTGTCATTGCCGCCGCTCATCGACGCGCAATCACCGGCCAGGCACAGGGCATAGCGATCCGCCCCCGGCAGGCCGGCAATCTGGCCGTCAGCCTGGAATTGCACGGTATTGCCTTCACCTGGACCGCTGACGACTTTCCAGCTGCCGCCCATGTAGGCCGAATACAATGCGCGTTCGAAACTGGCACCCATCGGTGCGCCGTCCGGCACAGGAGTCAGTGCGCGGTCGAAGATTTGTTCGGGTTCGTTGTCGCTGGCGGCCTGGCTCAATTGCTTGCCGTCACGCTTCAGCTCACTACCCGAGCTGCCATAAAAGTCGATTTTCCAGGCGCCGGACTCTTCGCCCAGCAGCTTGCCGTCGACATTTTCAAAACCGTTGGTGTAGCGGGCCTGGCCGGCCTTGGTATTGACGTCCCATTCCAGGTTCGGGCCATAGGCCTGCAGCGCTTCGCGCAGAGGGCCGCCTTTGGCTGCTGCATCGATCGCCACTTGATTGATCCAGGTGCCGCTGATGTCACGGTCGGCAGGGTTGCTGGCACAACCGCCCAAGAGTAGGGCGACCAGCGAGAGAGCTAGCGCAACGCGCATGATGGAGTCCTTTCAAAACGCTTTTTATACATACGGCAGCGGCGCAGCCTTTAAAGCTGCGCCGCACGCATTAGTCGATGACCAGAATGGCATCCATCTCAACCTGCGAACCCTTTGGCAGGGCCGCTACGCCGATGGCGGCGCGGGCAGGGTAAGGCTGGTCAAAGTACTTGCCCATGATCTCGTTGACCTTGGCGAAGTGGCTCAGGTCGGTGAGGAAGATGTTCAGTTTGACGATGTCCTTGAACGAACCGCCAGCGGCTTCAGCCACGGCTTTGAGGTTCTCGAACACCTGGACGGTCTGGGCTTCGAAGCCTTCTACCAGCTCCATGGTTTTTGGGTCCAGAGGGATTTGACCCGACATGTAAACGGTGTTGCCGGCCTTGATTGCCTGGGAGTAAGTGCCGATGGCGGCCGGGGCCTTGTCGCTGGTAATAACTGTTTTGGTCATGAATGACTCCTTGTAATGAGTGGCTTACGCACGCATGCGAGTGATGCGAATCACCCCGGTCAGGGCGCGCAGTTTTTTGATCACGCGGGCCAAGTGCACGCGGTCGTGCACGCTGACCACCAGTTGGACCACGCTGATGCGACCATCGCGTTCGTCCATGCTGATTTTTTCGATATTGCCGTCGGCCGCGTTGACGCTGCTGGCCAGCAGAGCGATCAGGCCGCGCTGGTGTTCCAGCTCGACGCGCAGCTCGACATTGTATTCGCCGGTGACATCCTTGGCCCACGAGAGCTGGATGCACTTTTCCGGGTTGTGGCGGATTTCGCTGATGTTGCGGCAGTTGTCCAGGTGCACGACCATACCTTTGCCCGCGGACAGGTGGCCGACAATCGGGTCGCCCGGGATCGGTGTGCAGCACTTGGCGTAACTGAGCACCAGGCCTTCGGTGCCGCGAATCGCCAGCGGGCCTTCCGCATTTGGCAGCTGTTCGCCTTCGCCGAGGAGGCGGCGGGCGACCACATAGGCCATGCGGTTGCCCAGGCCGATGTCTTCGAGCAGGTCTTCGATCAGTTCCAGGCGATACTCGGTTAGCATCGCCTTGACGCGCTCGGCCGCGATTTTTTCCAGCGAGCTGTCGAAGCCATTCAGCACTTTGCTCAGCAGGCGCTCGCCGAGGCTGATGGATTCGGAGCGGCGTTGCAGTTTCAGCGCATGGCGGATGTGAGTCCGCGCCTTGCCGGTGACGACGAAGTTGAGCCATGCCGGGTTCGGTCGTGCCCCGGGGGCGCTGACGATCTCGACCGTGGAACCGCTTTGCAGCGGTTCGGACAGCGGTGCGAGACGTCGATTGATCCGACATGCAATGCAGCTGTTGCCCACGTCGGTGTGCACCGCGTAAGCGAAGTCGACCGCCGTGGAGCCTTTGGGCAGTTCCATGATCCGGCCTTTGGGCGTGAACACGTAGACCTCGTCCGGGAACAGGTCGATCTTCACGCTCTCGATGAACTCCAGCGAGTTGCCGGCCCGTTGCTGCATCTCCAGCACGCCTTTGACCCACTGGCGGGCGCGGGCATGAGTACCTTTTGGCTGCTCATCGCCACTGGATTTATAGAGCCAATGGGCGGCGATGCCGTTGTTGGCCATTTCTTCCATTTCACGGGTGCGGATCTGAATCTCGATCGGTACACCGTGCATGCCGAACAGCGTGGTGTGCAGCGACTGATAGCCGTTGGCTTTGGGGATCGCGATGTAGTCCTTGAAGCGCCCCGGCAACGGTTTGTACAAATTATGCACAGCACCCAGCACGCGGTAGCAGGTATCGACCTTGTCGACGATGATCCGGAACGCATAGACGTCCATGATCTCGTTGAAGGCCCGACGCTTGCCGCGCATTTTCTTGTAGATGCCGTAGAGGTGTTTCTGGCGACCGCTGACCTCGCCCTGAATGCCGTCGATGGCCAGGCAGTGGCTGAGGGATTCTTCGATCTTGTTGACGATTTCCTTGCGATTGCCGCGGGCGCGTTTGACCGCCTGGTTGATCCGCGCGGACCGCATCGGGTGCATTGCCTTGAAGCCAAGGTCTTCGAATTCTATGCGGATGGCGTGCATGCCCAGCCGATTGGCGATAGGCGCATAGATTTCCAGGGTTTCCTTGGCGATCCGTCGGCGTTTTTCGCCGGACAGGACTTCCAGGGTTCGCATGTTGTGCAGGCGGTCAGCCAGTTTGACCAGAATCACGCGAATGTCGCGGGCCATGGCCATGGCCATTTTCTGGAAGTTTTCAGCCTGGGCTTCGGCCTTGGTCTCGAAGTTCATCTGGGTCAGTTTGCTGACCCCGTCGACCAGTTCGGCCACGGTTTCGCCGAACTGCGCTTGCAGCGCTTCCTTGGCAATACCGGTGTCTTCGATCACGTCATGCAGCATCGCAGCCATCAGGCTCTGATGGTCCATGTGCATGTCGGCAAGAATATTCGCCACCGCGAGTGGGTGCGTGACGTACGCCTCGCCGCTACGGCGGCGCTGGCCGTCGTGGGCTTGTTCGGCGTAGAAGTACGCTCGGCGGACCAGGTTGACCTGGTCCTTGCCGAGGTAGGTCGATAAGCGATCGGCGAGGGCGTCTATGCTCGGCATGATGAAACCTGCCGTTCGCTGTGACCCCGCGCCGTGCTACGTCGACCAGGCATGGCTTAGACTGCCTCGTTGGACTCGTCCTCGAACGCTGCGAACAGCGGTTCGTCTTCGACGATTTCAGCGTTGGCGATGAACTCGTAGCTCATCAGGCCTTCAGCGATTTCACGCAAGGCTACAACGGTAGGCTTGTCGTTTTCCCACTGGACCAGTGGCTCTTTGCCGCCGGTGGCCAGTTGACGGGCACGCTTGGTAGACAGCATGACCAGCTCAAAGCGGTTTTCCACGTGGTTTAGGCAATCTTCAACGGTTACGCGGGCCATGGTATTCCTCGGAGCGAATGCAATATGCGCGCTGCCCGGTTGGGCGAGCGGACTCGACAGTTTAAAAAATCACCAGCGATTAGGGAAGCGCTGATTTTTTGACCTAGCCCTTCAACGCGCTGCAAGTGCCAATGTAAAGCCCTTGCAACGGTTTTGGGAAGAGCTGTTTAGCCGAGCAATTCGGCCAAAAGTTTTCCGTGACGTTGCTGCTGGCGCTTCTGATGCAGCTGATTGGCACGGAAAATCGCCTGCAAATCGCGCAGTGCGTGAGCGAAATCATCGTTGATGATCAGGTAGTCGTAGTCGACGTAGTGGCTCATTTCGCTGACGGCTTCGCGCATCCGGCCTTCGATGATTTCGTCGCTGTCCTGGCCGCGATTGGTCAGCCGCTGGTGCAAGGCTTGCAGGGACGGCGGCAGAATGAAGATCGAACGGGCCTGGGGCATTAACTTGCGTACTTGCTCGGCACCTTGCCAGTCGATTTCCAGAATCAGGTCATGGCCTTGATCCAGGGTTTGCTGCAAGTGGCTTTGCGAGGTGCCATAGAGGTTGCCGAACACTTCGGCGCGCTCCAGGAAGTCGCCATGCTCGCCCATCTTTACGAACGCTTCACGCGAGACGAAGTGATAGTTCACGCCGTCCACTTCACCGGGGCGCATGGCGCGGGTGGTGTGGGAGACTGAGACGCGGATCTCCTGATCAGCGTCGGTCAAGGCTTTGACCAGGCTGCTCTTGCCTGCCCCCGAAGGTGCGGAAATGATGTACAGGGTGCCGGTGCTGTGGGTCATGTCAGGGTTGCCTTACTCAATATTCTGCACTTGTTCGCGCATCTGCTCGATCAACACTTTGAGGTTGACCGCAGCCGTCGTGCTGCGCGGGTCGAAGGCTTTGGAGCCCAGTGTGTTGGCTTCGCGGTTGAGTTCTTGCATCAGGAAGTCCAGGCGTCGACCGGCAGCCCCCCCGGATTTGAGTACCCGGCGAACTTCGATGATGTGAGTGCTCAGGCGATCCAGTTCTTCGGCGACGTCGCTCTTTTGCGCGAGCATGACCATTTCCTGCTCCAGCCGCTGCGGGTCCATCTCGGCCTTCATGTCGGCGAAGCGGTCGAGGACTTTCTGGCGCTGGGTAGCGAGCATTTGCGGGACCAGTTCACGCAGGGTCACCACGTCTTCTTCAATGGAGGTCAGGCGATCGTTGATCAGTCGTGCCAGCTCCGCGCCTTCACGCTCGCGGCCCGCCTTGAGCTCTTTCAGGCCTTCGTTGAACAGTGCCAGTGCTTCTGCATTCAAGGCTTGCGGGTCGGTCGCATCGCCCACCAGCACGCCGGGCCAGGCCAGGACTTCCAATGGGTTCAGTGCGGCCGGATTTTTGATCAGGCCGGCGATGGTCTCGGCGGCGGCGACCAATTGCGCCGCGCGCTCGCGGTCCACTTGCAGTGGTTTGTCGGTATTTTCTTCGGTGAAACGCAGGGTGCATTCGAGCTTGCCCCGGGAGATTCCCTGACGCAGCGCTTCGCGGACCGCGCCTTCGAGGTCGCGAAAGGATTCAGGCAGACGCAAATGCGGCTCCAGGTAGCGGCTGTTGACCGAACGCAGTTCCCAGCTAAGGGTGCCTTGGGCGCCGGCTTTTTCGACGCGGGCGAAGGCGGTCATGCTGTGCACCATGGAGGTACCTCGCAATGCAGATTCATGCGTTACCAAAGGTTTCGCAGACCTGATCTATATGAATTTAAGCCCAGAGGCAGCAAAGGCGCAGGATTGTAGCGCAGTGCGGCGAATGCGCCCAAACACACGGAGTGACAAAGGGCTGCAGGCCGTCGGCAAAGCGCAATCGAGGAGCTTCAGTCGTCGGGGGATTTTTTAAGAAGTGCCCACTCCTGGCCCTGCGGCTCTATAATGCTCGGCAGTTTTCCGTCCCCCGTACAGGTATTCCCTATGAAACGTCCAAGTGGTCGCGCTGCCGATCAGCTCCGCTCGATCCGCATTACCCGCAACTACACCAAACACGCCGAGGGATCTGTACTGGTCGAGTTCGGTGATACCAAAGTCATCTGCACCGTCAGCGTCGAGAACGGCGTGCCGCGCTTCCTCAAAGGTCAGGGTCAAGGCTGGTTGACCGCTGAATACGGCATGCTGCCGCGCGCCACTGGCGAGCGTAACCAGCGTGAAGCGAGCCGCGGCAAACAAGGTGGCCGCACCCTGGAAATCCAGCGTCTGATCGGCCGTTCCCTGCGCGCTTCGCTGGACATGTCCAAGCTGGGCGACGTCACCCTGTACGTCGACTGCGACGTGATCCAGGCTGACGGCGGCACCCGCACCGCGTCCATCACCGGCGCCATGGTTGCACTGGTCGATGCCTTGAAAGTGATCAAGAAGCGCGGCGGCCTGAAAGGCGGCGACCCGCTGAAGCAAATGATTGCTGCCGTATCGGTGGGCATGTACCAGGGTGAACCGGTACTCGACCTCGACTACCTGGAAGACTCGGCCGCCGAGACCGACCTGAACGTGGTGATGACCAGCACGGGTGGTTTCATTGAGGTTCAGGGCACTGCCGAAGGCGCACCGTTCCAGCCTGAAGAGCTGAACGCTATGCTGGAACTGGCGAAGAAAGGCATGACCGAAATTTTCGAGCTGCAAAAGGCTGCACTGGCCGACTGATCGGACTGCTCCACGCAAGGAGGACGTCATGAGTGACGAGCAACAACTGCTTCCTACACCGAGCAAAGAGGTTCGGCAGTGGGCAATGTTTTGTCACCTGTCCGCTTTGCTGGGGATCTGGATTCCGTTCGGTACGCTGATCGGCCCGCTGATTCTCTGGCAGATGAAGCGCGAGATGGACCCGTTTGTTGATGCTCAAGGCAAGGAGGCGCTGAACTTTCAGATCACCGTCGCCATTGCCTCCGCCATCTGCTTGCTGCTGATGGTGGTGATCATCGGGTTCTTCATGTTCGGTCTGGTCGCGATTGGTGCGCTGGTATTGACGATCATCGCCGGCGTCAAAGCCAATGAGGGGGTGCCTTATCGGTATCCGTTCACTTGGCGGTTGATCAAGTAGATCGTTGCCCACAAAAAAGCCGACACTGATGTCGGCTTTTTTGTGTGTGCGAAAAGACGTTTAGATAGTCAGCGTCCAGTCGTAGTCCACGATCAACGGTGCATGTTGCGAGAACCGTGGCTGACGTGGCAAGCGTGCGCTGCGTACGAAGCGACGCAGGCCCGGAGTCAGGATCTGGTAGTCGAAGCGCCAGCCCAGATTGAGCATCTCGGCCTGTTCGTTGTCCGGCCACCAGCTGTACTGATCGCCTTCGCGACTGACTTCACGCAGGGCATCGACATAGCCCATGTTGCCGACAATCTCGTCCATCCAGGCACGTTCAGGTGCCAGGAAACCCGGGGATTGCTGGCTGTCACGCCAGTTTTTGATATCCAGCTTCTGTTGCGCCACGTACAGCGAGCCACAGTAAATGTACTCGCGACGTTTGCGTCGCTGTTTATCCAGATAACGGGCGAAATCGTCCATTAGCTTGAACTTCTGGTTCAAGTCTTCATCGCCGTTCTGCCCCGAAGGGAGCAGTAAGGTCGCGATGCTGACCTTGTCGAAATCGGCTTGCAGGTAGCGCCCGTAGCGGTCGGCCGTCTCGAAGCCGAGACCGCTGATGACTGCCTTCGGTTGCAGCCGCGAATACAAAGCCACGCCACCTTGGGCGGGAACTTCGGCTTCGCAGGCATAAAGGAAGTAGCCATCCAGTTGGAAGGCTGGATCGTCCAGTTCAAAGGCGGAGGCGCGGGTGTCCTGCAGGCAGATGACGTCGGCATTTTGTGCTTGCAGCCAACTGAGCAACCCTCGCTCCACTGCAGCCTGAATACCATTGACGTTCACACTGATGATCCGCATAAATGGCCCCAAAAATCGCGTGCGTGTATGATACACGGCGTCAACCTAATTAGCTAAATCCGTGGTATTTGGGGTTTTTTTCATGCAAGCGTATCAGCGCGATTTCATTCGTTTTGCCATCGATCGCGGCGTTTTGCGCTTCGGCGAGTTCACCCTGAAGTCCGGACGCACCAGTCCTTACTTCTTCAATGCCGGCTTGTTCAACTCGGGTTCGGCCCTTGCGCAACTGGGTCGCTTCTATGCGGCGGCCATCGTCGAGAGCTGTATTTCGTTCGACGTTTTGTTCGGTCCGGCCTACAAAGGCATCCCGTTGGCGGCGACCACTGCGGTGGCCCTGGCCGAGCACCATGACCGTGATTTGCCATGGTGCTTCAACCGCAAGGAAGCCAAGGCTCACGGCGAAGGCGGCAGTCTGGTCGGCGCCCCGTTGACCGGCGACGTGCTGATCATCGACGACGTGATCACCGCTGGCACTGCCATCCGCGAGGTGATGCAAATCATCGCTTCCCAGGACGGCGCCAAGGCGGCGGGTGTGCTCATTGCCCTGAACCGGCAGGAGCGTGGCAACGGCGAGTTGTCGGCCATCCAGGAAGTGGAGCGTGACTTTGGCATTCCGGTGATCAGCATTGTTTCGCTGAACCAGGTGCTCGAATTCCTGGCTGACGATCCGCAGCTCAAGCAACACTTGCCTGCGGTTGAAGCCTACCGCGCGCAGTTCGGCGTCTGACCATAACCCCACGGGGTTGTGTAGGCCCAAAAGACCCCGCTCAGACGGCCTGAGCGGGGGTCTTTTTTTGCCGTCAGCGAAGCCTTCGCCATTTTCCTGTCAGCTTTAGTGCCACGGCGAGGTTGAACAGCGCAAACACCATCAGTGCAAACACAACCATCACGTAAAGTGTGCGATCTACGTCAAAGTCCCAAAGATTCAGCGTGCTGCTGCCCGTGATTTTCACTGCGGAAGGTAAGTTGACGTAAAACAGCGCCAGGAAGGCGCTGGTCAATGGAAGGGCGCAGCCGAACAAAGCAATCATCACCTTCTTGCGGCTACGTTTTCTGGCGAGCGGACCTGGCTGCTTCTCATCCAGCGCCAGCGCCTCATCCAACTTGGGCCAGGCCAGATTGAACATGAAAGTGGTCAGAGTCAGCAGTAAACCGCTGACCGCGACAATGTCACTGAACGGCATTCAGACCAAGCGTTTTGCACAGCAAGTCGTGAGAGTCTTCGCTGATTTCGAACAGCCCGGCGCTGCCTTTGCGTTTGGTGATGGGTTTGAAGGTCGGCTCGTTCTGGGTGATCAGCATGTTCAGTTCATCACGAATGACGTCGGAGCTGATGACCACCCAGTACACTGTCTGCGCATGGTCTGCGGTTTCGATCACGGCCCGCATGCTGTTGTGCAGGATTTCGTCGAGTTGGTTACGAAACCGCGAGACGGTGTTCTTCAGGAGCGTTTTGCTTTGGCTCTGGGTCAGTTGAAAGATCGTTGATATCTGCGATTCGGTCGGCAGCGTTTGCCCGAAGTAGCTTTGAATCAAATACAGCAATCGATCCTGCTTGGCCTCATCCGCCCTGCTGGGCATGCCACCTTCAACTAGCATTTTCAGGTATTCGGTCAGGCTTGCTTTGGCTATTCGCTGAAGCGCGTGGGCAATTTCGTTGTCGGAAATCCTCAACGTCTTTTTGACCGGTTCTTTTTGCTCGAGGTCGAAGGCCTGGGCGTCGATCGTGAACGAGATCTGCATGGCTGAGTCTCCCGTGTTCACTTACCGGATTTCGGATAAGGATCGTCCGTTGCGTCTCCTTGGCCGCTGAGGATTTTCCAGCCGTTTTTTACGTGCAATGAATCCAGGCGTTGCGGGCAGGGCGGTAACGATTTTTTTGATTGGTTGGAATATGTGTAGCCGCAGTCGGCGCATTCGTAGGTGCCTGCGGAAACGTCGCTGCCGTTAGGTGCGTAAGCTTTTTGCATGAGGTCGTTCTCCTGTGGATACAGGGAAGATCCTATGCGGACTAATGCTGGCTGGATGTCGGACGTTTCGCTTAGTCAGGTCGGACGTTTCCGATAGGCATAAAAAAGATCGCAGACTTCGTCAGATCCTACGGGATGTTCGTACATCCATCGGTGCTGCTGAAGGGTGCGATCTTTTGGCGTTATTGAATCAGTGGCGCTTGCGATTGCTGATCAAGGTACCCACGCCGGTGTCGGTGAAGATTTCCAGAAGAATCGCATTTGGCACCCGGCCATCGATGATCAACGAACTGCCCACGCCACCTTGTACGGCTTCCAGCGCGCAACGGATCTTCGGCAGCATGCCGCCGTAGATGGTGCCGTCGGCGATCAAGTCGTCAACCTGTTGGGTAGTCAGGCCGGTCAGGACCGTGCCCGATTTGTCCATCAGGCCGGCGATGTTGGTCAGCAGCATCAGCTTTTCAGCTTTCAGCGCTTCGGCGACTTTACCGGCCACCAGGTCAGCGTTGATGTTGTAAGACTCGCCGTTGGCGCCGACGCCGATTGGCGCGATCACCGGGATGAAGTCACCTTTGACCAGCAGATTCAGCAGGTCGGTGTTGATGCCGACCACTTCGCCCACTTGGCCGATGTCGATGATTTCCGGTTGGGTCATCTCCGGCGTCTGGCGGGTCACAGTGAGTTTCTTCGCACGAATCAGCTCGGCGTCTTTGCCGGTCAGGCCGATAGCGCTGCCGCCATGGCGGTTGATCAGGTTGACGATGTCCTTGTTCACTTGGCCACCGAGGACCATTTCCACCACGTCCATGGTTTGCGCGTCAGTCACGCGCATGCCATCGATGAAGTGGCTCTCGATCGACAGACGCTTGAGCAGGTCGCCGATTTGTGGGCCGCCGCCGTGAACCACCACCGGATTGATGCCGACGGCTTTCATCAGCACGATGTCGCGAGCGAAGCCGGTTTTCAGCTCCTCGCTTTCCATCGCGTTGCCGCCGTATTTGATCACCAGCGTCTTGCCGACATAGCGGCGAATGTAAGGCAGCGCTTCGGACAGGACCTTGGCGGTGTTGGCGGCGGCTTCGCGTTCGAGGGTCATTCAGGGCTCCGGCACTTCAATAGAAGGCGCTTCAGAAAATCAAAACGGTATAAGGAGATCAGGTGCAACACGCTTCAACTGGACGTTGAATACGTCCTTGATGCGCTGCAACTCCGCCTCGTCGTCGGCCTCGAAGCGCAACACCAGCACCGGTGTGGTGTTGGACGCACGAACCAGGCCCCAGCCTTTGGCGTAGTCGACTCGCACGCCGTCGATGGTGGTCAGGTCGGCGCCTTCGCCCCACTTCGCGTCGTGCAGTGCATCAATGATGCTGAATTTGCTCTCTTCGGTCACATGGATATTGATTTCCGGCGTAGAAATATCGTTCGGGAAGGTCGCAAACAGCTCTTGCGCGCTGGATTTTTCTTTGCTGAGGATCTCCAGCAGCCGCGCGGCGCTGTAAATGCCGTCGTCGAAACCGAACCAGCGTTCTTTGAAGAAGATGTGCCCGCTCATTTCGCCGGCCAACAGGGCGCCGGTTTGTTTCATTTTCTTTTTGATCAACGAGTGACCGGTCTTCCACATTAGCGGGCGGCCGCCGTAGTTCTGGATCAGCGGCGTCAGGCGACGGGTGCATTTGACGTCGAAGATGATCTGCGCGTCAGCGTTGCGCGCGAGCACGTCACGGGCGAACAGCATCAACAGGCGATCCGGGTAAACGATGCTGCCGGTGTTGGTCACCACGCCGACGCGGTCGCCGTCGCCGTCGAAGGCCAGGCCCAGGTCAGCGTTGGTTTCCTTGACCTTGGCGATCAGGTCCACGAGGTTTTCAGGCTTGCCTGGGTCCGGGTGGTGATTCGGGAAGTTGCCGTCGACGTCGCAGAACAGCGGGATGACTTCGCAGTTCAGGGCTTCGATCAGTTGCGGGGCAATCACGCCGGCGGCGCCGTTACCGCAGTCGACCACCACCTTCAGGCGGCGGGCGAGTTTGATGTCCTGAACGATTTCGGTGTTGTAGCGGTCGAGGATCTCGACCTGGGTGATGCTGCCCTTGCCGCTGCTCAGGTTGTTGGTCTTGAGGCGGTCGTGCAAGGCCTGGATCTGTTCATTGGCCAGCGTGTCGCCAGCGATGACAATCTTGAAACCGTTGTAGTTCGACGGGTTGTGGCTGCCGGTGAGCATGACGCCGGATTTACCGGCCAGCACGTTGGCGGCGTAGTACAGCGCAGGCGTTGGCACCAGGCCGACGTCGCTGACGTGGCAACCGCTGTCGGCGAGGCCTTTGATCAGTTGTTCGACCAGTTCTGGACCGGACAGGCGACCGTCACGGCCGACGGACACGTTGGGTTCATCCTGGGCCAGGCTCTGGGAGCCGATGGCGCGACCTAGCCAATAAGCGGTTTCAGCGTTCAAGCATTCCGGGACGGTGCCGCGAATATCGTAGGCGCGGAAGATGCTGTCGGGGAACTTGGGTACGACTTGGGCTGGGCTGCTCATTACTGGAAATGCTCCATCTCGAAGGGTGGCAGGACCTGCTGCGGAGAACTCGTCGGCAGGTTCAGACTGAAGGGTATGACGGCGTTTTCCACTGAGAGTTCGTGGTGTGTAAAGGCCATGGCCCCAACATTGACGAGCGATTGACTGGCCAATGCCTTGATTTTTGGCGGTAAACCTTCCAGATGAAACCAGTGCAAAATTCGTCCTGAAATGCCAACCCTGGCATCAGGCCGGGCAGGGCGCCCAGCCTGAGTCCCTGTGATCAATGGCTGCCGGAATGCCCGAAACCGCCAGTGCCGCGCTCGGTTTCAACGAACTCTTCGACCCTCTCGAAGTGCGCTTGAACCACCGGCACCAAAACCAGTTGAGCCAAACGTTCGCCGACCACGATGTTGAAGTCGGTCTGGCCACGGTTCCAGCACGACACCATCAGCGGGCCTTGATAATCGGAGTCGATCAGGCCGACCAGGTTACCCAGCACGATGCCGTGCTTATGGCCCAGGCCCGAGCGCGGCAGAATCAGCGCCGCCAGGCCTGGGTCACCGATGTACACCGACAGGCCGGTAGGAATCAGCAGGGTTTCGCCCGGCTTGATGACGGTGTCTTTTTCCAGCATGGCGCGCAGGTCGAGGCCGGCGGAGCCTGGCGTGGCGTACTGCGGCAGCGGGAAGTCGGTACCGATGCGGGGGTCGAGGATCTTGGCTTGCAAAGTGTGCATGTAAATTAAACCTGGTTCAGACGTTCGGCGATAAAAGTGATCAGCTGGCGAGCAATCTTGCTCTTGCTGGTCTGGGCGAAAAGTGTGGCGTGTAGCTGGCGGTCGATCACGCTGCAGGCGTTTTCTTCGCTGTTGAAGCCAATGCTCGGGTTAGCGACGTCGTTGGCGACGATCAAATCGAGGTTCTTGTCTTTCAATTTACGTGCAGCGTAATCGAGCAAGTGTTCGGTTTCGGCGGCGAACCCGACACTGAACGGACGGTCGGGACGAGTGGCAATGGTGGCCAGAATGTCTGGGTTACGCACCATCTGTAGCAACAAGCCGTCGCCGTTCGTAGGGTCTTTCTTGAGTTTTTGTGGGGCGACGACTTCCGGGCGGTAGTCCGCGACCGCTGCCGAGGCGATGAACAGGTCGCAAGGGATCGCGGCTTCACACGCGGCGAGCATGTCGCGGGCGCTGACCACGTCGATGCGCGTGACGCGATCCGGGGTCGGCAGGTGCACCGGGCCGGTGATCAGCGTTACGCGGGCGCCGGCTTCCACTGCGGCCTCGGCCAGGGCAAAGCCCATCTTTCCGGAGCTGTGGTTGGTGATGTAGCGCACCGGGTCAATGTTTTCCTGGGTCGGGCCAGCGGTGATCAGCACGTGTTTGCCGGTCAGCGCCTGATGCTGGAAGCAGTCCGCCGCGCACTGGGCGAGGTCGGTGGCTTCGAGCATGCGACCCATGCCGACGTCGCCGCAAGCTTGGCTGCCGGAGGCTGGGCCGAAGGTTTTCAGGCCCCGGCCTTCTAGGGTTTGCAGGTTGGCCTGGGTGGCCGGGTCGCGCCACATAGCCTGGTTCATCGCCGGGGCAACGGCGACCACGGCGTCGCAGGCCAGCACCAGCGTGGTCAGCAGGTCGTCGGCAATGCCTTGGGCCAGGCGGGCAATGAGGTCCGCGGTGGCGGGGGCGATCAGCACAAGGTCGGCCCATTTGGCCAGTTCGATGTGGCCCATGGCAGCTTCGGCCGCCGGGTCGAGCAAATCGAGGTGGACCGGATGCCCGGACAAGGCCTGCATGGTCAACGGTGTGATGAACTCGCTGCCGCCGCGGGTCATGACCACGCGCACTTCGGCGCCTTGGTCGATCAGGCGGCGAACCAGGTCGGCGCTCTTGTAGGCAGCGATGCCGCCGCCGACGCCCAGAACGATGCGTTTCCGATACAGCCGCTGCATAGGTCTGCCTTTCATTTCGTTGATGACTGCATGGCGATACCCCCTCCCCAGGGATGAAATCGCCCGCAAAAAAGATGGGCTACGATATCACAGCGACCGCAACGGAACAGCGGCGCCCACAGACCAGGGAGGTGCTATGAGTATTCGCGATTGGCCAGCGGCGGAACGGCCGCGGGAGAGATTGCTTGAGTTGGGCTCGGGGAGCCTTTCAGACGCCGAACTGCTGGCGATTTTTTTACGAACGGGCGTGACGGGTAAAAGCGCGGTAGATCTGGCGCGACACCTGTTGAATCAGTTTGGCAGCCTGCGCTCACTGCTCGAAGCCGATCAAGCCGCATTCAGCAGCCAGTTGGGGCTCGGACCGGCGAAATTCGCTCAGTTGCAAGCGGTCCAGGAAATGAGCCGGCGGCATTTGGCCGAACGTGCGCACCAAAAATCGGCGCTGGAAAATCCGCAGGCAGTTCGTGATTACCTGAAGTCAATGTTGCGCCATGAGCCTCATGAGGTGTTCGGCTGTCTTTTTTTGGATTCCAGGCATCAAGTGCTGACCTTTGAAGTGCTGTTTCGAGGATCCATCGACAGCACTAGTGTTTATCCGAGACAAGTGGTTAAACGCGCGTTGGCCCACAACGCCGCAGCGTTGATCCTCTGCCATAACCATCCGTCGGGTAACACCAACCCAAGTCAAGCCGACCGAGTCCTGACCAAGCGCCTGCAAGAGGCGCTGGACCTGATCGATGTGCGGGTGCTCGACCATTTCATCATCGGTGACGGCGATCCGCTGTCCATGGCTGAGCACGGGTGGGTGTAGGAGGAGGGGCGGCTTGAGCAAGTACCTGTGGGAGCAGGTTCGTTCCCACAGGTACTGTGTCGGGCTTATGGCTTGAGGGCTACCTTGGAGTAGTCCTGGCGGCCGAACGGGCTGACGGAATACCCTTCGACGGTCTTGCGCGTCAGTGCGAAGGCGGTCGGGTGGGCCAGCGGTAGCCACAGCGCCTGCTGCTGGATGTGTGTCTGGGCCTGTTCGTAGAGCTTGGTACGCACACCTTGCTCGCCGGTGGTCTTGCCGGCGCTGATCAGCTTGTCCAGGTCCTGGTTGCAGTAGCGGGCGAAGTTGGTGCCGGACTTGACCGCCGCGCAGGAAAACTGCGGCGTGAGGAAGTTGTCCGGGTCGCCGTTATCGCCGGCCCAGCCCATGAACAGCAGGTCGTGTTCGCCAGCCTTGGCGCGGCGAATCAACTCGCCCCACTCGATGACCCGGATCTCGGCCTGAATGCCGATTTCCGCGAGGTCAGACTGCAGCATCTGAGCGCTGAGGCTCGGGTTCGGGTTGAGCAGGCTGCCGGAAGGTCGGGTCCAGATGGTGGTCTGGAAACCGTCCTTGAGCCCTGCCTTTGCCATTAGTGCTTTGGCTTTTTCGACGTCATACGGATAACCCGGCAGGGCTTTGGCATAGCTCCAGGTGTTCGGCGGGTAGGGGCCGTTGGCAGGCTCGGCGGTGTCTTCGAACACGGCTTTGACGTAGTTGGCCTTGTCGAACGCGAGGTTGATCGCCTGGCGCACTTCAGGCTTGTCCAGCGGCGGATGCTGGCTGTTGATGCCGACGAACGCGGTCATGAAGGCGTCAGTCTTTTCCACTTTCAGGGTCGGTTCTTTCAGCGCTGCCTGTACGTCCAGAGGCTTGGGCGACAGGGCGATCTGGCACTCGTTGCGGCGCAGTTTCTGCAAACGCACGTTGGCGTCAGGGGTGATGGCGAAAATCAGCGGATCCACCGACGGTTTGCCACGGAAGTAGCCCGGGTTGGCCTTGTAGCGGATCGAGGCATCTTTCTGGAAGCGCGTGAAGATGAACGGCCCGCTGCCGATTGGCTGGCTATTGAGCTTCTCCGGGGTGCCGGCCTTCATCAGTTTGTCGGCGTATTCGGCGGAGTAGATCGAGGCGAAGCCCATGCTCAGCGTCGGGAGGAAAGTCGAGTCCGGGTGGTCGAGGGTGAAGCGCACAGTCAGTGGGTCGAGTGCGTCGATCTTCTTGATCAGCGCCGGCAACTGCATCGACTGGGCGTGGGGGAAGCCGCTTTGGGCGACTTTGTGCCAGGGGTTTGCCGGGTCGAGCATGCGGTCGAAGCTGAACTTCACGTCTTCGGCGGTCATTTCGCGCGAGGGGCTAAAGTACTCAGTACGGTGGAATTTCACCTGCGGGTGCAATTTGAAGACATAGGTCAGGCCGTCGGGCGTGACTTCCCAGCTGTCGGCGAGGCTGGCGACCACTTTGCCGCTGGCGGTATCGAAGTCCACCAGACGGTTCATCAGCACGTCGGCCGAGGCGTTGGTGGTGGTCAGCGAGTTGTATTGCACCACGTCGAACCCTTCGGGGCTGGCCTCGGTGCAGACGCTAAGCGCCGCGGCTTGGGCCAGTGGGCTCAGCAGGAGTGGGGCGAGCAACAACGGTAGGGCAGCGAGGCGCATGGTCGGATTCCTTTACAGATCGAAGGCCCATCTGCAAGTGCAGTCTGGAAAAGGCTTACCCTAGTGGGCTCTTTTGTAAATGACTATCCCCTTTTTCATTTTAAGGGGACTATAGGCGATTGTTTTCGGTGGACACCGGTTGAGCAAAACCCTGGATTGGCCTGTTGGTCGATTCTCTGCGACGAGCGGTCTTCGTTGACGATAGCCTTTATCCAAGGCGCTCGCGGCTCGGAAAACGGGGTTTTTATTAAGTCTGTGCGCACGGAATGTTGTTGCTTTCTAGTCTTTCTGGTATAAAGCAGCGCTCTTTTCTAGGGGCCCGGTTCCTTCGTTTGTAGGTGTAGCCGGTAAGACCCCTAAAGAAACGCGGCGCCTGGCGCCAAATGACTGAGAGATTAAGCGGCCAACCCATGCCGGGTTGGGCATGTGGTTTTAGAGGGCTGAGGCATGTCGAGAGTATGTCAAGTTACCGGTAAGGGTCCGGTAACTGGGAATAACATTTCCCACGCAAATAACAAAACCCGTCGTCGTTTCCTGCCGAACCTGCAGCATCACCGCTTCTGGGTTGAAGAAGAGAAACGTTTCGTGCGTCTGCGCGTATCTGCCAAAGGCATGCGTATCATCGACAAGCGTGGCATCACTGTCGTGCTGGCCGAAATCCGCAAAGCTGGCAAGATCTAAGGGAGCTAATCATGCGTGAATTGATTCGTTTGATTTCGAGCGCCGGTACTGGTCACTTTTACACTACCGACAAGAACAAGCGCACTACTCCGGACAAAATCGAGATCAAGAAATTTGATCCGGTTGTTCGTAAGCACGTGATCTACAAAGAAGGCAAAATCAAGTAATTGATTTTTCCCTCTTACGAAAAAGGCCCGTATCGCGAGATACGGGCCTTTTTTGTGGCCTCGAGAAAGGTTTCAAGCTTTCTGTTCAAACACCACATAGATCTTGCGGCACGGCTCCAACACTTCCCAGGTGCCTCGGAACCCGGCCGGGATCACGAAGCGATCGCCCACGCGCAGGGTCTTGCCGTTGCCTTCGTTGTCGCGCAGTACTGAAACGCCCTGAACGATTTCGCAGTATTCATGCTCGGTGTAGTTCACATGCCACTGGCCGACTTCGCCTTCCCACACACCTGCGCTCATCTGGCCGCAAGGGCTGTTGTAGTGGTTGTACACTGCTTGTTCGGGGTCGCCCTTGAGGACTTTCGCCGGGTCTGGTCGATAGCGATCGGGCTGGGTGGTGGCCTGGCTGAAGTCGACGATGTCCTGGATGCTCATTGTTGTAATCCCCCGTGATTGCGGCGCGAGTGGTTGGAAAGTCCAAAGTCTATGTTTATTAAAATGAACACCGCAAGGCCGTTTTCCGACCTTGTGTCAAATATATTGAAACAACCCCAGCCACTGGTTTAGGGTGGCGGTTGCCTTGGGCCGAAAAAGCAGGCTGGCCGGGCAGAATTCCTGAGGACGCCCGCGAAGATCGCGGGGCGCTCGTATTCAACAAGAGGAGGACACTCGTATGACCACCCTGACTCGTGCCGATTGGGAACAACGGGCTCGCGATCTGAAGATCGAAGGCCGTGCCTACATCAATGGCGAATACACCGATGCTGTCTCCGCCGAGACCTTCGAGTGCATCAGCCCGGTCGATGGCCGTCTGCTGGGCAAGATTGCCAGCTGTGACGCCGCCGACGCCCATCGCGCTGTTGAAAACGCCCGCGCCACTTTCAATTCCGGCGTCTGGTCGCGCCTGGCGCCGGCCAAACGTAAAACCACCATGATCCGTTTCGCCGGCCTGCTGAAACAGCACGCCGAAGAGCTGGCCCTGCTTGAAACCCTGGACATGGGCAAGCCGATCAGCGATTCCCTGTACATCGACGTTCCAGGCGCGGCGCAAGCCCTGAGCTGGAGTGGTGAAGCCATCGACAAGATCTACGACGAAGTGGCCGCGACTCCCCATGATCAGTTGGGTCTGGTAACCCGCGAACCCGTTGGCGTAGTCGGCGCGATCGTGCCGTGGAACTTCCCGTTGATGATGGCGTGCTGGAAACTCGGCCCGGCGCTGTCCACCGGTAACTCGGTGATCCTCAAACCATCCGAAAAATCCCCGTTGACCGCCATCCGCATCGCTGCGCTGGCCGTTGAGGCCGGCATCCCGAAAGGTGTGTTGAACGTCCTGCCAGGTTACGGTCACACCGTTGGCAAGGCCCTGGCCCTGCACAATGATGTGGACACCCTGGTGTTCACCGGTTCGACCAAAATCGCCAAGCAACTGCTGATCTACTCCGGCGAATCGAACATGAAACGCGTCTGGCTCGAAGCCGGCGGCAAGAGCCCGAACATCGTGTTCGCCGATGCGCCGGACCTGCAAGCTGCCGCTGAATCGGCTGCCGGCGCCATCGCCTTCAACCAGGGCGAAGTCTGCACCGCCGGCTCGCGCCTGCTGGTAGAGCGTTCGATCAAGGATACATTCCTGCCGCTGGTGATCGAGGCCCTCAAAACCTGGAAGCCGGGCAACCCGCTGGATCCGGCGACCAATGTCGGCGCGCTGGTGGATACCCAGCAGATGAACACTGTGTTGTCCTACATCGAATCCGGCCACTCCGACGGCGCCAAACTGGTGGCGGGCGGCAAACGCATTCTTCAGGAAACCGGCGGCACCTACGTTGAGCCGACGATTTTCGACGGTGTCAGTAACGCGATGAAAATCGCTCAGGAAGAAATCTTCGGCCCAGTGCTGTCGGTGATCACTTTCGATACCGCCGAAGAAGCCATTGCGATTGCCAACGACACCCCTTACGGCTTGGCCGCAGCGGTGTGGACCAAGGATATTTCCAAGGCCCATCTGACTGCCAAGGCGTTGCGCGCTGGTAGCGTGTGGGTCAACCAGTATGACGGCGGCGACATGACGGCCCCGTTCGGTGGCTTCAAGCAGTCCGGCAACGGTCGCGACAAGTCGCTGCACGCGTTCGACAAGTACACCGAGCTGAAGGCGACCTGGATCAAGTTGTAAAACCTGTGGGAGCAGGTTTGCTCCCACAGTAGATCCATCTCGCAGCCGGACTTTCCGCAAGGAAGGTCCGGCTGTGTTGTCTCTGCGATCGAAAAATAACATCCACAGGAGCGTGGGAAATGCGTTGGGCGACTTATTTCGCCGTGTTGGCGTCTGTCTTGAGTGTCGGTCTGGCGTTGGGCGTCAGCATGCCGTTGGTGTCGTTTCGCCTGGAAAGCTGGGGTTACGGATCGTTCGCTATCGGAGTGATGGCCGCGATGCCCGCCATTGGCGTATTGCTGGGGGCAAAGATCTCCAGCCATCTGGCAGCACGTCTGGGCACGGCCAATCTGATGCGTTTGAGCCTGTGGGCCGGGGCTTTGTCCATCGGTCTGCTCGCGCTGTTGCCAAGCTATCCGATTTGGCTGGTATTGCGGCTGATGATCGGGGTGATCCTGACCCTTGTCTTCATCCTCGGCGAAAGCTGGATCAACCAGCTTGTGCTGGAAAAGTGGCGCGGACGATTGGTGGCGTTATATGGCAGCAGCTATGCGCTGAGTCAGTTGGCCGGGCCGTTGCTGCTTGGCGTAGTGGGTACTGAGCACGATTACGGCTTCTGGGTCGGCGTCGGTTTGCTGATGGCGGCACCGTTCCTGTTGCTGGGTCGCAGCGGCGCGCCCACCAGTGAAGCCTGCAGCGTGACCTTCAGCGACTTGCTGGTTTTTTGCCGTGGCCTGCCGGCGATTGCTTGGGCGGTGTCGTTGTTCGCAGCGTTCGAAGCGATGATCCTGACTTTGTTGCCGGTATATTGCCTGCGTCAGGGCTTTACGACGGACATTGCGTTGGCGATGGTCAGCACGGTGGTGGTGGGTGATGCCTTGCTGCAATTGCCGATTGGCGCACTGGCTGATCGCTTGTCGCGACGTACGTTGTTCACCGGGTGTGCGGTGGTCCTGCTGATTTCGAGCCTGGCCATCCCGTTGTTGATCGATACGTTGCTGATCTGGCCGTTGTGGGTGTTGTTCGGTGCCAGTGCCGGTGGCCTGTTCACCTTGTCACTGATCCTGATCGGCGAGCGCTATCGCGACGATGCACTGGTGCGCGCCAATGCGCATATCGCGCAGCTGTGGGGTATCGGTTGCCTGATCGGACCGCTAGCGGCCGGTGCCGGCAGTCAGTGGGTCAGCGGGCATGCGTTGCCACTGCTGATGGCGGCCGGTGCGCTGGGGTTGGTGATTCTGCTGTCGCGCCAAGGTGCGTTTGGTGCGGTGACCGAACCGGCCTAGAGCATCCGTTCCAGGCCGACGGTGGTGCTCATCCACGCATTGAAGCGCCGCCACCAGCTTCCGGGTTCCTTGGTCAGAGTGTGCAGTTTGCCGTCGTCTTCGGTGACCCAGACAATCTGGCCATTTTCCAGCTTGGCCTGATAACTCAGGGCCGGCGCCATGCCCTGCATCGCCAGTTCACGAACGCGCGCGGCGAGTTCCGGGCTGTCCACCAGCACCCCGACTTCGGTGTTCCACAGCACTGAGCGTGTGTCGAAATTGAACGAGCCGATGAAAGACTTCTGCTGGTCGAAGATCATCGCCTTGCTGTGCAGGCTGGAGTCGGAGCCGCGGTAGGACTTGCTGTAGAACAGATGGGGTCCGCTGCCGCCACCTTCGCCAGGCTGGCGACGCAACTCGAATAGCTGCACGCCATGCTCCAGCAGGGCCTTGCGATACGGCGCGTAACCGCCATGCACCGCCGGGACATCAGTGGCTTCCAGTGAGTTGGTCAGAAATTTCACCGACACCCCGGCATCGGCGCGCCCGGTCAGGTACACCAGCCCCGGCTGGCCGGGTACGAAGTAGGCCGAAATCATGATCAGCTCTTTGCTGACCCCCTTGAGCTCGGGCGCCAACTGCGTGGTGAGCAGCAACTGCGGGTCGGGCTCGCCGTCGGCCAGCACCTTGCTCGGCGCGTCCCACAGTGCCTGGTTCCAGGCCCAGATCAGTTCCCGACGCCAGATATCCAGGCGTGGGTGAGTGGTGTAGGTCATCAACTGCTGGTAGAGCGCGTGATTCTGTTTGCGCGTTTCCTCAAGCGACTCTTCCAGTCGGGTCCGGGTGTTTTCCAGATCCCGGGCCGTCGGTTTGCTCGAGAGGAACTCTTCGATCGGCTTGCTCAGCGCACTGTTCCAGTATTGATCAAAACTGTGCCCCAGCTGTTCGGCGACCGGGCCGACGCCGAGCATGTCGATGTCGGTGAAATTCAGGTTGGGTTCGGCATTGAAGTACTCATCCCCCAGATTGCGTCCACCGACGATGGCGATGCTGTTGTCGGCCAGCCACAGCTTGTTGTGCATGCGCCGGTGTTGTTGCGACAGGTTGAGCAACCGTCCCACTGTTCGTGTCACGCCGGTACTGCGGCCAAGGTGCAACGGGTTGAACACACGGATCTGGAACTGCGGATGTGCCGCCAGCGTGGCGATGATCCGGTCCAGGCCATCGCTGGTGGTGTCGTCGAGCAGAATGCGCACGCGCACGCCGCGGTCGGCAGCCTTGAGCAGTTCGTCCACCAGCATTCGTGTGCTGATGCCGTCGTGAACGATGTAGTACTGCAAATCCAGGCTGCTTTGGGCGTTGCGGATCAGCTCGGCGCGGGCAGTGAAGGCTTCGGTGCTGTCGGAGAGCAGGCGAAAACCCGAGCGGCCCTGATGAGGCGCAGCCTGGGCCTGGATTGAGCGGCCGAAGCTGGACTGGGCTGCCGGCAATGCCTGACTAGGTTTTTTTTGCGCATCGAACATGGCGCAGCCGCTCAAGTACACGCTGAGCAACAGGAGAAAAGCCAGGGTTGGTCGGGAGCTCAAGTCGGATGTCTCGCATCGCGGCAAAAACGAAGTATGGCACGACCTGCCCAAGTGAGGCATCGGCGGGGCGAACCGAACGAGGCGTGGTTTAAACTTGCAACTTTACGTCAGGGTTGAAACTTGAGTGATTGTCAGTGCGTTTAGGGGAGATGTAGTCGTTTCGAGTTTAAAAGTTGCGAAGACGTTTTTTAATTAGGCGTTGTTTGAAATTTGTTGAACTGATTTCAATAGCATCAGTGATAGAAAGTGTCAGGATCTCGTCGGGGGATATCCTCGCGGGCGAGTATTTAGAGGGTCGCGTGAAAGTCACACAGAGTGCGAGGAAGATGCTACAAGTTTTTTCGGAAAAATCCTTGCAAACATTGGCTCGAACAGCTACGAGCCTTTGAGAATAACCCTCTAGCTAATAACGAATATTCCTACAGATAAAGCTTACGCTATCCGCAATGATCGCTTGGCTTGATTTGCTATCGGGCTTTTTTTCGTATGCAAAGCATGTGATTGATATCGGTCTAACAAGGAATTTAATAATGAAAAAGTTGTTTTTAGTGGCAGTGATGGCTGTTGCTGTTTCTCCCGTGACGGCATCGGCGGCCAGTGTCGGATTGACCGTTACAGGTAGCATTGTTCCAACTTCCTGTACGCCAAGTTTCGCGGGCGGCACTAACGTTGACCTGGGCCAGATCACTTTAAGTTCTCTGAGTCCTACGGTTCAAAACAATCTGCCAGAACATGATATTTCCCTGAATATCCGCTGCGATGCCCCGGCCGCGGTTGAGTTCGGTGTGAAAGACAACCGTGCTGCGACTAAGGCTCCGAACCTGGTCTTCAGCCCTACAGGGTTTTTCGGTGAAAATCTTTACTACGGCTTGGGTAACGCCGGCAACTCTGGCGTGGGTCTCGGTGGGTTTGGCCTGCGGGTTGGCAAGGCCACGACTGACAATCGTGAGCGGACTTTCCTGGTTCGTACCCCAGACAACCTGAACTGGCGCGTGCCTGGCAGTCATATGGTCTCGAACTTCCCGACCACTTACTCCTGGGGCCTGAGTGCGGCTGCCGGTCCGGCCGCAGCGCTGGTACACACGTTTGAAATGAAAGTGGCGGCCGCCATCCGCCCCACCCGCCAACTGCCGGCGACCACCACCTCGTTCAAAGTCGATGGTTCGGTGATTTTCGACGTGTTCTACCTCTAAGACAGGTTTTTTCAGGACGGCGACGGCTGATGTCCTGAACACAACCTGGTTTCAAACCGGGCGATAGAGACGCCTGCTGCGAGCGCAGAAATCTCTATCGCCAGGTCCCTTCGTCAAAAGAGCACAGCCTCGACGCACGTTCCAAACCGGATCGCTGCGTTGGTACGCCTGGAAATCATCATGTATTCATTAAAAAAGCACGTCGCGCATGTTGCGTTGATTGCGATTGGTCTGTCGATTTCGTCGGGAGCAATGGGCGTCGGTATGGTGCCGGAAGTGCCGGTACTGCTGGTGGAAGAGTCCCTCGGTGAAGCCACGATCAACGTCAAGAACACCGATGATCAACCCGCGCTGTTGTATACCGTTATCGAGAACACGCCCGAGGACGAAGAAAGTCTGTTGGTACTGAGTCCGCCTGTGGCGCGGGTCGAAGCTGGTGGCACACAGCAGGTCCGGTTCATTCTGCAAAGCAGCAAACCGCTCGAAACCGAGCGCCTCAAGCGTGTGATCTTCGAAGGCATCCTGCCGAAAACCTCAAAGAGTGATGCTCAGATAGTCCTGGGTGTTCGGCAAAACATTCCGGTGATCTTGCGTCCGGCCAATCTGCCGGTCGAGGCTGAACCCTGGAAGCGTTTGAACTGGTCGCTGCGCGGCGCTCGGCTAACGGTCAAAAACCCCAGCCCTTATGTCGTTCGACTGTCCAAGTCCGTCAGTGTCATGCCCTCTGGCGTGATGCTGGATTTGCCGCGAACCTATGTCTTGCCGGGTGAAGAGCTTGTGCTGGCGGGCAACACACCGTTGGCCTCAAGCACGACGGTACGTCTGTCCCCTGCAACGACCTACGGTTTCGCGGTGGGCACTTATGACGCACCGCTGGTCTTCAAGTAATGTTCGGCACTCGTGGGGCGAAGGTGGCGCTTGTCGCCGCAATGACCTACGGCGTGACGGTTTGTGATCGAACCCTTGCCGACGAGCATGTAGCGTTCGACACCGAGGTGCTGAAAGACCGAGGGATTGACCCGAAACTGGCGCAGTACTTCAGTTTGGCGCCGCGATTCGAGCAAGGTCTGCGGCGGATAGCGCTGGAAGTCAACGGCGTGGCAAAGGGGCGTGCGCTCGGCAGGTTTAATGAACACGGTGACCTGTGTGTCGACACGGGGCTGCTGGCAGGCGGTGGTGTTCGCGTTCCCGCTAGCCTCTCGCGGGAATCGGGCAAGGGTGCTTGCGTGCTGTTCAGTACAGCGTTTCCGGAAGCGATTGCCCGGCTCGATCCGGGTAAGGAACAGGTCAGTCTGCTGGTGCCCACGCACTTGTTAGCGACTCCGGGGCCGGGCCAGCGCAGCTTCTCCAAGGGTGGCGTCGCGGGCCTGTTCAACTATGACGCGTTGGCAGTCAGCAGTCAGTTCAATGGCCAGTCGAGTCAGTATCACAGCCTCAATTCCGAAGTCGGACTGAATGCCGGGGATTGGGTTTTTCGGAGCCGCCAATCGTACGCTTCGTTTCAGGGCGTTACTCGCTTTGAGCATCTGAATGCCTATGCCGAACGGACTCTGGAAAGCTACAAGACCCAGATGCAGTTGGGTCAACTCACCCTGGCCACGCCACTGTTCGCTGGAGGGGCGTTTACCGGGGTTCAGTTTCTGCCCGAGTCTGCGCTTGCATTGGAGAGCGAAGGGTTTGGTGCCGGGTCTGCTATCGAAGGCATTGCTTACTCGCCGGCTCGAGTGGAGGTGCGGCAAAACGGTGCAATGATCTACACCACCGTCGTCCCCCCCGGACCTTTCACCCTCAGGGACCTGCCACTGTTGAGTTACAACCTTGATCTTGACGTGACGGTGTATGAGGAAAAGGGCTCGCGGCGGCGATTCACCGTGCCCTCCGCGAGCCTGCGCGGAGGGACTGGCAGTTCGAATGCCAGTTATTCGTCGGCTTTCGGTCAAGTTCGCCGAATAACTGGCGATAATCGCCAAACCCCGACGTTTGCCATGCTCAGCAATGACTGGCAATGGCGACCAGGTACGCAGTTGAGTGTCGGAGTAATGGGCGCCAACGACTATCAATCGTTGGGTTGGGGGGTCCATCAGGCGCTGACTGACCACACCACGGTCAGTGCTCAGCAGGTGGTCTCTGGTGTATTGACCTCGAAAACGCGTGGCGCTCAGTTTCAAGCAGCGCTCAGTACGGTTCTCGCGCCCTCGTTGTCTGCAAGCCTGACGGCCTCGCAGCAATCTGAAGGCTTTCGCACGTTGTCGGACACTGCCTGGAATCAAACGCTTGATCGGCCCGAGTCTCGCGCCAGCCAGCAGTTGGGGGCTTCGTTGAGCGGTAGAACCCAACAGTCAGGAACGTTCGGCGCTGTGTTGTCACGCAATGCCACGGTCAACGGTGAGGCGCAATTACGCCTGGGCCTTTCCTGGTCGCGTGCTTTCGGGGAGGTGAGCCTTTCAGCCAATCTGGAACGCAGCTTCGGTGGCCAAGCAAACAATGCGTCAGGCAACGGCGCTTACCTCTCGCTGAGCATGCCGCTGGGTGCTCAGCGTAGCTTGAGCACTTATGCACGGCGCGACGACCGCGCCGGATTGAGCAGCGGGGCGCAGTTGAGTGAGCACGTCAGCGACACACTGGCCTATAGCATTGCTGCCGACCGCGACGAAAACGGCGCCACAGGCATCAACGGGCGCGTCAACCTGTTGCCGCGCTACACCCGTGCAGGTCTGGGTTACTCCCACAGTGGCTCCGGGTCCAAGACCTATGACGTCGCCTTGCGTGGCGGTTTGGCGGTCCATGCGGATGGAGTCACACCGTCGCCCTATCCCCTGCGCGACACGTTCGGACTGGTGAAGGTAGGGGAATCGCCGGGTGTCAAAATACGCACCTCGCAGGGGCCGGTCTGGACAGACGGTGCCGGGCGTGCCGTGGCGGCCAGTCTGCCGGCCTACCGCAACACCAAGGTAGAGATCGAAACGACCAGCTTGCCGCGTAGCGTCGACGTGCTCAATGGCTATCAGGAGGTCGAGGCTGGACGTGGTTCGGTCCAGGTATTTGATTTCGCGCTCGTCAGCGCCCGGCGCGTATTGCTCGTGGTGCATACGGCGCAAGGCCAGCCAGTGGCCAAGGGGGTGGCGGTCTACGCTGGCGAAAAATACCTGACGACAGTGGTCGATGCCGGAAAAATTTTTCTTCTCGATGCGCAGAGCGAAATGCAGTTGCAGTTGGCGCTGTCCGAGGGCAACACGTGCAACGTGACCCTGAAACTGGCCCAGACACCCTCCGAGTCATCAGTACTTTTCGAGACTGCTGAAGCGGTTTGCGAGAGCGGGTGATGTTTATCGTTCGCTTAAAGGAACACCCATGAAATCAGCGGTATTGAGTTATTTTCCCGACCGCTTGCGTGCGAGCCCCCGCCCGTTGGCGCTTGGTGTTTTGCTTTCATTGCTCTTCGTTCCGGTACAGGCCGCCGAGCACTGCACGGCTGTGCTGTCGCCGGCACTGCTGGACTTTGGGTCGGCCACACGCGGAGCCTTGTTGGAACACTCGACGGGCAGCGCGTCAGCAAGCTTTGGCAGCCGGCGCACGAGTCTTCAGGTGCAGTGCGCAGAAGCGATGCCGATGACGCTCATGCTGGAGGCGCCGGCGGCGAATGCCCGGCTCTATCGATTCTCGGAGGGGACGTTACAGGTTCGGATCCTCGGAGCTCAACTGGACGGCTTGACGGTGGATTGGGTGCGCAAGGGCGAAGAGGGCACGCCCAACCCGGACACGTTAAGGCCAGACGACCGAATGATGCCATGGCGCAACGGTACGGTGGCAGCGGGTAGGCGACTGGTTCTGGAGCTTGAGCTTGAGGCGCGCGTCAGCCAAGAAGCGACGAAGGTTCGCGACGTGACCCGGTTCGAAACTCGCGGCAGTTTTGTGGTGAACTGATGTGCCGCAAGGTCAGCTGCTCACACCGTCGATGTCTGCCAACAGCCTGATAGCTGCCGCGCCGACCTTGCGCACCGCGTCTTCGATCTGCGGTGTGGGCTTGGCGGCGTAGTTCATCCGCAGGCAATTGCGGTATTTGCCGGAGGCGGAAAAGATGCTGCCGACGGCAATCTGTACGCCTTGGTCGTGCAACGCACGATTCAGTTTCAGGGTGTCGAAGCCTTCTGGCAGTTCCACCCACAGCATGAAACTGCCTTGAGGGCGGCTGGCGCGAGTGCCCGGAGGGAAGTAGCGACTGACCCAATCGATCATCACGTCGCGATTACGCTGGTAATGCGAACGCATCCGTCGTAAATGCGGCTCGAAGTGCCCTGCTTTGAGGAATTCGGCGATGGCAATCTGCGGCTGCGGCGCGGTGGAGCCGGTGCTGATGTATTTCATGTGCAGCACACGTTCCAGATAGCGACCCGGCGCCACCCAACCAATGCGCAGTCCCGGCGCCAATGTCTTGGAAAACGAGCTGCAAAGCAGGACCCGGCCGTCTTCGTCGAAGGATTTGATCGTGCGCGGGCGCGGGTAGGTGTAGGCCAGTTCGCCATACACATCGTCCTCGATGATCGCCACGTCGAAGCGCTGTGCGAGTGTCAACAACGCGCGTTTGCGCGACTCCGGCATGATGTAGCCCAGCGGGTTGTTGCAGTTGGGGGTCAACTGTATGGCCTTGATTGGCCATTGTTCCAGGGCCAGCTCTAGGGCATCGAGGCTGATTCCGGTGAGCGGGTCGGTGGGGATTTCCAGGGCTTTCATGCCCAAGCCCTTGAGGGTCTGCATGGCGCCGTGAAAGCTCGGCGAGTCCACAGCCACAATATCCCCCGGCTCGCAGATGGCGCGAATACTGGTGGACAGCGCTTCGTGGCAACCGGTAGTGATCACCAGATCGTGGGCCGTCAATTGGCAACCGGAATCCAGCATCAGGCGGGCGATCTGTTCGCGCAGTTCGAGGGTGCCGTAGATGTTGTCGTAATACAGGCCGGGCATGTCCTGCCGGCGGCTGATCCGTGCCAGGTTGCGCAGCAACGGTTTCATGGTCGGCGTGGTGATGTCCGGCATGCCGCGGCCCAGTTGCACGACGTCTTTGCGTGGCACGGCGCGAATCAACTCCAGCACCTGATCCCACTGGGAAATATCCACCGGACGCTGGGCCGGGCGACCAATGGCCGGCAGCTCCGGCAGCTCGCGACCCACCGGAACGAAGTAGCCGGATTTGGGTTTAGGTGTTGCCAACCCGCTGTCTTCCAGCACGCGATACGCCTGTTGCACCGTGCTCAGGCTGACGCCGTGTTCAACACTCAACGCGCGCACCGACGGCAACCGGTCACCTGGGCGATAGAAGCCCTGTTCGATACGCGTGCCGAGTAGTTCGGCGAGGTTGACGTAAAGGGTCATGGCGCAGTCTCAGTGTGGGTGAGTCGATTAACCAGTACAGATTGGATGAAAATACGCGATTCAGACACTGAAATGCAAAATCTGTATGGAACTAATACATCACCGTTGAATCTGTAATGCTTTTTGCCGTCGACGCATCATGAAAGCTCTGGCGACCCAAGTAAACAGGAGCAATCAAAATGAACGGCTTGAGCGATGTGCGGCTGACGTTACACAGTCAGGAACTGGCGGCAGGGCAAAACAGCGGTGCACGCGAGGCGGTCATGCGTAACGCACCGTCAGGCCTGAGCCGCTGGGGTCTGTTCTGGCATCGTCTGCACACGCGCAAGGCATTGCTGGAGCTCACGACTGAGCAGCTTAAGGACATCGGATTGAGTCGGGAGCAGGCGCGGGAGGAGGGGCTTAAACCGTTCTGGCGGATCTGATGTCTGATGATCGTTCCCACGAGCGTGGGATCGATCGTCTCCCTCAAGCCAACGCTTTAAGCCGATGCCACAACATCCCAAGCGCCAACAACGGCGAGCGCAAATGCTTGCCGCCAGGGAACGTGATATGCGGCACCTTGGCAAACAGATCGAACCCTCCACTCTGCTGGCCACTGATAGCCTCAGCCAACAACTTTCCCGCCAGGTGCGTGGCATTCACGCCATGACCGGAATAAGCCTGGGCGTAATACACATTCGGTTGGTCCTTGATCCGGCCGATCTGCGGCAGACGGTTGGCGCCGATGCCGATCATCCCGCCCCATTGATAGTCGATCTTGACCCCGGCCAGTCGCGGAAAAACCTCCAGCATCTTCGGCCGCATGTAGGCGGCGATGTCTTTCGGGTCGCGACCTGAATAGTGACAGGCGCCACCAAACAGCAAGCGTCGGTCCGCCGAGAGCCGGTAGTAGTCCAGCGCCACCCGTTGATCGCAGACCGCCATATTCTGTGGCAGCAGCGAGTGAGCCAGCGCTTCACTCAACGGTTCGGTGGCGATGATGTAGCTGCCAGCGGGCAGCACCTTGCCGCCGAGTTCGGGATTGAGCTCATTGAGGTAGGCGTTGCAGCCCAGCACCAGCGTCTTGGCGCGGACCGAACCCTGGGCGGTGTAGACCTTGACCTCGGGGCCATAATCGATGCGGGTGACTGCCGATTGTTCGAACAGCTTCACCCCGAGTTGCTGGGCCGCAGCCGCTTCGCCCAGTGCCAGATTCAGCGGGTGCAGATGCCCTGAGCCCCTATCGATCAAACCGCCGACGTAGCGATCGGACCCCACAACGGAGTGCATTTCACTGGCTTGCAGCAGGCGAGTTTCGTAACGGTAGCCGAGGCTGCGCAGCTCTTCGGCATCTTCAGCGAAACCTTCGAGGTCTCGAGGTTTGTTGGCCAGATCGCAGTAGCCCCATGTGAGGTCGCAAGGGATCTGAAAACGCTCGACGCGCTGTCGGACGATTTCCACCGCTTCCAGGCCCATGAGTTTCATCTGACGCACGCCGTCCGTACCGATCACGTTAGCGAACTGATCGAGGCCATGGCCGACGCCACGAATCAACTGTCCGCCATTGCGTCCGCTGGCACCCCAACCGATTTTGTGGGCTTCGAGCAGGATCACACTGAAACCGCGTTCGGCCAGCTCGAGCGCCGTGTTCAACCCGGAGAACCCGCCACCGACCACGCAAACGTCAGCCATCTGGTCGCCTGTGAGCAGCGGATGATCGGGCTGCGGCAGGCTGCTGGCGGCGTAGTAAGAAGCAGCGTGCTGATGGTTCGGGGCAGGTTGCTGAGCACGGGCATTCATGTGCGTGTTCCTGATTCGTGTGTTTAGAAAATTTGACGGAGCATAAGCCGGACCTTCGGACACGGGCAACACTGGTCGGTTGGTGCTGTCTGGATCGTGGCTTTTGCGGCAGAATCCCACTCTATTCCGCTTTTGGTTACCGCTTCGATGAGCTGCAACAGTCAGAAAGTTCGTACGCTACGGCAGCAAATTCCCTCGTTCGAGTGCGTGCCCGGCTGCCATGACTGTTGTGGGCCGGTGACCACCTCACCGGAAGAGATGTCCCGCCTGCCGCGCAAGACCCGGGCCGAGCAGGACGCTGCAATGGACGAACTCAATTGCGTGCACCTCGGACCCAGCGGCTGCACCGTGTATGACGAGCGGCCGTTGATCTGTCGACTGTTCGGCACCACCAAGACCTTGCCATGCCCGAATGAGCGGGGGCCGGTGGAGCTGATTCATCCGCGGGTCGAAAAGCAGATTCATGAGTACATGGCCAGCACCCGGCAGGTGCTGGTTTGATCGTTCCCACGCTGCGTGGGACGATCTGTGTAGGCTCAATCCGGAATCGGCAGATTCAAGCTCTCTTTCACTTCTTCCATGACGATGTAGCTCTTGGATTCGCGCACATGCGGCAGCTTGAGCAGAATGTCGCCCAGCAGTTTGCGGTACGAGGCCATCTCGGAAATCCGCGCCTTCACCAGATAGTCGAAATCCCCTGACACCAAATGGCACTCCAGCACGTGGGGAAGTTTCAGGACCGCGCGTCGGAACTCTTCGAAAGTATCGCCGGATTTGTAGTCGAGACTGATCTCGACGAATACCAGAAGACTACCCTTGAGGTGCTGCGGATTGAGCCGGGCGTTGTAGCCCATGATGATCCCTTCGCGCTCCAGCCGCCGGACCCGCTCGGTACACGGCGTGGTCGATAGCCCGACCTTTTCCCCCAGTTCAGTGAAGGAGATGCGTCCGTCCGCTTGCAAGATCCGAAGGATGTTGCGGTCGATCTTGTCCAGCTCACGTTTGGTCTGAGTGTTGGTACGCATAGGGGATGCGCCTCCGTGAAAAGCGTTTTTGCCGAGAATACTCGCCAAATATAGGCACTTATATAGTGAAAAGCACTGCCTAATCTTTTTTACACTGCGAACATCAATGCTCGACAACTGCGAACGTCAGCGGCACGCCGCGATGAGGGATATGAAAATGCGCGTTATGGTTTTGGGTAGCGGCGTCATCGGTACCACCAGTGCCTATTATCTGGCACGTGCCGGGTTTGAAGTAGTGGTCGTGGACCGTCAGCCGGCCGCTGCCATGGAGACCAGTTTCGCCAACGCCGGGCAGGTTTCGCCGGGTTATGCCTCGCCGTGGGCTGCGCCGGGTGTTCCGCTTAAAGCCATTAAGTGGTTGTTGCAGCGGCATGCACCGCTGGCGATCAAGGCCACCGCCGACATCGACCAATACCTGTGGATGGCGCAGATGCTGCGTAACTGCACCGCCAGTCGTTATGCGGTGAACAAAGAGCGTATGGTCCGTCTGTCCGAGTACAGTCGTGATTGCCTCGACGAATTGCGCGCCGAAACCGGCATTGCCTACGAAGGCCGTAGCCTCGGTACTACGCAGCTGTTCCGCACCCAGGCTCAACTTGACGGGGCCTGGAAAGACATCGCCGTGCTGAAAGAGTCCGGCGTGCCGTTCGAACTGCTCGACCGCGCCGGCATTGCCCGCGTTGAGCCGGCGCTGGCCAGCGTCACCGACATCCTCGCCGGTGCCCTGCGCCTGCCGAACGACCAGACTGGCGATTGCCAGATGTTCACCTCCCGCCTGGTCGAAATGGCGACCAAGCTAGGTGTTGAATTCCGCTTCGACCAGGACATTCAGCGCCTCGACTATGCCGGTGATCGCATCAACGGCGTATGGATCGACGGCAAGCTGGAAACCGCTGACCGCTACGTGCTGGCCCTGGGCAGCTATTCGCCGCAACTGCTCAAACCACTGGGCATCAAGGCGCCGGTGTATCCGCTCAAGGGGTATTCCTTGACTGTGCCGATCACGAACCCGGCGATGGCCCCGACTTCGACTATTCTCGACGAGACTTACAAGGTCGCGATCACCCGTTTCGACAACCGCATCCGCGTCGGTGGCATGGCTGAAATAGCCGGTTTTGACCTGTCGCTGAACCCGCGTCGGCGTGAAACCCTGGAGATGATCGTCAACGACCTCTATCCTCAGGGCGGCGATCTGGCCCAGGCGAGTTTCTGGACCGGTTTGCGTCCGACCACCCCGGACGGCACGCCGATCGTGGGGGCTACGCCGTTCAGCAATCTGTTTTTGAACACGGGTCACGGTACGCTTGGTTGGACCATGGCGTGCGGTTCCGGTCGCCTGCTGGCTGATCTGATGGCGAAGAAAACGCCGCAAATCAGCGCCGAAGGCCTCGATATTTCCCGTTACGGCAAAAAAAATCAGGAGTCTGTAAAACATGTCAATCCAGCGCCAGCTCACCAATGAGCGCATGAGCCAGATCGTAGTCCACAGCGGTACCGTGTATCTGGCAGGGCAGGTCGGCGACGATATGAACGCCGGGATTGAACAGCAGACCCGTGAAACGCTTGCCAACATCGAGCGTTTGCTGGATCTGGCCGGGACCGACAAGAGCCGTTTGCTGTCGGTGACGATTTACTTGAAAGACATTGATGCACACTTTGAAGGCATGAACGCGGTCTGGGACCAGTGGCTGCCAAAAGGCCTCACACCGGCCCGTGCCACCGTTGAATCGAAGCTGTGCGAGCCGCAAATCCTGGTTGAGCTATCGGTTGTCGCTGCTCTGCCATAAGCCAGCCCAAAAGATCCCTCTCCCGGTTTTTCTTCCCCAATGACCCGACCAGAAGTCTGCCGCCATGCGTCCTGCCCATGCCCTGATCGACCTTCAAGCCCTGCGTCACAACTATCAAATCGCCCGTGAAGTTACAGGGGCCAAGGCCCTCGCGGTGATCAAGGCCGATGCCTACGGTCATGGCGCTGTGCGTTGTGCCCTGGCGCTGGAGGCCGAAGCAGACGGTTTTGCCGTGGCCTGTATTGAAGAGGCCCTGGAGCTGCGAGCCGCGGGCATTCGTGCGCCGGTGTTGCTGCTCGAAGGTTTTTTCGAAGCCGATGAGTTGTCGCTGATCGTCGAGCATGACTTCTGGTGTGTGGTGCATTCGCTGTGGCAGCTCGAAGCCATCGAGAACGCGGCACTGAGCAAGCCGATCACCGTCTGGCTCAAGCTCGATTCGGGCATGCATCGGGTGGGCTTGCATCCAAAGGATTATCGGGCGGGCTATCAACGGCTGCTGGCCAGCGGCAAGGTGGCGAAAATTGTACTGATGAGCCACTTCGCCCGGGCCGATGAGCTGCACAGCCAGGCCAGTACCGAGCAGGTCGCGGTGTTCGAAGCGGCGCGCCAGGGTTTGTCGGCCGAGGTCAGCCTGCGCAACTCGCCGGCTGTGCTCGGTTGGCCGCAGATTCCAAGTGATTGGGTTCGCCCGGGCATCATGCTCTACGGCGCGACTCCGTTTGAAGAAGCCAATGCCGTAGCGTCCCGCCTGCAACCGGTGATGACCCTTGAATCGAAAGTGATTTGCGTGCGCGAACTGCCGGCCGGCGAGCCGATCGGTTACGGCGCCAGATTCATCACCCAGAAACCGATGCGCGTGGGCGTGGTGGCCATGGGGTACGCCGACGGCTACCCCCGTCAGGCACCGACCGGCACGCCCGTGATGGTCGCCGGGCAGCGCAGCCAGTTGATTGGCCGGGTGTCGATGGACATGCTCTGCATCGACCTGACCGATGTGCCGCAAGCCGGCCTCGGTTCGATCGTCGAGTTGTGGGGCAAAAATATCCTCGCCAGCGATGTGGCTGCGGCTGCGGACACCATTCCTTACCAGATATTCTGTAACCTGCGCCGGGTGCCAATGCTCTATTCCGGGGCTTAGGTCAGCGCGCTCCGACCGAAAGTCGCTTCGCCTAACAGGATTCAGGTCCAAGTGTTGTAAATACTGAACGCTGTCGCCATGATATCGCTCATTATTCCAACAACCTGAATCCCTGGAGGCTCCAGCATTGGACGTCGGTGAACGACTGCAATCCATCCGTAAGCTCAAAGGACTTTCCCAGCGTGAACTCGCCAAACGCGCGGGCGTCACCAACAGCACCATTTCGATGATCGAGAAGAACAGTGTCAGCCCCTCGATCAGTTCGCTCAGGAAGGTACTGGGCGGGATTCCCATGTCCATGGTCGAGTTTTTTTCCGAAGAGATCCTGCAGGAAAAACCGACTCAGATCGTCTACAAAGCCAACGAACTGATCGATATTTCCGACGGTGCAGTGACCATGAAACTGGTCGGCAGGGCTCATCCGAGCCGGGCCATCGCGTTCCTTAACGAAATTTACCCGCCAGGCGCCGACACCGGTGACGAGATGCTTACCCATGAGGGCGAGGAAACCGGGATTTTGCTCGAAGGGCGACTTGAACTGGTGGTGGGGCTTGAAACGTTTGTGCTCGAAGCCGGCGACAGCTACTACTTTGAAAGTACTAAACCGCACCGTTTCCGTAATCCGTTCGATGCGCCCGCGCGACTAATCAGCGCAGCTACTCCCGCGAATTTCTAAGAAAAGAGGCGTCCCGCCAGCATTGCGGAGGGGGCCGAGTTGTTTTTCCGCCACGCATAAGACCCCTGCGATTTTAGGGTTGTTTCAGTGTGGCGGGCTTCCCGTTATACTTGCGCCCGCCTGCGAACCGTGGCCGTGGGCGTGACTAGCCACCATTGAGGGTGAACGCGTGAATCTAATTATGAAAATGCTGGCCGTACCAGCAACCGTATTGGCCCTTTGGGCAGTCAGCGCACAAGCGGCGACCAACGACGATATTGCTAAACGCCTTGAGCCAGTCGGCCAGGTTTGCGTTCAGGGTAAAGAGTGCAAGGGGATGGAAGTCGCTGCTTCTGCGGGTGGCGGTGGTGGTGCCAAAACCCCTGACGAAGTGATTGCCAAACACTGCAATGCTTGCCACGGTACCGGCCTGTTGGGCGCGCCGAAAATCGGTGATGCCGCCGCTTGGGGCGAGCGCGCCAAGAAAGAAGGCGGCCTTGACGGCTTGTTGGCGAAAGCCATCTCCGGCATCAATGCAATGCCTCCAAAAGGTACCTGCGCCGATTGTGCGGACGCCGAGCTCAAAGGCGCCATCGAGAAGATGTCCGGCCTGAAATAAGCCTTCATCTTCATCAGAAAGCCGCTTTCGGGCGGTTTTTTTGTGCCTGCGATTGACGCCTGAGACTGTTCATTGCAGCAAAGACCCGGCAAGCTCGGTCCAACCCCAGTTCACGGAATGTAAGGGAGGATCAGATGGTGCAGCTATGTTCTATCGAGCAAGCGGTCGATGATGTCTTGGCACGGTTGCCGACGCATATTCACATGGGCGTGCCCCTTGGTCTGGGCAAACCCAATCACTTCGTCAACGCGTTGTTTCAACGCGTCGCGCAGTTGCCTGAGCGGCAGCTGACAATTTACACCGCGCTGTGCCTGGGCCGACCTCCCTTGGGCGACGGTTTGCAAAAGCGCTTCCTCGCGCCCTTCATCGAGCGGGTTTTTGGCGATTATCCGGAACTGGATTTCCTGGCCGACCTGCATCGCGACAGCCTGCCGCCCAACATCCATGTTCAGCAGTTCTTCATGCAGCCCGGCAGCCTGCTCCACAGCGCACAGGCCCAGCAGGATTACGTCAGCAGCAATTACAGTCACGCGGCTCGAGACATCAACGCCGCCGGATTGAACCTGGTGGCGCAATTGGTGGCCAGCCACAGCGAACATCCCGACCGCCTGAGCCTGAGCTGCAACCCGGACATCACCCTCGACCTGTTCCCCATGATCGCCAAGCGTCGGGCGGCGGGGGAGACGATCCTGCTGGTGGGCCAGGTCCACAACGACTTGCCGTACATGCCCGGCGATGCCGAAACAGGTATCGACACGTTCGACCTGCTGATCGACGAGAAGGACAGCACCACGCTGTTCTCCACGCCGAACATGCCGGTCGGTTTCCAGGATCACTTCATCGGGCTGCACGCCAGCACGCTGGTGCGCGATGGTGGCACCCTGCAGATCGGCATCGGTGCCATGGGTGATGCCCTGACCGCTGCGTTGCTGTCGCGGCAGGCTGACAATGACGGTTACAAGGCGTTGCTGGCGGACGTAAATCTCAGCCAGTGGGCGCAACTCATCGACCGTGAAGGGGGGGTCGAACCTTTCGCCAAAGGCCTTTACGGTTGCAGCGAAATGTTCGTCAACGGGTTGCTGGTGCTGGCCGACGCCGGGATCGTGCGGCGTAAGGTCTACCCCGATGTACCGACCCAGCAACAGGCGAATGCCGGCACGCTGGACGAAGCTGCGCAGACTGACGGCATCTTGGTGCATGGCGGTTTCTTCCTTGGGCCGCGCAGTTTCTATGAGCGCCTACGCGAGCTGCCGCACAGCAAGCGGCTCGAGTTCAACATGACCCGCATCAGCTACATCAATGAGCTCTACGGACAGGAAGAACTCAAACGCTTGCAGCGCCTCGATGCGCGTTTCATCAACACGGTGTTCACCATGACCTTGCTGGGGGCAGGCGTGGCCGATCAGCTCGAAGACGGGCGAGTACTCAGTGGTGTCGGTGGGCAATACAACTTCGTCGCCCAGGGTCATGCGCTGGAAGGCGCGCGTTCGGTGCTGCTCCTGCGCAGCTGGCGCGAGTCGGGCGGTGAAGTGAGTTCGAACATTGTATGGGAGTACGGCCATTGCACGATCCCGCGACACCTGCGAGACATCGTGGTCACCGAGTACGGTATCGCCGATCTGCGGGGCAAGACCGATGCGGCGGTGATTGAGGCGTTGCTGAACATCAGTGACTCACGTTTCCAGCCGGGGTTGATAGAACAGGCTCAGGCAGTCGATAAGTTGCCGAAGAATTTCCGTATTGATCCACGGTTCGCCGACAACAGTGCGCAGCGTTTGCAAGCCATCCAGGCGCAACATCCGCAGTTGTTTGCGGAGTATCCGTTGGGCAGTGATTTCACCGCCGAGGAGAAAGATCTATTGCGGGCGCTGAATTGGCTGAAGAGCAAGTTCAAGCTGAGCGAAATTCTGGGACTGGGCAAGGCAGCGCTGGACGCGCCGCAGGCTTCGGAGTTTCCCGAGCATCTGGAGCGGATGCAACTGAGCAACCCGGAAGGTTTGAAAGAGGACTTGTTTCAACGATTACTGCTCACCGGCCTGAAAGCCACTGTGCAAACCTGATCGTTCCCACGCGAAGTGAGAACGATCATTGCTCAGGGTTACTCGATGAAGGTTACGACGCCACCAGCCAGCGACTGCACGCGGGCCAAGGACTCAACGCGATAACCCTGGGCATCCAGTTCCGCACGACCGCCCTGGAATGACTTCTCGATCACGATACCCAGACCCGCGACGGTGGCGCCGGCCTGTTTGATGATTGAGATCAGTGCTTGCGAGGCTTTACCGTTGGCCAAAAAGTCATCGATGATCAGCACGCGGTCGCTGCTGGTCAGGTGGCGCGGGGAGATCGCCACGGTGCTTTCGGTCTGCTTGGTGAACGAGTAAACGGTCGCCGACAGCAGGTTTTCGGTCAGGGTCAGGGACTGATGCTTACGCGCAAAAATCACCGGCACGCCGAGGTTCAGACCGGTCATGATTGCCGGAGCGATGCCCGAGGCTTCGATGGTGACGATCTTGGTGATGCCAGAATCTTTGAACAGCGTGGCGAATTCGTCGCCGATCAGCTTCATCAGGGCCGGGTCGATCTGGTGGTTCAGAAAGGCATCGACTTTCAGGACCTGGTCGGAAAGCACGATGCCTTCTTCGCGAATTTTCTTGTGCAGTGCTTCCATGAAGCTTTCCTCTACGGGCGGCTTATGCGCCTAAGGCTGGTTAAAAAGTAGTCGATTCTAGCGCTTTAACATCGCGCGTATATCCGCCAATGCGGTATTGCCGCGAACGGCTTTGACTTCAACGGGCGTGTCGTCGGTGCCTTCCCAAGCGAGGTCGTCTGGCGGTAGCTCATCAAGAAAACGGCTCGGCGCGCAGTCGATGATCTCGCCGTATTGCTTACGCTTGGCGGCGAAGGTGAAGGCCAGCGTCTGCCGCGCTCGGGTAATGCCGACGTAGGCCAGCCGGCGTTCTTCTTCGATGGTGTCGGCTTCGATACTGGAGCGGTGCGGGAGGATTTCTTCTTCCATGCCCATGATGAACACGTAAGGGAATTCCAGGCCTTTGGAGGCGTGCAGGGTCATCATCTGCACACCTTCGGCTCCGTCTTCCTCTTCCTGCTGACGCTCCAGCATGTCGCGCAGGACGAGTTTGCCGATGGCGTCTTCGACGGTCATCTCGCCTTCTTCGTCTTTTTCGAGGGTGTTTTTCAACGCCTCGATCAAGAACCAGACGTTACCCATGCGGTAGTCGGCGGCTTTGTCGCTGGAGCTGTTGGTGCGCAGCCAGTTCTCGTAATCGATGTCCATGACCATGCTGCGCAGCGCCGAGATCGGGTCTTCGCCGGCGCACTGCTCGCGGACCTTGTCCATGAAGCGCTTGAAGCGCGACAGTCGATCGGTGAAGCGCGTATCCAGATGCTCGCCCAGGCCGATTTCGTCGGTGGCGGCGTACATCGAGATTTTGCGTTCGGTGGCGTAGTTGCCAAGCTTTTCCAGCGTGGTCGAACCGATCTCCCGGCGTGGGACGTTGATCACTCGCAAGAAGGCGTTGTCGTCGTCGGGGTTCACGATCAGGCGGAAGTAGGCCATCAGGTCTTTGACTTCCTGACGTCCGAAAAAGCTGTTACCGCCGGACAGGCGATACGGGATCTGGTGGTGTTGCAGCTTCAGCTCGATCAGCTTGGCCTGGTAGTTACCGCGGTACAGGATCGCAAAATCGCTGTATGGCCGATCCGTGCGCAAGTGCAGGGTCAGCAGTTCCACGGCCACGCGTTCGGCTTCGGCGTCTTCGTTGCGGCAACGGATCACGCGAATCTCGTCGCCGTGGCCCATCTCGCTCCACAGCTGCTTTTCGAATTCGTGCGGGTTGTTCGAGATCAGCACGTTGGCGCAACGCAGGATGCGGCTGGTGGAGCGATAGTTTTGCTCCAGCATCACCACTTTCAGGGACGGATAATCATCCTTGAGCAGCATCAGGTTTTCTGGACGGGCACCGCGCCAGGCGTAGATCGACTGGTCGTCGTCGCCCACCACGGTGAACTGGTTGCGTATGCCGATGAGCAGCTTCACCAGCAAATACTGGCTGGCGTTGGTGTCCTGATATTCATCCACCAGCAGGTAGCGGACTTTGTTCTGCCATTTTTCGAGGATGTCGGCGTGTTCCTGGAACAGCTTCACCGGCAGCAGGATCAGGTCGTCGAAGTCCACGGCATTGAACGCCTTGAGCGTGCGTTGATAGTGGGTGTAGACGATGGCGGCGGTCTGTTCCTTGGGGTTTCGCGCGTTTTCCAGGGCTTCGGGCGGCAGGATCAGGTCGTTTTTCCACGAGCCGATCATGTTCTTGATCTCGTCGACGCCGTCGTCGCCCGAGTATTCCTTCTGCATGATGTCCGTCATCAAGGCTTTGACATCGGTCTCGTCGAAGATCGAGAAACCTGGCTTGTAGCCCAGCCGCACGTGTTCCTTGCGGATGATGTTCAAGCCCAGATTGTGGAAGGTGCAGACCGTTAGGCCGCGCCCTTCGCCGCCCTTGAGCAAGGTGCCGACCCGTTCCTTCATCTCGCGCGCGGCCTTGTTGGTAAAGGTCATGGCGACGATGTACTGGGCGCGGACGCCGCAGTTCTGGATCAGATGCGCAATTTTGCGCGTGATCACACTGGTCTTGCCGGAGCCTGCGCCGGCGAGCACCAAAAGAGGGCCGCCGACGTAGCTCACGGCTTCTTGCTGCCGGGGATTGAGTCGGGACATACGAAATCAGGGAGTCGTTTGCGAAATGGGCCGGCATTTTAACAGGCTCAGCGAATTGTGCTGCTCTCTCCGACTTGTGACGCAGCACGCTATCTATATTTGCCGGTTTTGATACTTTCACGCAGGATGCGTGGTGAATGTGCGTCTATTGTTCGTTATTCAAGATACAACGCCGCGTTTGATAACCGAGGTCATTTGGTCATTGGTTACCGGCGCTGCATAATGCCCGCCGCCTACATCTTTGCAGAGTCTAGGGAGCTAGCTTGTCTACGCCTGTCGAACCCTTGCGTTTGCTGCTACTGGCCGAAGAGCCAGCATGGGCAGCGTTGTTGCGCGAGTGTCTGGCTCCGATGGGGAGCTCGACCGTGCTGATCAGCGCACCGAGCTGGGAGTCGGTCAGCAGTTTGTTCGATGACAACCGCAACGCGGTGTTGTTGACGATTCCAGCGCTTCAACCTCCACCTGGCCGCTGCAGCCTGCCGACGGTATTGCTGCTCGAGCACGAACCCCTGGCGCCGCCCGATGGGGTGAGCGACTGGCTGGTACGCGATCACCTCGATCCCGGGATGTTGCGCCGGTGCCTGCGGCATGTGCGCGAGCGTGGCGTACTGGAAAACACACTGCAGCGTCTGGCCGAGCAAGACCCGCTGACCGGCATCGCCAATCGCCAGGGTTTCCAGACCTTGCTGACGGCACGCCTGGCGGAAAACGACGGCCGCGGTCTGGCCCTCGGTCACCTCGACCTCGACAACTTCCGTCACGCCAACGATGCCCTTGGCCACCAGGCTGGCGACCGGTTGATCCTGCAAGTGGTCGCGCGGCTGAAAAGCCAGCTTGAGGCCGGCGATCAACTGGCTCGACTGGGCAGTGATGAGTTCGCCTTGCTGATCGACACCCGCCGCGCGCCTCAGCGCGCCGAATGGATGGCCGAGCGCATTACCGAAGCGCTGGCCGAGCCTTACTGGGTCGACGGCGAAAGCCTGTTGATCGGTTCCAGCCTCGGAATTGCTCACGCCCGGGCCCAGGCCGGCGCCGACCCGCTGATGTGGCACGCACACATCGCCATGCAACAGGCCAAAAGTACTCAGGGCTGCACTTTTCACATCTTCAACGAACGCATCAACCGCAATGCCCGCAGCATGGCCGACCTCGAAAGCGAGCTGCGCCGGGCGTTGCGCCGGGATGAACTGGAACTGCATTACCAGCCACGCCTGAACCTTGAGGACGGGCAGATCGTCGGCCTCGAAGCCTTGGTGCGCTGGCGTCATGGCGAGCGCGGCTTGCTGCCACCCAGTGAGTTCGTGCCGCTGGCCGAGCAGAGCGGTTTGATCGTGCCGCTGGGTTACTGGGTGATTTCCCGAGCCTTGCGCGATATGCAGGCGTTGCGCGAACGGGGTTTGCCGGCGTTGCACATGGCGATCAACCTGTCGTTCCGGCAGTTTCAGGACAGCCAGTTACTGTCGACGCTGAGCCGGTTGATTGCCGAGCGTGGCGTCGAGGCGCAATGGCTGGAATTCGAACTGACTGAAACCGCGGTGATGCGCCGCAGTGATCTGGTGAAGCAGACCATGGACGCGCTTGGCCGCTTGGGCGTGCGCTTCTCGCTGGATGACTTCGGCACCGGGTTCTCGTCCTTCGTGCACCTCAACAGCCTGCCGATTGCCTTGTTGAAGGTCGACAAGAGCTTTGTCGGCGGCATGGAACAGCGCGAAGAGAATCGCAAACTGGTCCACGCAATGATCAACCTGGCGCACAACCTCAATCTCGAAGTGGTCGCCGAAGGCGTAGAAACGCAGGAGCAACTGGATCTGTTGCGCGGGTTTGGCTGCGACCAGGTGCAGGGATATTTGATCAGCAAGCCGTTGCCGTTGGCGGAGCTGGTTCAATACCTAACCTTCGGCAGCAGGCAGCAGCCGATGATGGAAGGGGTGAATTAACCACATACCAAAGATGTGGGAGCGCGCGCTCCCACAGGGGTTTCAGTCAGGCTGAGCCATCTGGAAGCCAGTCTGAGGCGACGGCTCCTGCCTGATCATCCGCTTCATCTTCCACTCAAATGCCCACGTCAGGCTTACCGCCGCGCACGCCAGCCCCAGCGCCAACCCCCACCAGACGCCTGTCGGCCCCCAATCCAAATGGAAGGCCATCCACCAAGCGGCGGGCGCGCCAATCAGCCAATAGCAGCCCAAACCTACCAGGAACGTAGTCTTGGCATCCTTGAGCCCGCGAATGCAGCCCATGGCGATGGTTTGCGTGCCGTCGAACAGCTCGAACCACGCGGCGACTGCCAACAGGCTCACGGCCAGGTTGATGACGTCGCGAAACGCCGGGTCGTTGTGGTCCAGGAACAAACCGATCAACTGATTCGGCAGCAACCAGAAGACCATGGCGAAGGCAAGCATCGCCGCCGCGCCAAAGGCGATGCCGACCCGTCCGGCCAGCCGCGCCTTCAGCAACTGCCCAGCGCCGTAGTGCTGCCCGATGCGCATGGTGATCGCATAGGAAATCCCCGCCGGAACCATGAACGCTACCGAGACGATTTGCAGGGCGATCTGGTGCGCGCCCATTTGCGTACTGCCCATGGTGCCCATGCAAAGCGCGGCGAACGCAAACAGTCCGACTTCCACCGCGTAGGTGCCACCAATCGGCAGGCCCAGGCGCCACAGTTCCTTGAGGTATTGACGGTTAGGTCGCGACAGGCCCTGACGCAAGGGATAAGCGTCGTAGGCCGGATGCCGACGGATGTGCCAGGCCAGCGCCAGCGCCATGCAGTTGGCAACAACAGCGGTAACTAGCCCGATGCCCATCAACCCCAGTTTCGGCAGGCCGAACATGCCGGTAATCAATGCGTAATTGAGCAGGAAGTTAGCCACGGTGCCGCCGAGGCTGATGATCATCACCGGTGTTGCCCGTCCGATGGCGCTGGTGAAACCGCGCAGGGCCATGAAGCTCAGGTAGCCGGGCAGGGCGAACGGCAGAATCAGCAGGAACTGCCCGGCCGCCTGGACGTTGGTTTCGGTCTGGCCGAACAGCAGCAACACCGGTTTGAGGTTCCACAGCAGCAGCCCGGCCACCAACGCCATCAGCCACGCCAGCCATAACCCGGCCTGGGTCAGCCTGGCGGCGCCGACGATGTCGCCGGCACCCTGGCGGATAGCCACGAGGGTGCCGACCGCGGCGATCACGCCAATGCAGAAAATCGATACGAACGAGTAAGTTGCTGCGCCCAGACCGCCACCAGCCAGCGCCTCTGGGCTCAGGCGCGCCATCATCAAGGTGTCGGTGAGGACCATCAACATGTGCGCCAACTGCGAGGCAATCAACGGCCCCGCCAACCGCAGAATGGCCCAGAGTTCGGTACGTGCTGGATGCTGCATGGTCATCACGCTCGAGTATCAGAGAGGACAGGAAAGCGTCGATTCTCGGCGCTCCAGGGGGTTTGCACAAAGGGATAAAAAGGATGGGTTACATGATTCAAACTCATGCTGGAGAGTTTCTGCTAGGGTGACCGAGTCCCGCTATAGGAGCTTTCCGAATGTCCCGTCGTCTTCCTCCCTTGTATGCCCTGCGCGCATTCGAAGCGGCGGCGCGGCATAGCTCGTTTACCCGAGCGGGCGAAGAGTTATCGATTACTCAAAGCGCGGTCAGCCGGCACATTCGTACGCTCGAAGAGCATTTTGCCTGTCGGCTGTTTCATCGCAGTGGACGCAATCTGCAATTGACCGAATCGGCGCGGTTGATCCTGCCCGGCATTCGCGAAGGCTTCACTGCCCTGGAGCGGGCCTGCAATACCTTGCGCGCCGAAGATGACATCCTGCGCATGAAAGCGCCGTCGACCCTGACCATGCGCTGGCTGCTGGCGCGGCTCAGCCGATTTCGGCACCTGCAACCGGGCAACGAGGTGCAATTGACCAGCGCCTGGATGGACGTCGACTCGGTGGACTTCAACCATGAACCGTTCGACTGCGCCATCATCCTCAGCAACGGGCATTTTCCGCCGGACTGGGAGGCGAGTTTCCTGTTCCCGGAAGAGCTGATTCCAGTCGGCGCGCCGAATCTTCTGCAGGATCAACCGTGGGATGTCGCACGGCTGGCCAATGCCGAACTGCTGCACCCGACGCCGGATCGTCGCGACTGGCGCAGTTGGCTGGAACGCATGGGGCTGACGGATCAGGTGTCGCTCAAGGGTGGGCAGGTGTTCGATACCCTGGAACTGGGCATGATCGCCGCCGCCCGAGGTTATGGCGTGTCCATGGGTGATCTGCTGATGGTGGCGGAAGATGTGGCTCAGGGACGTCTGAGTCTGCCGTGGCCGACGGCCGTTGCCAGCGGTGAGAAATATTACCTGGTCTGGCCAAAAACCCGGCCCGGAGGTGAACGTTTGCGCAGGCTCAGCGACTTCCTGCAAGGTGAAGCCCAAGCAATGGAATTGCCCGACGTTCAGCATTTGAGCTGAATCGATAGAGCCGCCGAAATAGCGGCTTTGAGCCATATCCTGGTTAATTACTCAAGTATTCAGTTCTTCCGCCGAAAATGCAGGTGGAACCTTCGTGCAGGTTCGACGCCATTCCCATTATTAGAATTTTGCTGAGTGTGCAGCCAGATCAAGGAGGATCCGGTCGCTCGGCCAGGAGCTGTCATGCCTCAACCTCGTGCCCGGATCGCCTCACAGCTTGGTCTTGCGCTTGCCGTGATACTGGCGATCGTCATCAGCGGCAGCACTGTGTTCGCACTGCGCTCGCTGGATACCGCCAACCTCGCCACCCGCGAAGAACACCTGGCCAGTGAAGCCCGGTTGCTGGCTGATCAGTTGAGTACTTTTCATGGCACGTTGCGTGAAAGTACCCAGCGCCTGAGCGGTCTGTTCGAGAAGCGTTTCAGCGCCGGTTTGAGCGTGCTTCCGGATGAGCCGGTGGCGGTAGCGGGCACGCAGACGCCGGGCCTGCACTTGGGCCGCGAAGTGCTGAACAACAATTTCAAGGAAGTGGACGAGTTCAAGCAAATGACCGCCGGCGTTGCGACGGTGTTTGTGCGCAGCGGCGAAGACTTCATTCGGGTCAGTACGTCCCTGAGCAAACAGGACGGCACCCGAGCCATCGGCACGTTGCTCGATCACACGCACCCGGCCTATGCCCGCTTGATGGCGGGGCAGGCCTACGTCGGTCGCGCCTTGTTGTTCGACCGCTCCTACATGACTCAGTACACCCCCGTACGTGACAGCGGCGGTAAGGTGATTGCCGTGCTGTTCGTAGGATTCGACTACACCGACGCGCAGAACGCGCAGTTCGCCAACCTCAAGCGCTTCCGTATCGGCCAGACCGGTTCTCTGGCGTTGCTGGATGAGCAGAGCAAATGGCTGGTGCCGATCGCGGGTGTACAAGCGCTGGATCAGGCGACTCCGACCATCGTTGGTTTGGCGAAAACGCCGGGCAAGGGCGAGTTCTGGAGTGACAAGTCCGAAGATTTCTACAGCATTGCCGTACCGTTTGAAGGCGGCCCATGGTCGGTCGTGGCGAGCATGCCGAAAACCGAGATCCGTGCGGTGACCTGGAGTGTCGGCATTCAATTGGCCATTGGCAGTTTGCTGGCGATGTTGATCGCTGTGGGTTCGGCGGTCTGGCTGCTGCGCAGCAAACTCGCGCCGCTGGGCGATTTGGTGCGTCAGGCGGAAGCCTTGGGCGCCGGTGATTTGAGCGTGCGTCTGAACGTATCGAGCAATGACGAAATCGGTCAACTGGCCCGCGCGTTCAACCAGATGAGCCAGGCGCTGTCGACCATGGTCGAGCACATCCGCAAGGCCTCGCAAGAGGTCAACAGCCGCGCCCAGGCCTTGTCCGGTCTTTCCGGTGGCGCCTATGAAGGGATGGAGCAGCAGTCGGGCGAAATCACCAGCATGGCCGGCGCCGTGGAAGAGTTCAGCGCAACGTCCCTGAACATCGCCGACAACATGGGCAACACCCAGCGGCTGGCCCAGGAAAACGCGCAGCAAACCCAGATCGGTCGTACGTCGATGGACGAAGCGTCCTCGTCTCTGGAGCAAATCGCGGGTGCGCTGAACAGCACGGCGACAGTGATCAATACCTTGGGTCAGCGCTCCCAGGAAATCGGTGGCATCGTCGGTGTGATTACCTCTATTGCCGATCAAACCAACCTGCTGGCGCTCAACGCCGCCATCGAAGCCGCTCGTGCCGGTGAGCAGGGGCGTGGTTTTGCCGTGGTTGCCGATGAGGTTCGCAACCTGGCTTCGCGTACCCGCCAGGCGACAGATGAAATTTCCGGAATGATTCAAAGCATCCAGCAGGAAACCGGCAACGCCATCAGCACCATGGAGCAGGGCAAGGTGTTGATGCAGGAAGGCCTGTCACGTAACGCCAATGTTGCGTCGGCCCTGGCGAGTATTGATGAGCAGAGCCGCTCGGCGGGTCAGCAGTTTGCGGCGATCACCACCGCCACTCAAGAACAGAGCAGTACCGCCACCTTGCTCAGCAGCAACCTGCAAAGCATTGCTCTGGCGAACAGTGAGCAGCGTGAAGTGGTGTCCAATCTGGCGATCACCGCCAAAGAGCTGGAGAAGCTGGCGGCGGATTTGCGGCATGAGGTTGACCGGTTCCGTTGAGGCACTGCCGCATTCTTTCTCTGCCGTGAGCTGAGTTGTGTTGTTTTTAAGCTGAATGAACCGTTTCGGCAAGTCTATAAAAATGGCACAACTCCAAGAAAGGCTCCTGTCATGACCGCGCTCAAACTCATCATCGCTGTCGGCTACCTCCCACGCCATGGCTTGGGATTACGTCCTGCTCGACACCGACAAAGCGGCTCAGAACCGGCAGATCACCAGTCAGCATCGTCGATGTCGATAACGGCAAGATGCATCTGTCGGTGGGGTTCAATACCCAGCAGTTGCTGGTGTTCTCGTTGTGGAAAAACAGGAACCGCCGGTATCAACGGCCGCTTGGTTTGGTGCCGACGATTGGGGTGAAAGAGCAGAAGCAGTTCCAAATCAGCGACAGCTTGCTGGCGGACAAGGGGGCTGTGGATAACGCCGAGGGTGGATCTTACCAAGGAGTAATCCCTGCTAATTTGTGCTCGGCCGGTATTGCAGTGCTTCGGCCAAGTGCTCGCGGGTGATGCCATCGACTTGCTCAAGGTCCGCCAGGGTGCGCGCCACTTTGAGCAGTCGATGGGCTGACCTTAGCGACAAGGTCAGTCGTTCACACGCAGTTTCCAGCCAGGTTTCGTCGGCTGTGGATAAGTTGCAGTGGCGGCGCAGGCCTGGCAGATCGAGAAAGGCGTTGGCGCAGCCCTGGCGTTTGTGTTGCCGTTCGCGCGCGTCGGCGACCCGAACAGCTGCAGTGGCCGTGTCGTCGCCGGCCTTCAACGCAGGATTCAACGCCGTAGCTTCCCGCGCTACGGTCAGGTGCAGGTCGATGCGATCCAGCAGTGGCCCCGACAACTTGTTGCGGTAGCGCTGGACCATGTCGGGTGTACAAGAGCAGCGACCGCTTGGCTCGCCAAGATATCCACAGGGGCACGGGTTCATGGCCGCCACCAACTGGAATCGCGCCGGGAATCGTACGCGGTCCTTGGCGCGGGAAATCACGATGCAGCCCGACTCCAATGGCTCTCTCAGAACCTCCAATACCTTGCGATCAAATTCCGGGAGTTCATCGAGGAACAGTACGCCGTGGTGGGCGAGGGTGATTTCGCCGGGTTGCGGTTTCGATCCGCCGCCAACCAGCGCCGCGCCTGAGGCAGAGTGATGGGGCTGTCTGAAGGGTCGTTGCGGCCAATGACTCAGCGGCACGCAGCTAGCGACCGATTGAATGGCCGCGACTTCCAGCGCTTCGCTCTCCGCCAGGGGTGGCAAGAGCCCCGGCAGACGGCTCGCCAGCAGGGTTTTTCCGGTGCCTGGAGGTCCGCTGAATAACAGGTTGTGAGCGCCCGCAGCGGCAATCAGCAACGCACGCTTGGCCGAGAGTTGGCCCTGCACTTCATTCAAATCGGGGTAGGGTTTGCTGGCATAGAGCAATCCATTGGAAACATAAGGTTCAACCGGCGTGTGGCCATTGAAGTGCGCGACCGCTTCGAGCAAATGATCCACCGCGATCACCTTCAACCCCGATGCCAGGCACGCTTCTTCGGCATTCGCCCGTGGCACCATCAGCGAGCGTCCGGCCTTGCGTGCGGCCAGTGCTGCTGGCAGTACCCCCCGAACTGCCCGCACGGCGCCTGAGAGCGCCAACTCCCCCAGGCACTCCACATCATCCAGCGTCAGAGTCGGCACCTGCACACTGGCTGCCAGAATACCCAAGGCAATCGCCAGGTCGAACCGCCCACCGTCCTTTGGCAAGTCGGCAGGTGCGAGATTCAAGGTGATGCGGCGTGCCGGGAATTGCAGTCCCGAATTGATGATCGCACTGCGTACTCGATCTTTGCTTTCCTTCACTGCCGCTTCGGGCAAACCGACCATCGTCAGCGACGGCAAGCCGTTGGCCAGATGGACTTCGACGGTGACGGCGGGCGCATCCACGCCAATCTGGGCGCGGCTGTGGACGATAGAGAGGGACATGGTCGTTCCTTGAGCTGAAGAGCACCGCTTCCTGCGGTTTTTTAAAGGGTAGCCGGATGGTGGGTTTCCAGCCTTGGGGCTGAGGCGCAAAACGTTCGCAGGATGTTGCGAGGTCATTGCGCGGGCGAAAAAAACCGCCATTCAGGCGGTTTCTTCAAAACAATCCTCACGCTCTTCCACCGGCGAGCAAGCTCGCTGACCGTTGAGCGGTGGTGTTACTCGGCAGGCGGATTCAGCTTCGCCTCAAGCTCCGCCACTTTCGCCTCAAGACTCTCCAGCCGTGCCCGAGTGCGTGCCAGCACAACCATCTGGCTATCAAACTCTTCCCGGCTCACCAGATCCAGCTTGCTGAAGCCGCTCTGCAGCAGCGCCTTGAACTGGCTTTCGATTTCGCTTTTCGGCAGAGGGGTGTCGCCGCTGAAGAGGCGGGAGGCGGTGCCGCTCAGGGCATCGAGGAAGTCTTTGGGCGCGAGCATAGGGAATGTCCTGTCAACAATGGCGGACAGTGTATCACGCAGTGTCTATAGTCAATTTCGCGCTCAGGGGTGCACGCTTTTCGAGCATGGGGGCGGACGGTTGCGCACTGTTGTTGTGCGTATCCGTGGGGGCCCTTTGCGCGAAGCAGCATGCGGCAGCGGGCAAAGGCTTGAAATCAATGGGTTTTGGCGAGATGGCAAGCTTTCTGCTTAGTCGGTAGTGCCCCATGCACTGATGCAGTCGCTGTGACGAATGCAGTGCGCCAAGCGGAACGGGGGAAGTGTTTCGTGCGGAGTGGTTAGCAGGCGTCGGACGGGCAGGTAAGGCCGACGATGCGTTACAAAGCCAGGCACTGCGCTTAGACTTGAGTCGGGTTTGTTTTCCTGGGGCAAGTCCACCAATTCGGGAGAGAGTTTTCATGAAGCTAGTCACTGCCATCATCAAGCCGTTCAAACTGGACGACGTACGCGAGTCGCTGTCCGAGATCGGCGTGCAGGGCATTACCGTTACTGAAGTCAAAGGCTTCGGTCGGCAGAAGGGTCACACCGAGCTGTATCGCGGCGCGGAATACGTGGTCGATTTCCTGCCAAAGGTGAAGATCGATGTCGCCATTGACGACAAGGATCTTGACCGGGTTATCGAGGCGATAACCAAGGCGGCCAACACCGGCAAGATCGGTGACGGCAAGATCTTCGTGGTCAATCTGGAACAGGCGATTCGCATCCGTACCGGCGAAACCGATACCGACGCAATCTAAGCCGCCACAAACCCAACGCCCCAGGAGAAAACAATATGACTCTGCGTAAATTCGCAGGGCTAGGAGCCCTGTTGTCCCTCGTAATGCCCAGCCTGGCTATGGCGGCAGACGAAGTGGCGGCCCCAGTCCTCAACTCAGGCGACACCGCCTGGATGTTGACCTCGACAGCCCTTGTACTGTTCATGACCATTCCCGGCCTCGCGCTGTTTTACGGCGGCATGGTTCGCTCCAAAAACATTCTTTCCGTGATGATGCAGTGCTTTGCCATTACCGGCCTGATCAGCATCCTGTGGGTCATTTATGGCTACAGCATCGCGTTCGACACCACCGGCATGGAACAGGGCGTCGTCAACTTCAATTCATTCTTCGGCGGCATGGGCAAGGCTTTCCTCGCCGGTGTCACTCCATCGAGTCTGACCGGTCCCGCGGCGCTGTTCCCTGAGGCGGTGTTCATCACCTTCCAGATGACCTTCGCCATCATCACCCCTGCGCTGATCGTCGGTGCCTTCGCCGAGCGGATGAAGTTCTCTGCGATGCTGATCTTTATGGGCGTCTGGTTCACCCTGGTTTATGCACCGATCGCGCACATGGTCTGGTCCGGTGACGGCGGCCTGATGTGGGACTGGGGCGTGCTGGACTTCGCCGGCGGCACCGTGGTGCACATCAACGCCGGCGTGGCCGGTCTGATTGCCTGCCTGGTACTGGGCAAACGCAAAGGTTTCCCGACCACGCCGATGGCGCCGCACAACCTCGGCTATACGCTGATGGGCGCGGCGATGCTGTGGGTAGGCTGGTTTGGTTTCAACGCCGGCTCGGCTGCTGCAGCAAACGGCACCGCAGGTATGGCGATGCTGGTGACCCAGATCGCAACCGCCGCCGCGGCATTGGGCTGGATGTTTGCCGAGTGGGTCACTCACGGCAAACCAAGTGCATTGGGTATTGCTTCGGGTGTTGTGGCCGGTCTGGTTGCGATCACGCCTGCCGCTGGCACCGTGGGCCCGATGGGTGCGCTGGTAATCGGTCTGGCAGCGGGTGTGGTGTGCTTCTTCTGCGCTACCACGCTGAAACGCAAGCTCGGTTATGACGACTCCCTCGATGCCTTCGGTGTACACGGTATCGGCGGTATCCTCGGCGCGATCCTGACCGGTGTATTTGCTGCACCGTCCCTGGGTGGTTTCGGCACCGTCACGGACATCGCCGCACAAGTCTGGATTCAGTGCAAAGGCGTGGGCTTCACGGTGATCTACACCGCGATCGTCACCTTCATCATCCTCAAGGTCCTGGACGCCGTCATGGGTCTGCGTATCACTGAGGAAGAAGAAGCCGTCGGCATCGATCTGGCACTTCACAACGAACGCGGCTATAACTTGTAAGTACGCGCACAAAAACTTGCCCGGCTTGCCGGGCATTTTATTGTCTGGAGTTTGTCAGTGAAGGAACTGCTGAAAGGTTTTTTCGTACACGTTTAGTGGCGTTTACGACGAGCGTTTTTCTGCGGCTAATGGCTTACATGATTGAAGGAATATTAGGGCCTTTGCTTTTTCCCAGAGCGCGCTAGAATGCGCCCCGAACGTGCGGAGAACTGTATGTGGCAACAGACTCTGATTACCCTGCGGGCGAGGCCTCGGGGCTTTCATCTGGTAACGGACGAGTTACTCGCCGGCCTGCCTGAACTCAAGGCATGTCGGGTCGGTCTGGTGCATTTGTGGCTGCAGCATACCTCGGCGTCGTTGACCATCAACGAGAACGCCGATCCGGCGGTACGTCGCGACTTCGAACGATTTTTCAATCGTCTGATCCCACAAGGAACAGACGGCTATGAGCATAACGACGAAGGCCTGGACGACCTCCCGGCGCACTTCAAGGCCAGCGTACTTGGCTGCCAGCTCAGTTTGCCAATCTCGGCAGGCCGACTGGCGCTGGGAACCTGGCAAGGCGTTTATCTGGGCGAGCACCGTGATAATGGCGGTGCCCGTAAAGTCCTCGCTACCGTATACGGTGAAGGGGCATAAACCGCTGGTTACCAGCGGTTGTAGAATTTTTCCGGCGGCCTTCGACAGATGGCGAAGCTGGGCTATAACTAATCTGCTTTTCGCAAGTCATGAGGTAGAACATGAGCGACGATGATCTGGAAAACGACGACCTCGAAGTAGGCGACGACGAAACCGAAGAAGGTCTGGAAGCAGCGACGGACGACGTTGCTGAAGACGATGGCGGTGAAACGCCCGTTCCGACCGCCAAAGGCAAGGCAAAGGCCGCGGTATCGGCTGATGAACTGCCGAGCGTCGAAGCGAAAAACAAGGAGCGTGATGCGCTGGCGCGGGCTATGGAAGAGTTCCTGGCCAAGGGTGGCAAGGTCCAGGAAGTGGAGGCCAATGTGGTCGCCGATCCGCCCAAGAAACCTGATAACAAGTACGGCAGCCGGCCTATCTGAGCCTGCTACTTGCTTGCTGAAAAAGCCTGCCGTCGCTGCGGGCTTTTTCATGGGCGAAGAACAGGTCTTGGGCTTGGCGCGATACCTTGTGGGAGCGAACTCGCGCCCACAAGGTATGTGTGTGATCTCAGGATCAGTGTTGGGCGTTCCAGAGGGCCAACAACGCCGGCAACTCGCTCAAGCTGCGAATCTCGGCATCCGGTGCCTTCTCGGCTTCCCAGACTTTGCCCGCCGGGTTAAACCAGATCGCCCGCAATCCCGCCTGCTGGGCGCCTGCAATGTCGTCACCCGGATGATCGCCGATATGCACGGCCGTCTCGGCCATCGCGCCGCCCCGTTGCAACGCCTCATGAAACAGTCGCGCATCCGGTTTGCCGATGCCGATGTCTTCGGCGCACAAGGCAAACTTGAAGTAATCCGCCAGCCCTAACCGACGCACATCGGCGTTGCCATTGGTGACCACGCCGAGGGCGTAGTGATTGGCCAGTTTCTCCAGGGTCGGTTGCACCTCCGGGAAGATTTCCAGCTGATGTCGCGCATGCAGAAACACTTCAAAACCCTTGTCGGCCAGATCCGAAGCTTGACCATGGTCGTAACCGACCTCTTCCAGCGCGTGGAACAAGACTCGTCGGCGCAGGGCGCTGATGCGGTGCTTGAAGCCCGGCTCACGGCTCAGGATCTGCTCACGAATCGCCCACAAATGCTCCACCGGCACGGCGCCCAGATTCGGTGCATGCTCGGTCAGCCATTCGCGCAATATGGCTTCGGCGCTGACGATCACCGGGGCGGTATCCCACAGGGTGTCGTCGAGGTCGAAGGTGATCAATTGAATTCTCATGACTCATCGCCTTTGATGCGTTTGGCCCTTGGATGGGCACTGTCGTAAACCGTCGCCAGGTGCTGGAAGTCCAGGTGGGTGTAGATCTGGGTGGTTTTGATGTCCGAGTGACCGAGCAGTTCTTGAACCGCCCGCAAGTCTTGGGAGGATTCCAGTAAATGGCTGGCAAAGGAGTGCCGCAGCATGTGCGGATGCAGGTTCTGCCCCAGTTCACGCGCGCCAGCGGCTTTAACCCGCACCTGAATTGCCCGTGGGCCCAGGCGCCGGCCTTGCTGGCTGACAAACACCGCGTCGTCCGCCGGATTGGTCATGGCCCTTAGCGGCAGCCACAGCTCCAGTGCTTCGCGAGCTTTTTTGCCGACCGGCAGCAGTCGGGTCTTGCTGCCCTTGCCGAGCACTTGAACCATGCCGTCGGCCAGGTCCAGCTGACCCAGATTGAGCCCGGTCAGTTCCGACAGTCGCAAACCTGAGGAATAGAACAGCTCCAGAATCGCCTGATCCCGACGCGCCAGAAAATCATCCTCCACCGCGCCCTCAAGCAGTTGCAGCGCACGATCGGTGTCGAGGGTTTTTGGCAGACGACGCTCGCCCTTCGGCGGCGCCAGGCCGTTGGCCGGGTCGTGGTCGCAGAGGCCTTCGCGGTTCAGATAGTGATAGAGCCCGCGCACCGCCGACAGCAGCCGCGCGAGGCTACGCGAAGATTGGCCTTGAGCATGCAAGCGCGCGATCAGGCTGCGCAGGCGCTGAATGTCCAGGCCCGCCCAACTGCTGATGTTCTGTTTGACGCACCAGCCCAGCACTTTGTCGAGGTCGTGACGGTAAGCGTACAGCGTGTGAGGCGACACCTGTCGCTCACTGCGCAGGTGTTCGCAGTAAGCGTGCAGTTGCCGCTCCATTATCAGCGTACCGAGCGCAGAGAGGTGTTGACCCGTGGCAGCACGCGGCCCATGACTTCGGCGATGTAGCTGAGGAACAGCGTGCCCACTGAGCTCTTGTAGTGCTGCGGGTCGCGGCTGGCGATGGCCAGGACGCCGTGGATGCCTTGGTAGTTGATGGCGACAACGGCGGTGGAACCGATCTGTTTGCGCTGTTCTTCGCCAAACAGGAAGTCCAGTTCGTGTTCACGCAGGCTACCACTGACGCTCTTGTCTTCCGAGAGCAAGCCACCGATGGCCGTTTGCGCATCAGCATGCGTGACCCAGCGGCCCACCGGCATCGGGTTGTCACCCAGTAGGATCAGGCTGACGAAGGGCACCTGGAAGTCCTGGCGCAGACTGTCTTCGACACTGATCACCACGTCTTCCAGGGTGGTGGCGTCCATCAGCGTGAGAATCAGGCGGCGGGTCTTGTCGAAAAGGCGATCGTTGTCACGGGCTACGTCCATCAAGTGCGAGAGGCGATGACGCAACTCGATATTGCGGTCGCGCAGGATGGTCATCTGGCGTTCGACCAGCGAAATGGTGTCGCCGCGCTGATGCGGAATGCGCAAGGTGGCGAGCAATTCTTCATGCTCGACAAAGAAATCCGGATGAGCCTCCAGGTAGGCGGCAACCGCCGCCGCCTCAAGGCTTTCGGAAAGCGATTCGTCGGGCTGTAGGGCGGGAACCTGGGGCTTATCGGTCATGGGTTTGGCTCACTCAAAGACGCACTTGTCCTTCATATACGCGCACTGCCGGGCCGGTCATCATGACCGGTTGGCCAGGGCCTGCCCATTCAATGGACAGACGCCCGCCGGGCAGGTCGATCAATAGCGGCGAATCCATCCACCCCTGGCTGATCGCAGCCACTGCGGCAGCGCAAGCGCCGGTTCCGCAAGCCTGGGTTTCCCCGGTCCCGCGTTCCCAGACGCGCAACTGCGCGCGGCTTCGGTCGATGACCTGGAGAAAACCGACATTGACCCGCGCCGGGAAGCGCGGATGGTTTTCGATTTTCGGCCCCAGTTCATGCACCGGTGCATTGTTGATGTCGCTGACCCGCAGCACTGCATGGGGGTTGCCCATGGACACGGCGGCCAGGTCGACCAGATTGCCGTTGACGTCGACCTGATAGCTCGTGGCTTGCTCCGGCGCTTCAAAGGGAATATCGGCTGGCACCAGGCGCGGTGCGCCCATGTTGACACCGATCTGCCCGTCGCTGCGGATATCCAGTTCGATGATGCCGCTTTTGGTTTCGACGCGGATTTGCCGCTTGGCGGTCAGGCGTTTATCGAGCACGAATCGTGCGAAACAGCGCGCACCGTTGCCGCACTGTTCCACTTCGGAGCCGTCGGCGTTGAAAATCCGATAGCGGAAATCCACGTCCGGATTGCTTGGCGCTTCGACGATCAGCAACTGGTCGAAACCGATGCCCGTATGCCGATCGCCCCATTGCTTGGCGTGTTTGGGCAGGATGTGCGCATGCTGGCTGACCAGGTCAAGGACCATGAAGTCATTGCCCAGGCCGTGCATCTTGGTAAAACGCAGCAGCATGGTTTTACTCCGGCAGCAGGCTTTCGCCAGCAAACAACTCGGCTACCGTCTCACGGCGACGCACTTCAAATGCCTGATCACCGTCCACCAACACTTCAACGGCGCGGCCGCGGGTGTTGTAGTTGGAACTCATGACAAACCCATAGGCACCGGCCGAATGCACGGCCAGCAGGTCGCCTTCTTCCAGCGCCAGTTCACGATCCTTGGCCAGGAAGTCGCCGGTCTCGCAGATCGGCCCGACGATGTCGTAGGCACGGGCAGCGCAATTGCGCGGGCGCACGGCGGTGACGTCCATCCAGGCCTGGTATAGCGCCGGGCGGATCAGGTCGTTCATGGCTGCGTCGACGATGGCGAAGTCTTTGTGTTCGGTGTGCTTGAGGTACTCGACCTGGGTCAGCAGCACGCCGGCGTTGGCGACGATAAAGCGGCCCGGTTCGAACACCAGCGCCAGATCACGACCGTCGAGACGCTCGCGCACAGCGTTGATGTAGTCGGCAGCCAATGGCGGCTCTTCATCGCGGTAACGTACGCCCAAACCACCACCGAGATCGATGTGGCGCAGGTAAATGCCGCAATCGCCGAGGCGGTCGACCAGGTCCAGCAGGCGGTCGAGGGCGTCGATGAATGGCGCCAGGGTGGTCAGTTGGGAGCCGATGTGGCAATCGACGCCGACCACTTCCAGGTTGGGCAGTTGGGCGGCACGGATGTACACGTCTTCGGCGTCGGCGATGGCGATGCCGAACTTGTTCTCTTTAAGACCGGTGGAAATGTACGGGTGGGTGCCGGCGTCGACATCCGGGTTCACGCGCAGCGAGATCGGCGCGCGAACGCCCAGCTCGGCGGCGACCACTTGCAGACGTTCCAGCTCATCGGTGGATTCGACGTTGAAGCAATGCACGCCGACTTCCAGGGCACGACGCATGTCCTCACGGGTCTTGCCGACACCGGAGAACACGATCTTGTCGGCGCTGCCGCCAGCGGCCAGTACGCGATCCAGTTCGCCACGGGAGACGATGTCGAAACCGGCGCCCAAACGCGCCAGGACATTCAGTACACCCAGGTTGGAGTTGGCCTTGACCGCAAAGCAGACCAGGTGCGGCATGCCGACCAGCGCATCGGCGTAAGCCAGGTACTGGGCTTCGATGTGCGCGCGGGAGTAGACGTAGGTCGGTGTGCCAAAGCGTTCGGCGATGGCGGACAGGGCAACACCTTCCGCGAACAGCTCGCCGTCACGGTAGTTAAAAGCGTCCATGGCGTTCCCTTATTGGTAGACGTCGTGCTTGTGTGCTTTCGACGGCTGCTTTTGCGAGGACTGGGCCTGCTCGGCAGGGTCCTGGGAATCGTCGGGCAGGTACAGCGGGCCTTTTTGACCGCAGGCCGATAATAAGCTGGCAAAAGCGACGAGCGAAGCGAGCGCAGCAAGGGAAGAGATCAGGCGCTTCATGGCGAAATCCTTGAAAATGCATTAATTGCGCCGGAGTATACCGGCCACCCGGCAGCTTGCCTATGCGACGGGGCTCCCGTCCGGCGGGGCTTGGACCTTGGAGCGGTAACTTGTCCTGCGCGGTACACGGATATTTCATAACGCTATCGGGCCCTTGGTCGTTATCCTTTGCAATCACCGGGGCTCGCCCGTATCTTGCGGCGCTTGAGCGTGAGTAGACACTTTTTGAGGTTCCCGCAATGAGTTTGACTGAAGCCCGTTTCCACGATCTGGTCGATGCCACCCAGCAAACGCTGGAGGATATTTTTGACGAGTGTGACCTGGATATCGATCTGGAGAGCTCGGCCGGTGTGCTCACCGTCAAGTTCGAAAACGGCAGCCAGTTGATTTTCAGCCGTCAGGAGCCGCTGCGGCAGCTGTGGTTGGCGGCTGTGTCCGGCGGGTTCCACTTCGATTACGACGAAGAGAGCGAGCGCTGGATGTGCGACAAGAGCGAAGAGCAGCTGGGCGAAATGCTTGAGCGCATCGTCACGCAGCAAGCTGACGCCGAGCTCGATTTCGAAGGCCTGTGAGATCGTGACCCAGCCTGCGCCCGTTCGTCCGCCCAAACCGCTCTACAGCAATGTCAGCCCGGCGGTGGCTTCGCCATGCAGTGGGGTGTGTCGGCTGGATGAGCAGAAGGTCTGCCTTGGGTGTTTTCGCCATGTCGAAGACATCCGCGAATGGCGCTCGGCCGATGACGATCGTCGCCGTGTCATCTGCACGCAGGCCGCACAGCGCAAACAGGTCGGTGGCGCCTGACTTGTATATTTATTGAGCTGTGATAGTGTCCGGGTACGCCTCAACTCATCGAGGTTCGTGAAAACCCCGCCTTCTTCTGGCGGGGTTTTGCTTTTTCTGTGCAGAAGAAAGGAGTCTGCCCAAATCATGACCGCACCTTCAATCACCCTTACCCGTCTGGACGTGCAACGTCTGGAGCGCCTGATCGATAGCCTGGATGACACGCTGCCGGGCGTTATCGCGCTGCAAACCGAACTGGACCGCGCCGATACCCTGGTCGGTCACGATGAAGTACCCGCCGATGTCGTGACCATGAATTCCCGTGTGCACTGCCGTGAAGAAATCAGTGGCAAGGACTATCACCTGACGCTGGTTTACCCGAAGGAAGCCAATGCCGACGAAGGTAAAATTTCCATTCTTGCGCCAGTGGGCAGTGCTTTGCTCGGTATGAAGGTGGGTCAGCACATCGACTGGCCTGCTCCGGGCGGCAAGACCCTCAAACTGACGCTGCTGGAAGTCGAATCGCAGCCTGCCAATGGTGGCGCCTTCCCGGAATGACGTCCCCTCAAGCCTGCTCGAGCGCCTCGTTCAATGCGCGCTCCAGGTCAGCCTTGTAGCGCAAATACAAAATGCTAGAACTCTGACCATCACCGAGCAGGCCCGACAGGTCCAGGTCGGTGATGTAACAGCGATAGCGTTCGGTTTCACGGCGCTGCTCGACGATTTCCCGGGCGACCACGCTGAACAGTTGGTCGCCATGTTCCAGTTCTGAAAACTCCCGCTGATTGCAATACAACGTGACCTGCCCCTGTCCCGGTGCGGCTTTGCCGACAATCGCCTGCACGTCGTAGAACGGTTTGTTAACCGGGGTTTGCGGCGCTGGCCGAGCTTCGACCCGACGCGCCCGTACGGGACCGGAGGGCAGCAGTTGGTAATACAAGGTGTCCAGGCTCAGCGGCTGGGTGACGTCCATCGGCAGCAAGGCGTCGCGCCGGTACTGAATCGATTGCAGGAAACGTTGCAGCGGCACCAGCAGGCTTTGCTCGTCGTGGTAGGGCAAACGCTGCTGCCATAAGGCATTGAATTCATCCAGTACGTACAGGTCGGCGTGGTATTCGTTGATCCGGTAGAACACCTGAATGCAGTCGGGCTGGCCCATCGGCAGGACCAGCGCCAGGTCGTGGTCTTCCAATGCCATCGGGTCCCGGTGCAGCGGGCTGTAGCGTGTCCGCTCTTCGCCCAGGTAATCGACCAGTGCCGGCAGCGTGGCGAGGGCGACATGATTGACTTGACCGGGCACCAATTCCAACACGTGGTAGTGCTGCTGGACCTGAATCAGGTAGCGATGATTGAGTTTGCTCAACAGCAGATTCTGCGCGGTGTCGAGGATTTCCTCGACTCGCCGGGCGATGAATTGTGCGCGGTTGTGGCAAAAGCAACGAACCCGCAACGTGGGTTGTTGTAGCCCGCCGGGCAGGTTGTTGAGGTAATCGCGCACGCAATCGAGCAGCGCGTGAGGGCCGTCGAAGCGGCTGACCAGCACTTCGTTCCAACTATTGAGCGTGACTTGATCCAGGGTCAGCACCAGGTTTTCCCGGACGCCGGCGTAACTGAGGGAATCGGTGCGCTCGGTGGTCATCAGGATGTTCAGGTCGCGGTGGTGCTTGAGTGGATCGACGCCGACGTTCACCAGAATCAGTACTTCACTCGGCACACTGGCGCGCAGTAACGGTTCTTCGGCGACAGTCGTCAGCGGCAGGACGATGCTCTGTTGCAGGCTGGCGAGCAGGTTGAACAGTTCGAACTCGCTCAGGTCGCTGCTGCCGGGATGCAAGGCCAGGCGAGTGCTGCTGTCGATCACACCATTGCGGTGGCACCAGGTCAGCAGCTCCAGCAGTTGGCGGCCGCGCTTGATCGGTGCGAAATGCTCCCATTCGAGGGCCGTCAGGCTGCCGTTGTACAAACCCCACTGAGTTTGACCCGACTCTTTTTTGTTCGGCGCATGCACCAGCGTGAGGGTGTCTTCGGCCAAGTCCGGGGCAATGCCAGGGTTGATGAACTCGACCTTGTCGGCCTTGCGCTCGAAGGCCGCATACAACCGTCGACCCAGCACGTTGAGGTCGCGCTTGTTGATCAGGCTGACGGTCTGTTCGTTGCGGGCGAACTGGGTCAGGAAACGATAGCTGTAATTGAGCTCGTTGACCAAGGCCCTGCGTTCAGAGCTGACCTGACGGACTTTCCACTGGCTGCGGCTATCGAGCAGGGCCAGTTGACGATGGTCCCACTGCCATTCGTGGGTCAGGCGTTTGAGCAACGACCGCTGCCAGCTCTGAGTGCGACTGTTGCTGCCGGTGAGTTTGCGATTGACCTTCAGGTACAACGCCCGGCGTACCAACTCCAGTCGTTGCGGCTCACCGCGGGCAGTCAGGTATTCCTCGATGCGCCGGTAAACCACGACGTACGGGTCCAACTCGTCAAGGTCGAGCCGATTGGCAAACACCGCTTGCTTGAAGCGCAGGCTCAGGCAATGGACCTTGGGGTGTTCGCTGGCGTAGACCTCGGTCAGCAGCAGTTTGAGGACCGATTTGTACGGCGACTCGATGCCCTTGAACAGCTGCCAGAGCCCGGCGCCGATGTATTCGCCAGGCGGGATATAGGCCAGATGTCCCAGGTCCAGCGTTTCGTCGGCACGGATGAAGCGCTTGGACATCAGGGTGTGGGTGTAACGGTCGTAGCTCGCTTCTTCGTAGACCGGCACCAGCCACCAGACGGGCGTGCGTCCGGCCAGCCAGATTGCGGTGCGATAAAACTCATCCAGTAGCAGATAGTGTTGGGTGGTGCCGCAGTCTTCCGAGCTCAATTGCGTATCACGTTCTCCGCGCACGAAACGGGTCGGGTCGATCAGAAAGAAATGCGCTTCGGCGCCCTGGCTGGCGGCCCAGGTTTCGAGGAGTTGGCATTTTTTGCGCAGTTCAGCGAGCTCGCTTTCGCTCAAGTCCGACCCGTGACAGACCCACACGTCCATGTCGCTTTGGTCTGCCTGGGCGAGGGTGCCGAGGCTGCCCATCAGAAACAGGCCGAGAATCGGTCGCGGCGGGTTGCTGCCATGGCGGGGCTTATAGGAAAACGAGCGGGTCAGGCGTTGGGCTTCGGAGAGGGTGTTGGCGTCGGGTTCGTAATTCGACAGCCCGGCCGGCGTGCTGCCCGAAACGTACCCCGGCAACAGCGGATGATTGACGTGGAAAAACAGCGGCAACAGGGTCAGCACCGCTTGCTGGCGGGTCGACAACCCTTCCATGGCGCGGGCCATACGGCCTTCGTTGAGCTTCAGAAACCGTGCGCGCAGTTGGCTGAGAACCTTGCGGTCGATTCCCTCGTCCAGGTCGGGGCGGATTTCATGGGTGCGGGTCATGTCAGCTCAAACCGGCTCGCGGGGCTCAGACGTGGGTGTCTGCGGATGAGGGGCAGTTTAGCGCCTCGGCTCCAGGACTTTTAAGCTGATTTTGTTTTTCTGGCGTCAGAGTTTTATCGCGGGGCGACGGCAGGTAACAGGACTGGTAACGAAATGTGCCCGCGGAAATCCCATAGCAGGAGTTTCCGTGGGCGCTACGGTAATGCTCAGGCAGTTTCCCGGACGTTGAGAATGGTCAGAACGGTTTGCACACTTTGCGCGGCGTCACGACCCAGGCTGGTCAGATAACCACCATCTGGCTGGGTGATCAGTTCTTTGTCGAACAGTCTTTGGGCGGCGGTGATGGCTTTTGGGGCAGCGGTCTGATGAATTTTCAAACCTTCCTGGGAACTGTCCAGGTTGAAGAGCGCGAGGATTTCCAGTTCGGCAACCAACTCAGGGGTAAGCGACATAAGGACTCCAGACTTTCTAGGAATTGGACGACAGCGCCCCTAAGGTGATCCCACTCGGGCGGCATGTCCAGTGCTCGCCACAGGGTTTTTTCGCTTTGGCAAGCATTCCCCGGTGGGTGGTGCGGCGTTCCGCTAAATCCCCTCGCCACAGAAGCCTGCGCTCTACAGGCCGGAGTTATTTCTTTTCGGGCGGCAACTCTGGCAATGCACGCAACGCGGCTTCATACCATTGAGTGTTGAACGCGCGGTCTTCTTCAAGGATCGCGTCGATTTCCACCGCCAGAACGTGGGCCATCAGATTGAGAATTTCTTCACGCTCGTAACCCACCAATGTCAGCTTGTTGAAGGTGGCCTTGGCGGCAGGCGGATTGTCGCTTTCGATCTGGTTTTCGATGGCTTCGACCAGGGTGTTTTCGGCGAACTCTTCTTCGTCGATGTCGTCGTTGTTGGTGCCGGGGGTTGGCTCGCTCATGGCAGGCTCCTCAAGTTAAGGCGGCCAGTTTACCTGCATTCAGCGCTGTGATGCTGCTGGCAAGAAACGTCGCGGCGTTCTATAAATAGGCACCTGCCAACCCCGCACGGCCTGGAGGCTATGTGATGCTCAAACTTTACGGGTTTTGCGTCAGCAACTACTACAACATGGTCAAGCTGGCGCTGCTCGAGAAGGGACTGCCGTTTGAAGAGATACTGTTTTACCCGGGGCCGAGCCCCGAGGCATTAGCCATCAGCCCGCGCGGGAAGGTGCCGGTGCTGGGCGTCGAACAGGGTTTCGTCAACGAAACCAGCGTGATTCTCGAATACCTCGAACACCGCCAGAACGGCACGCCGCTGTTGCCAAGTGATCCCTTCGAGCGGTCGCGGGTCCTGGCGCTGGCCAAGGAAATCGAGCTGTACATCGAATTGCCAGGGCGTGCCTGCTACGCCGAAGCCTTTTTCGGCATGACTGTGCCGGATGCGATCAAGGACAAGACCCGCGCCGAGTTGCTGCTGGGGTTTGCCTCGCTGGGCAGGCACGGCAAGTTCGCCCCTTATGTGGCAGGCGACAGCCTGAGCATTGCGGATGTGTATTTCCTCTACAGCGTGCCGTTGGCCTGTGCGGTGGCGCAGAAGCTGTTTGACCTGGATTTGCTGGCGGAGATGCCGGCGGCCAAGGCGCTACTGGAGCGTCTGGGACAAAATCCGAATGTGCAGCGGATCGCAAAGGACAAGGACGCGGCAATGCCCGCGTTTTTGGCGATGGTCACGTCCAAGAAGTAGGTTTTACAGCGTCTTCAAGAGCGCTTTCGAGCAAGCTCGCTCACACAGGGGAACGTATTCCAAGGGTGGGAGCGAGCCTGCTCCGGGCGGCGTTCCGACGAAGCTTTTGACGGCTTAGCGGCTGGCGAGCAGTGCCTGGCCGCGAGCCACCGCTTTCTTGACCTGTGCCGGCGCAGTCCCGCCGATATGGTCACGGGCATTCACCGAGCCTTCCAGGGTCAGCACGGCAAACACGTCCTGATCGATTTGGTCGCTGAACTTGCGCAGCTCTTCCAGGCTCATTTCCGCCAGGTCTTTACCGCTTTCCACGCCGTACTTCACGGCATGGCCAACGATTTCGTGGCAGTCACGGAACGGCAGGCCGCGGCGAACCAGGTAGTCGGCCAGGTCGGTGGCCGTGGAGAAACCGCGCAGGGCGGCTTCACGCATCATCGCGTGTTTGGGCTTGATCGCCGGGATCATGTCGGCAAAGGCCCGCAGCGAGTCACGCAAGGTGTCGGCGGCGTCGAACAGTGGCTCTTTGTCTTCCTGGTTGTCCTTGTTGTAGGCCAGTGGCTGGCCTTTCATCAGGGTCAGCAGGCCCATCAGCGCGCCGAATACGCGACCGGTCTTGCCACGCACCAGCTCTGGAACGTCCGGGTTTTTCTTTTGCGGCATGATCGAGCTGCCGGTGCAGAAACGGTCCGGCAGATCGATGAACTGGAATTGCGCGCTGGTCCACAGCACCAGCTCTTCGGAGAAGCGCGACAAGTGCATCATCGCGATACTCGCCGCCGAGCAGAATTCGATGGCGAAGTCACGATCGGACACGTTGTCCAGTGAGTTACCGCCAACAGCGTCGAAGCCCAACAGTTGGGCGGTGAATTCGCGGTCGATCGGGTAGGTGGTGCCCGCCAGTGCGGCGCTGCCCAGTGGCATGCGGTTGGTACGCTTGCGGCAGTCGACCAGGCGCTCGTAGTCGCGGCTGAGCATTTCGAACCAGGCCAGCATGTGGTGCCCGAAGGTCACCGGCTGCGCGGTTTGCAGATGAGTGAAGCCCGGCATGATGCTGCCGGCTTCGCGCTCGGCCTGTTCCAGCAAGCCTTTTTGCAGGCGGGTGATTTCGCTCAGGATCAGGTCGATCTCGTCACGTAGCCACAGGCGGATGTCGGTGGCGACCTGGTCGTTACGGCTACGACCGGTGTGCAGCTTTTTACCGGTGACGCCGATGCGGTCGGTCAGACGCGCCTCGATGTTCATGTGCACGTCTTCGAGGTCGATGCGCCAGTCGAACTGGCCGGCCTCGATTTCAACCTGGATGGTCTTCAGGCCATCAATGATGCTGTCGCGCTCGGCATCAGTCAGCACGCCGACCTTGGCCAGCATCGTGGCGTGAGCGATCGAGCCCATGATGTCGTGGCGATACAGGCGCTGGTCGAAAGTGACGGAGGCGGTGAAGCGGGCGACGAAGGCGTCGACGGGTTCACTGAAGCGGCCGCCCCAGGACTGATTGGTCTTGTCAGTGCTCATGAATTCGCTCGTGTCGGCTGAAGAAAGATGGCGTAGAAAGCTGTCGCGGATAATAACAGGGTTGCCAATCCTGTCGCTGACACTGGCCGATACGTTTTTTTCTCAGGTGGCGGTCCATACTCGAATCAACGCCGAGGGGATTTGCGCAACGATATTTTTCAATTGAGCAATATCGTGCCGGCAACCGTCTACAGTTGGACAGTAGGATCAGCGCACTTCCAGACGCTGCAGCAGACTATAAGAAGAGGGGGTGTTCATATTGTGTATCAACAAACCCTACGGCGATGCCTCGCCAACGCGGGCCTGGGCCGCCAAACGCACGACAGATGAAAATTTAGCCGTCGGTCGGGCGGCACTTTTTGGCCCTCGCGCTAGTCTTAGCGTGGATCGCGGTGACGGACGTCACTTCACCTGTCTACGCTATCCTTGTGCGAGACTCACGCAGGAATCCAGCGCAATATGAATGTCCTGATCGTTGATGACGAACCCCTTGCCCGCGAGCGCCTGAGCCGAATGGTTGGCGAACTCGAGGGATACAGTGTCCTGGAGCCTAGCGCCACGAACGGCGATGAAGCGTTGGCTCTGATCGACAGCCACAAACCCGATATCGTGCTACTCGATATTGGCATGCCGGGTCTCGATGGCCTGCAAGTGGCTGCACGATTGTGCGAACGCGAAACCCCGCCCGCCGTGGTGTTTTGCACAGGGCCCGATGAATTTGCCGTGGAAGCCTTACAGGCCAGCGCCGTAGGCTATCTGGTGAAACCTGTGCGTACAGAACAATTGCATGAAGCGTTGAAAAAAGCCGAGCGGCCCAACCGCGTCCAGCTCGCGGCCCTGACCCGTCCCGCCGCCGAAAGTGGCAGCGGTCCGCGCAGCCACATCAGCGCCCGTACCCGTAAAGGTATCGAACTGATTCCGTTGGGTCAGGTGGTCTACTTTATTGCGGATCACAAATACGTGACCTTGCGCCACGAAGGCGGCGAAGTATTGCTGGATGAGCCACTCAAGGCCCTTGAAGATGAGTTTGGCGACCGCTTCGTCCGAATCCACCGTAATGCACTGGTCGCCCGCGAGCGCATCGAACGCCTGCAACGCACGCCTCTGGGGCATTTTCAGCTATTCCTCAAAGGCTTGAATGGCGACGCCCTGATCGTCAGCCGACGGCATGTGGCCGGCGTGCGCAAGATGATGCAACAGCTTTAATCCGTCATTTACGAGCGGGTTTCATCCAGATTGCTGGATGTCTGAGGCCAGGGAGGCCACGCGTTTTCTGATACAAGTCAAAGTGGATTTGGCTGAGCTGTTATTATCCGCCGTATCTATTCAGTACGGATTGATCCATGTCCTCTCGCGAAATCCGCATCGCCACCCGTAAAAGTGCACTCGCCCTGTGGCAGGCCGAATACGTCAAAGCCCGTCTTGAAGAGGCCCATCCGGGTCTGCTCGTGACGTTGGTGCCCATGGTCAGTCGCGGTGACAAATTGCTCGACTCGCCACTGTCGAAAATCGGCGGCAAGGGCCTGTTCGTCAAAGAGCTGGAAACCGCGCTGCTGGAAAACAAAGCCGACATCGCCGTGCACTCCATGAAAGACGTACCGATGGACTTCCCTGAAGGCCTCGGTCTGTTTTGCATCTGCGAGCGAGAAGACCCACGTGATGCCTTCGTTTCCAATACCTACGCCAGCCTGGACGAATTGCCGCAAGGCAGCATCGTCGGCACCTCCAGTCTGCGCCGTCAGGCCCAATTGCTGACCCGTCGTCCGGACCTGGAAATTCGCTTCCTGCGCGGCAACGTCAACACTCGGCTGGCCAAGCTCGATGCCGGCGAATACGACGCCATTATCCTCGCCGCCGCCGGCCTGATTCGTCTCGGCTTTGAAGATCGCATCACCTCGGCCATCAGCGTCGACGACAGTCTGCCGGCCGGTGGCCAAGGGGCGGTGGGTATCGAATGCCGCAGCGTCGACAGCGAAATTCACGCGCTATTGGCACCGCTGCACCATCAGGACACCGCCACCCGTGTGACTGCCGAGCGTGCTCTCAACAAACATTTGAATGGCGGCTGCCAAGTCCCCATCGCCTGCTATGCCGTGCTTGAAGGCGAGCAGATCTGGTTGCGTGGTCTTGTCGGTGATCCGAACGGCGGTCTGCTGCTCATCGCCGAGGCTCGTGCGCCACGCCGTGACGCCGCCGCCTTGGGTGTGCAAGTGGCTGAAGACCTGCTGAGTCAAGGTGCCAACGACATTCTGAAAGCAGTCTACGGCGAGGCAGGTCACGAGTGACGGGTTGGCGCCTGCTGCTGACGCGTCCCGCGGATGAGTCGGCGGCGCTGAGCACGCTTTTGGCCGAAAAGGGGATTTTCAGCAGCAGTTTGCCGCTTTTGGAGATCGAGCCGATTCCTGCCTCTGACACAATGTGCGAGGTGATTCAGGGGCTGGATCGCTATTGCGCGGTGATCGTGGTCAGCAAGCCGGCCGCCAGAATCGCTATGGATCTGCTCGACAGGTATCGACCGCAACCCCCTCGTTTGAGGTGGTTCAGCGTGGGCGCAGCCACCGCGCAGATCCTCCAGGATCGCGGGCTGGACATCAGCTTCCCGGTGGATGGCGATGACAGTGAAGCCTTGCTTGCGCTTCCTCAGTTGCGCGAGGCAATCGCGCGGCCCGGTTCGCGCGTGCTGATCATGCGCGGGGAGGGCGGGCGCGAGTTACTGGCTGAGCGTTTGCGCGAGCTTGGTGCTAGTGTCGAGTATCTGGAGTTGTACCGCCGCGACCTGCCGCACTACCCGCCGGCAGCGCTGCCTGACCTGATCGAAGCGGAACGCTTGAACGGGCTGGTGGTCAGCAGTGGACAGGGGTTTGAGCACCTGCATCAATTGGCCGGCGATGCCTGGCCGCAGTTGGCGCGGTTGCCGTTGTTTGTTCCAAGCCTCAGGGTCGCCGAGCTGGCACGTGCCGCCGGGGCCCAAACAGTTGTGGATTGTCGTGGCGCCAGTGCCGCGGCTTTGCTGACGGTGTTACGGGAGCATCCCGGGCCCGTTCTCTAATGCAAAGGATGGATACGTGAGCGAAACAGCCTTGCCTAAAGATGACGTCCAGCCAGTGCTCGATGCACCGGTTGAAGCACCGGTTGAAGCCGGACCACCTGCTGCAGCGCAGCGCCGGAGCAATGGGCTGGCAATCGTCGCGCTATTGCTGGGCGCCGCCGGTGTCGCCGTGGGCGGATGGGGAGTCTGGCAGGTGCGTCACCTGCAAGCCAATACTCAACTGCAGTTGAGTCAGGTCCAGGCATTGAACGATCAGGCGCAGGACCTGAAGCTCAATGAACAACGCCTGACTGCTCGCCTGGAACAAATGCCTGTCGCCGCTGAGTTCGACGCGCGCAGTCGTTTGGTTACCCAACTTCAAGGTGATCAGCAACGCCTGAATCAACGTCTGGAAACGATTCTCGGTGCCAGCCGCAAGGATTGGCGTCTGGCCGAGGCCGAGCACCTGCTGCGGCTGGCCAGCCTGCGTCTTTCCGCGCTGCAGGACATCAGTAGTGCCCAGGCTTTGGTGCAGGGCGCCGATGAAATTCTGCGCGAACAGAACGACGCGGGCTCGTTTGCCGCTCGCGAGCAAGTGGCCAAAACGCTGGTGGCATTGCGTAGCACCCAACAGCCGGATCGCACCGGTTTGTTCCTGCGACTGGGAGCGCTGCGCGATCAGGTGATCAGCCTCACCGAGCTGGCACCCGAGTACAAGGACCGTGGTGAATCCCTGTTGGGTCTCACCGCCGATGGCGACGGCGCCAGTCGCTGGGCGCAATGGTGGGATCAGGTCTCGCGCTACATCCGCATCGACTTTAACGCCGACAAGAATGTGCGTCCGTTGCTGGCCGGGCAGAGCCTGAGTCAGGTGCGCCTGGCTCTGAGCCTGGCGCTGGAGCAGGCGCAATGGGCCGCACTCAATGGCCAGGCCGCGGTTTATACCCAGGCGCTGGCCGAAGCGCGGGACGTGCTCAAGGGCAACTTCAACCCGGACAACCCTCAGAGCAAAGTGATGCTTGAGCAGGTTGGCGAGTTGAGCCAGCAACCGGTCACCGTTGTCACGCCAGACCTGACTGGCACGCTGAGCGCGGTTCAGGGGTATCTGGAGCGGCGTAATGTCAACGCCGAGGACTCGATCAAGCCGATGGCCAAGCCTGCCGCAGACACCGCTCAGGAGGCGACGCCATGAAACGCCTCTATGTGATCGTGTTCCTGGTGATCGCCGCCGCTGCCGTGCTGGGGCTGGCGATTGCCGAGCATTCCGGTTACGTGCTGATCGCCTACAACAGCTTCCGTTACGAATCGAGCCTGTGGGCGACCCTGGCGTTGGTCATCGTGATCTGGCTGGTGTTCTGGGGTATCAAGGCGTTGATCGAATTGGTGACGACCTCCAGCGGCGTGGTCAATCCCTGGTCGCGGCGCAATCGCAGTCGCCGTGTGCAGGTAGCCATTGAACACGGTCAGCTGGATCTGGCCGAAGGTCGCTGGGCCAGTGCACAGCGCCATCTGCATCGGGCTGCGGAAGCCGAGCGACAGCCGTTGCTTTACTACCTCGGCGCTGCCCGGGCCGCGAACGAACAAGGTCAATACCAGGAAAGCGACAACCTGCTGGAGCGCGCTCTAGAGCGACAGCCCCAGGCAGAGTTGGCAATTGCCCTGAGCCACGCACAATTACAGACCGACCGTGGCGATACGGCAGGCGCCCTGGTGACGCTGCAAGCCATGCACGAGCGTCATCCTCATAACGTCCAGACCTTGCGCCAGTTGCAGCGCTTGCACCAACAACGGGGCGACTGGTCGGCCTTGATTCGTCTGCTGCCGGAGCTACGCAAGGACAAGGTCCTGCCTCCGGTCGAACTGGCGGAACTGGAACGCCGAGCCTGGGGTGAGAACCTGTCCCTGGCGGCGCACCAGCAAGAAGAAGGGACGGTCGGCTTGCAATCGCTCAATCGCGCCTGGCAGCAGTTGACCTCCGCTCAGCGTAAGGAGCCGCAACTGGTGCTCGCTTATGCCGAGCAACTTCGGCAACTGGGTGCTCAGGTCGAGGCCGAAGAGATCTTGCGGACGGCGCTCAAGCGCAACTACGACAGTCATCTGGCGCGCCTCTACGGACTCGTTCGCGGTAGCGATCCGTCACGTCAACTGCACACCGCCGAGAGCTGGCTCAAGGAACATCCGGCCGACGCCAGTCTGTTGCTGACCCTGGGGCGTTTGTGTCTGCAAAGCAGCCTTTGGGGCAAGGCCCGGGACTATCTGGAAAGCAGCCTGCGAGTGCAGCGCAACCCGGAAGCCTGCGCAGAACTGGCGCGGCTGCTGGCGCAGTTGGGTGACACAGAACGCAGCAATCAGTTGTTCCAGGAGGGCTTGGGCTTGTTGGACGAGCGCTTGCTGGCGGCACCGTTGCCGGTTCCTGTTCACGCTTGAAGAGCGGATGACGGGTCGCTCGAAGGAGCGATCCAGTCGCCTGCAAACTGCCGGAGTTTTACCTTTGTAGTCCGTCAGCGGCATAGTCCTACATAGGACTACGCCTAATCCTCTCGCTCTTGTCGGGATTTCCCTACACCTCTGTTGAAGTGTCCCCGCCGGCCTGCCTTGAAAGGCTGGCGCGCTTTCCTCTACCGTAACCGCCTGTCTCTACTGTTACGGAAATGCCATGTCTTTGGCCTGCTCACGCTCCTTGTTTTTCATGGCTTTCATTGCAGGTGCCCTGGCCTTGGGCGCGTCCTATTACCTGGAATATACGGTCGGCCTCAAGCCTTGCGGGTTGTGCCTGTTGCAGCGCTTTTGTCTCGCGTTGCTCACGGGTATCTGTCTGGTGGCTTCGGTGCATGGGCCGGGCCGCATCGGGTCTTTCCTGTATTGGATGCTCGGGCTTTTTTGCAGTCTGGCGGGTACGGTCACGGCGTGGCGGCAGGTATTGCTGCAGAGCGATCCAATGCACCAGCTGTTGATGTGCTCGCCCAATCTGGTAGTTCAGGACGAGGACAGGCCTTGGTTGTGTCAGGCCTCGCAGATGTTCAACGGGGAGGCGGAGTGCGCGCAGATTTCCTGGACGCTGTTCGACCTGAGCATTCCTGAATGGAGTCTGCTGTTCTTCATGGCGATGACAATTCTGGGGGTTTATCAACTGCTGCGCGTTGCCTGGAAAGCCTGTCCGCGGCCGCTCAGCGGCGGTTCGTCGCACCGGGTGCTGGCGGGTGATTAAACACTTGTATGAACTTTATCTCCTGCGTACCTTGAAGCCATTGTCGCGCGGGCATAATCTGGCCCGCACGTGTCATTGGAATTATGTTGCTCGAATGACGCTCTGCCTGGCCGATACTTGACCTTCAAGTGTGGCGACGGGTGTAGGGCAGCATGACCCACAAGGGAAGAGAGATCACCATGCTCGAAAGTTGTCAGAATGCTCAGGAACGTTGGGGTGGAGTGCATCTGCTGATCGATCGCTGGTTGCAGGAGCGTCACGAACTGGTTCGGGCCTATGATGCTCTCGGCGCCAAGCCTGAGGCACTGGGTGAGAACCGTAAGCCGTTGCAGGAATTCTGCGGCGTGCTGGTCGATTACGTGTCTGCCGGACACTTCGAGATCTACGAACAACTGACCGGCGAAGCGAAGGCGTTTGGTGACACTCGCGGGCTTGAGTTGGCCGAGACTATCTACCCTCGCATCGATGTCATCACCGAGAAGCTGCTCGCGTTCAATGACCTGTGTGATGCAGGTCAATGCGTAGCAGAGAAATTCAAAGAGCTGGGAGGCCTGTTGCACGAGCGCTTCGAATTGGAAGACTGCCTGATCGAAGTGCTGCACACCGCTCACAAGGAAGTGGACTCGGTTCAGGCCTGAACCCCTTCCTGCAAGACCTCTAAAAACGGTGCGCTATGCGCGCCGTTTTTCGTTTCCGGTATTCAGCTCGTGGCACCGCGTAATTCGACTTCGAATACCAGCGGTGTGAACGGCGCAATCAGGTCGCCGGCACCCTCGGCGCCATAGGCTTCGGCCGATGGAATCACCAGGCGCCATTTCGCGCCGACCGGCATTTGCTGCAACGTGCTGCGCCATCCGCTGATCACACTGTCGAGGCTGAACCACTGCGGTTGACTGTTCTGATCGAACACTGTGCCGTCGGGAAGGCGACCGATATACAGCACCTGGACTTTGCCGTTGGGGCCAGGTTTGGCGCCAGTGCCTGGCACTAACTCCGTTAGCAATATTCCATCTGCCAGTTCACGAACGCCCGGTCTGGCTTTTTCCTCGGTGAGAAAGGCCTGCTCTTTTTCGAGGGCGACTTCGCTTTGCGGCATGCTCGGTTGCAACGCGATCCGGGCTTCGTGCTCGGCAAGAATCTGTTCGATCTGCTCATCTTTCAGCGCCAGGGGTTTGCCTTGATAGGCTTGTTGCAAGCCTTGGATCAGCGCCTGAAGTTGCAGTTCGGGAACCTCCTGGCGCAGGCGTTCACCGAGGCTTGCGCCCAGGCTGTAAGAGAGATCATGAGTGTCATTTGCTTTGGTTTTTTCGGCGGCCTGAGCCACGGAAAAAAACACGCACAGTGATAAAAAAAGGTAGCGCGACATGGGCACTCTCCGACCTGAGATGCGGAGGATTATGCCAGTGTGAATGCGCTCTACGGTGAACTGGTTTTGCGCACGCTCAGAAGAATTTCAATCCATTGCAACGTAGCGCTTTGGATACTGTCAACATGCCCTAGCGGCAGTAGCAGCAGAGGTCTAGTATGAGCCGCACCCACGTCAGCCAGGAGGTAAACCATGTCGGCCACCAAGAAGCCTGTAAATACTCCGTTGCACTTACTCCAACAACTCTCGGGCAGCTTGCTCGAGCATCTGGAAAACGCTTGTTCCCAAGCCTTGGCTGATGCTGAAAAACTGCTCGCCAAATTGGAAAAACAACGCGGAAAAGCGCAAGAAAAATTGCACAAATCTCGTACCAAATTGCAGGACGCTGCGGCGGCCGGCAAGGCCAAGGCACAAGCCAAAGCCAAGGGCGCGGTGAAGGAACTTGAGGACTTGCTCGATGCCCTCAAGGATCGTCAATCCGAAACTCGCAGCTACATTCTGCAGCTCAAGCGCGATGCTCAAGAAAGCCTGAAACTGGCCCAGGGCATCGGTCGTGTACAAGCGGCTGTCGGCAAGGTGTTGTCCCTGCGTTCGGCCAAGCCTGCTGCGGCTCCTGCCAGGAAAGCCGCTGCCAAGCCGGCTGCTGCAAAAGCCCCCGCCAAGCCTGCTGCGACTCCTGTTAAAAAAGCTGTCGCCAAAGCACCGGTGAAAGCTGCGGCTAAACCTGTCGCTAAACCTGCGGCAAAAAAACCAGTCGCTGCAAGGGCCGCAAAACCAGCTGCAAAAACAGCCGCCGCCAAACCTGCTGCCAAAACAGCTGCTGCTAAACCTGCTGCAAGAACCACGGCTGCTAAATCGGCTGCTGCGAAACCTGCTACCAGGCCTGCCGCGAAATCAGTCGCGACTAAAGCTGCAGCCAAACCTGCTGCTGCGAAGTCTGCAGCCAAACCCGCCACGGCCAAACCGGCTGCCAAACCGGCTGCCAAACCAGCCGCCAAGACAGCCGCAAAGCCCGCCGTGAAAAAACCGACCGTCGCTGCCAAACCAACCCCGGCACCCTCTGCTTCGGCCGCTCCTGCGCCAGCAGCGACTACCTCGACGCCAACGCCAGTAGCACCGTCGAGCATCAGCTCCACCCCAACCAGCGCTTCCTAAGTGCCGGTTACCGCGACGCGCAGCTGATGCAGCGCGTCGCGGTCCAGGTGGGCGGCGTCTGCCGTTACACCTTCCAGCCAGGCCGATAGATCGGTCGCCTCACCTTCAGGCCAGCTCTGCGCCGATTGCTCCAGTCGCAACAACAGATGTCGCTCGGCTTCCATTTCCAGCGTTTTAACTTGTTCGCGCAAACTATGCAGCTCGGCATCTTCGGCCGCGGCGGCTTTCCATTGCAGGCGCAAAGCGCGCAACGGTTGCACGACATCTGCGTCCCAAGGCTCGGCTACGTTGCGAAGCAACTGCAATCGTTGCTCGTTGCAGGTGACGCCACGTTCTCCCAGCCACAACCCGCACAGCAGCAGGCACACGTTCGCACCCGCCGATTGCAAGTGCAGGCACGCCCGTTCAACGCCGCGACGGGAGTAAGTGATAACGGAAAAGCTCCACAGGTCAGAGGACATAGTGCTACTCGCGCCAGTTGCGAGCGAAGCTGGTAGACTCCGCCGCCATTATGATTCGACTTCAGAACCTGACTTTACAGCGTGGCCCTCAACGTCTGCTAGAAGACGCTGAGCTGACCCTGCACTCCGGCCACAAAGCCGGCCTCATCGGTGCCAACGGCGCCGGCAAATCGAGCCTGTTCGCCTTGCTTCTGGGCGACCTGCACCCTGACTCGGGTGATTGCTTTCTGCCGGCGGACTGGCGCATCGCCCACATGCGCCAGGAGATCGACACCCTCGATCGGGTGGCGGTCGACTATGTGCTCGATGGCGACCTGCGCCTGCGTGAGGTGCAGCGCGACCTCGCGACAGCCGAAGCGGCCCATGACGGTACCGCTCAGGCCCGCCTGCACTCGGAACTCGACAGCGCCGACGGTTACACCGCCGATGCCCGGGCCCGCAAGTTGCTGGCCGGCCTTGGGTTCACCAATGAACAGATGGATCGCCAGGTAGGAGATTTCTCTGGTGGTTGGCGAATGCGTCTGAACCTGGCGCAGGCTTTGATGTGCCCCTCGGACCTTCTGCTACTCGACGAACCGACCAACCACTTGGACCTCGACGCCATTATCTGGCTCGAAGAATGGCTCAAAAGCTATCCCGGCACCTTAATGCTGATTTCCCATGACCGGGACTTCCTCGATGCCGTGGTCGATCATGTGGCCCACGTCGATCAGCGCAAGATCACCCTGTATCGCGGTGGTTATAGCGCCTTCGAACGCGCCCGTGCTGAACGTCTGGCCCAGCAACAGCAGGCCTACGAGAAGCAGCAGGCGCAACGTGCGCACATGGAAAGCTACATTGCCCGTTTCAAGGCCCAGGCCACCAAGGCCCGTCAGGCCCAGAGCCGGATCAAGGCGCTGGAGCGGATGGAAGAGCTATCCGCCGCGCACGTCGATTCGCCGTTCGATTTCGTTTTCCGCGAATCAGTAAAAATATCCAGCCCGCTGATTGACCTCTCCGACGCCCGACTGGGTTACGGCGAGCGAGCGGTGCTGGAGAAGGTCAAGCTGCAACTGACCCCCGGCGCGCGGATCGGTTTGCTTGGCCCTAACGGTGCCGGTAAATCGACCCTGATCAAAAACCTTGCCGGTGAACTTGAGCCGTTGTCCGGCCGCCTGACGCGTGGCGAGAACACCGTCGTTGGCTACTTCGCCCAGCATCAACTGGACTCACTCGACTCCAAGGCCAGTCCGTTGCTGCACATGCAGCGCCTGGCGCCGACCGAGCGCGAGCAGACGCTGCGCGACTTCCTCGGTGGTTTCGACTTCCGCGGTGCGCGGATCGATGAACCGGTACTGAACTTCTCCGGTGGCGAGAAGGCTCGTCTGGCGCTGGCGTTGATCGCCTGGGGCCGGCCGAATCTGCTGCTGCTCGACGAACCGACCAACCACCTGGACCTGGAAATGCGCCTGGCGCTGACCATGGCCCTTCAGGAATTCAGCGGCGCGGTACTGGTGGTCTCCCACGATCGTCATTTGCTCAAAAGCACCACTGACAATTTTTATCTGGTGGCGGACGGCAAGGTCGAGGAATTCGACGGCGACCTGGAAGACTACACCCGCTGGCTGGTGGACTACCGTCAGCGCAACGCCCCGGTCAGCAATACGCCGGCCAATCCAGACAAGACCGACAAGAAGGCCCAGCGCCAGGCCGCCGCTGCGTTGCGTCAGCAACTGGCACCGCACAAGCGCGAGGCTGACAAGCTCGAAGCCGAGCTGGGCAAACTGCACGAGAAACTGGCGAAGATCGATACCAGCCTCGGCGACAGCGATATTTACGAGCCGGCTCGCAAGAATGACTTGCGTGATCTACTGGCCGAACAGGCCAAGCTGAAGGTCCGTGAAGCCGAGCTGGAAGAAGCCTGGATGGAAGCGCTGGAATTGCTTGAAAGCATGCAGGCGGAGCTGGAGGCTCTGTCCTGATGGATGCCTTCAAGCTGCCATTCCCTGCTATGTGGATCGAGCCGATCTGGCTCTTCGTGCAGATTCTGCTGATTCTGTTAGCGGGATATGTTGCCCAGCGTTGCGTCGCCAAGTGCTTGACTCGACTGGGTGAGCGTTATCCGTTTCCGCCACAATTGCTGATGCCGCTGCGCGGTGGCCTGCGCTGGCTGATCATGGGCAGCGCGCTGATTTTCGTGCTGGAGCGCCTCGGGGTGTCGGCGACGGTACTCTGGACCGCGTTGTCCGGGTTTGTCGCGGTAGCGGCAGTGGCGTTCTTCGCCATGTGGAGCGTGCTCTCGAATCTGTTGTGCGCCATCCTGATTTTCACCGTCGGCCCGTTTCGCCTCGGCGACGTGGTCGAGTTGGTGGACACCACCGACAAGCCTGGCGTCAAAGGCCGGGTCGTTGCGATCAATCTGCTCTATACCACGCTGATCGAAGCCGAAGAGCTCGGCACCGGCAGTGCCATGGTGCAAGTGCCCAATAGCCTGTTCTTCCAGCGTGCGGTCCGACGCTGGCGCGGCAGCGATGTATTCCCTTCCAACGGTTTCGAAAAGTAGCCTGAACGCCGACCACGCGGGTCGGCAGCTGTTCTGTCCTGCAAAAAATCGGTAGTCATCGGCCCAAAGCCGCATTAGCTTAGACGTCTGTCACGAGTCTGAGTCGAGGTGTGCGATGGTGCTTCAAACATGGCTGGCGTTTTTTGCCGCCTGCTGGGTGATCAGTCTGTCGCCTGGTGCCGGCGCCATTGCGTCGATGTCCAGCGGTCTGCGATACGGATTCTGGCGCGGTTATTGGAACGCCTTGGGCCTGCAACTGGGCCTGGCGTTACAAATTGCGATTGTCGCCGCCGGTGTCGGTGCAATCCTCGCGGCGTCGGCCTCCGCTTTCTACGCGATCAAATGGTTTGGCGTGGCCTATCTGGTTTACCTGGCGGTCAAGCAATGGCGCGCGCTGCCCAATGAAATGAGCGACGACGCGGCAGTCCGGCAAATCGGCAAGCCGATGGCGCTGGTGTTCCGGGGGTTCCTGGTGAACGTCAGCAATCCCAAGGCGTTGGTGTTCATGCTCGCGGTGCTGCCGCAATTCATCGATCCGCATGCACCGCTGGTGGCGCAGTACCTGATCCTCGGTGTGACCATGATCTGCGTCGACCTGATCGTCATGGCCGGTTACACCGGGCTGGCTTCCAAGGTGTTACGCCTGTTACGCACGCCCAAGCAGCAGCGACGCATGAACCGCACGTTTGCCGGGTTGTTCATTGGTGCGGCGGCGTTCATGGCGACCCTTCGCAAAGCAGTGGTGTAAAACCGTCAGGCACAAAAAAGGCGACCCCAGGGTCGCCTTTTCAGTTTCCGGAATCAGCGCAGAATGACCGGCGCTGTGTCCGCTGGCAGGTTATTGCGCAGTGGGGCCTGCCCCGGCTGCTCGTAACCGCCGCCACCGAGCTGTTGGCTCAGTTGCCCCGCCACGTCTTCCCCTAAGGACTTGGACACCTCACGCACCACCCGCGGGCGGTTCAGCGAGACACGGATATCCCGACGGTTCATCAGTTTGGTGTCCTGACCCTCGCCCATTGCCGTGAAGGCCGAGGTGATTTCGAAGGTCTTGGTGTTGATCAGGCTGAAATCCGCAACCAGGGTCAACGCCAGCACCGCCGAATAGCTGTCGGTGTTGGCGAGCTCATTGATGTCCTTATTGAAGTCGATGTCCGACACGGTGCCGAACAACACGTAGTCGGCGCCTTTGAAGTTGCCGGCCTTGATTCGCTTGATCACGTCATAGACGTCACCCTTGGACGCCGATGTATAAGGTGTGCCCTGGACCAGTTGGAACATGCCGGTACGAAGAATCTCGCCCTTGATGTCGCCGGTGAATTTGCGCAATTCACCTTGTTCGATGTAGCTGCTGGTGGCTTCGATTTCGTTGTAACTCGAAGACCCGCTGGCGCCGTAGTAACTCTGGCGGTGGTTGCTCTGTGCTGAAACGATGTGGATGTACTGCTCCACTCGTTCCTGGTACGCCAGGTCCGTCACCGCGACTTTCGGGGCCGCTTGCACGCTGAACGCGCAAGCCAGGGCCATCATGCCAATCCATGCGCGCATTGATTAACGCTCCGTGGTCTTGCGGATCTCTTTCTCGTCCATCCACTCGGCCAGACCGCTTTCGACGTCAATCAATTGCAGGCTGAATTTGTAGAAGACGTCCTTGTAGTCGCTGCTGCGCTTGACGATCGAGCTGATCGAACCTTCGATACGGTATTTGGCGGCGATCATGTTGCCGGTCTTGGCTACCGTGTTCTTCTTGTACAGACCGCTCTGGTTTTGCAGCTTGAGCTGGTCGACCTGGCTTTGCATGGCGGTGTTGTCGCTGGCGAAACGGGCGGTGCCCGTCTTCATCAACTGAGTCTTGATGCTGGTGGTGATTTCACGAGTATCGATGTACTCGCTGGTCTTGTTCTTCACGTCGTAAACCTGAACCACCGGCCGGCCTTGCAGAATGCCGGACTGAGCCAGGGAGCGGGTCATGGATTCAGCGATCATCTGCAGGTCGGTGGAACCGAACTCGTTGGTCACGGTTTCCACCGCCTTGGTGTCACCGTAGCTGATGCTTTTGCTGCCCAGGGTTGGCGAAGTGTTGGCGCAACCGCTGGCCAGAAGGGCGATAACGGCAATGAACGAAAAGCGTGCAAACATGGGAATGCTCTCTAGAACTGAACGATTAGGGTGTCGGGCTTAAGGCGTTTTGATTTCGAGGCGGAAATCCACGGCTTTGGCGGTTGGCGCAATGGCCTGAATGAAGCGGGTCTGCTCGCCGTACATCATCTGGTTTTTCCAGGTTTCTTCTTCGGCGACAGGGAAGCCTTCAGGGCCGAGCCAGGCAAAACGGTAGTAGAAGGTCTTGTTGTTGAAGCTGGTGTTGCTCAGCTGCGCATTGACCGTCATGAAGCCGTTTTCCCGGGCGACGCGCATGGCGCCAACCACGATGTTCTTGAGCTTGCCCATGGCCACGACTTTGCTGGCGGCGCTGCCAGGTTCCGGTGGTGGCGGGGTGGCGCACCCCGCCAGAAAGGCCAGGGCGACAACAGCGATGAGTTTGAAGCGCATGTAAAGACTCCGTTCTTAAGGTTTGAGGTTAGCCACGGCGGTCGGGTTGGCGCTCGGGATCACGTGCGCGGCCAGGCCGCTGGCGAACACCTGATTGCCTACGGCGCGCAGGCTGATGACCTGGTAACGCTGATCGACAGTGACCTTGATCATTGAGCCGCCCACGGCGCTCGGCAGGGTGACATGGTGCTCACCTTTCTTGAGGCGTAGACGCACCACTTGGGTGTAGTCCGGCAGGGTGCGCCACGTACGGGTATCGGCACCTTCGAGCACGGCTGAAGAGATACCGACCGCCAGGCCCGCCAGCGGGTTGGTTTCATTGATCTGCTTCTGCACCACGCCTTTGGTCACGGCGCGCACGGTGGTGCGCAAGATGATGCCCGGCATGTCGTCACGCAAGGCGCGGCGGGACATGGCTGTGGTGCTGTTGAGTTGCGTCAAGCTCAGTTGCTGGCCGTCCACGCCAATCTGGGTGAGCGTGGCGGTGGAGGTGTCCGCCTTGATGATCGGGAACGACAGTGGGGTGATCACCAACTGGTTGCTGATCGGCAAGGGCAATGGGATGCGGATCGAATCGCGCGACGGCGCCAGACCACTTTGCACGACGATCAGAATATCGCTGTCCTCGTCCTTGCCACGTGGCTTGTCGAGGTTTATCAGCGCCTGTTCGAGCAGTGGAGTGTTCGGGCGCAGTTCGGCGGCTTTGCGATAGCCCGGCGCGGCCAGGTCTTTTTCACCCAGGGCCTCGTAGACGAAGCCGGCCAGGTAGTGGCTGAACGCACTCTGGTAGCTGTTTTTCAGGCTGACCACTTCCGGTGCGTCGAGGCTGGCGACCGGGTAACCCTGCAAATCCTTGTACTGGGTTTTGACGCCTTCTTTCTCGGCTTCCTCTTCGCTCTTGAGGTATTCCTTGTCGCGCAGGTCGGCGATGACTGCTTCGCGTTCGTGGGTCTTTTTGATCGACATGCGCGCGCCGTCGAAGTCGTTTACCGCCAGCAGGTTGAGGGCCATCTGCGTGGTCAGCATGACTTTTTCGTAGTCGTAGCCTTCGTAGCGACGGACCTTGTCGTTCACCACGAAACTGCCGAACTGGGCGAGGTATTTGCCGGTATCAAGCTTGACCGAATCTTCCCACTTGCCCACCACCTGATCGGCGCTGATCCAGGCGTTCTGGCTGCCGGACAGGTCACCTTTGGCGCGCAGCAATTCCCCTTTCTCGAAGTAATAGAGCAGGTCTTTGTCCGGGCTGGTGTTGTTCTTTTCCAGCAGGGTCAACGCGGCTTCGACATTGCCGGCGGCCAGTTGCTGGTTGGTTTGGGTCAGTTCGGAGTCGTAGTTTCGAAACGCCGAGCAGCCGGAGAGCAAGGTGACGGCGCTGAGCGCGATCGAGGTAAGGGCGCGGGATGCCATTGGAGTACTTCTTCCCTGAATGTAGCAGCCGCAAATGCTGGTCGGGCTGACGGGACCTACCGGCGGGAATGTTGGCTTCCTGCCAATTCCTCATAAAAAGAGGAGCTCTAATACTGCTTCGCAATAACGAAGGCGCGACATTATAAGCAAGGACGCTGGCTATGTAATGGCTTTTTAATTGCGCATTTTAACGGCGTGCCATCATGGCTCGGAAGTGCGAACCCAATGCGCCGATCACCAAGCCGTGCTGCTTATCTCATATCAACGCTTGAGTGAAAGTCATTGGAAGTGAACAATGTGTTACTTCGCATTTCCAATTGAGATTCATTCATGACTGCCCCGTCCCGTTTCCTGGCCTGGCTGATGTTGCCGTTGTTTGCCCTGTGCAGTTTCAACCTGCTGGCCGACACCGTGGAAGGCGCACCGCAAGCGCTGCATTTGCTCGATTACATCGGTGCGGATTACCCGGCAACGGTGCAAGCAGGCAAGGTCATCAATGAGGCCGAATACCGCGAGCAGCTGGAATTCATCAAGGTGTTGCAAGGCTTGATCGCCGCGATGCCAGCCAAACCGGAAAAAGCCGGGCTGGAGCAGGGCGTCAGCACGCTGCGCAACGCGATCACTGCGCGTCAGGACGGCGTGGAAGTCGGCCGTCAGGCACGGCAACTCGGCGCGAAGCTGGCGGTGGCCTATGAAGTCAGTCAGGCGCCGATCATTACGCCGGATCCGACCCGTGGTGCGCCGTTGTACGCTCAGCATTGTTCGGTGTGCCATGGCGACACGGGTGCCGGGGATGGCCCGGCGGGTATCGGTTTGACGCCGTCGCCGTCCAATCTGCGTGATGCGGCGCGGCTGGATCACCTGAGCCTCTACGCGATCTACAGCACCCTGGGCCTCGGTGTCGAAGGTACCGACATGCCGGCCTTCGCCGATCAGTTGGACGATCGTCAGCGTTGGGACCTGGCAACCTACATCGCCAGTTTCAGTGCCGATCCGGCTGCTGCAAAAGCCGAGAAAACCTACAACATCGCCGACCTGACCCGACAGACTCCCGCAGAAGTGCAGGTTGCCGAGGGGGCGCAAGCTGCGGCGACCTTCCGTGCGCAACGGGCGCAACCGCCGCAGGTCAAGCGTGGCCCGGCGCAGTTGCTCGACTACACGGCCGCAACACTGGACAAGAGCATCGCGGCCTATCGTGCGGGTGATCACGATCAGGCCTATGACCTATCGGTGGCGGCGTATCTGGAGGGCTTCGAACTGGTCGAAAGCTCTCTGGATAACGTCGACGCCAACGTGCGCAAAGACACTGAAAAGTCGCTGATGGCATACCGTCAGTCGTTGCAGGACGGTTTGCCGGCGGCCCAGGCCCAACAGCGACTGGACGTAGCCAAGGCTAAGTTGAAGGAATCCGCTGGCCTGTTGGGCAGCGATGGTTTGAGTGGGTCCCTGAGCTACATCTCCGGTTTATTGATTCTGTTGCGCGAAGGCCTGGAAGCGATCCTGGTGTTGGCGGCAATCCTCGCGTTCCTGCGCAATACCGGCCAGCAATCGGCGGTGCGCAGCGTCAACGTCGGCTGGGGTCTGGCGCTGCTGGCCGGTCTCGGGACTTGGGCGCTGGCGGCGTACGTGATCGATGTCAGCGGCTCGCAACGCGAATTGCTGGAAGGTGCGACGGCGTTGTTCGCCGCCGTCATGGTGCTTTGGCTCGGGGTGTGGATGCACGACCGACGTCACGCGGCAGCCTGGCAGGATTACATCAAGAGCAGTCTGGTGGGCGGCAGTGGGCGTTTCGGGTTTGCGACGCTGGCGTTCTTCTCGGTGTATCGCGAACTGTTTGAAGTGATTCTGTTTTACGAGACCCTGTGGCTGCAGGCAGGTCCAGCGGGCCATAACGCGGTGCTCGCTGGCGGTGCGACGGCGTTGGTGTTGTTGGTGGGTCTGGCGTGGGTGATTTTGCGTGGCTCGGCGAAACTGCCGCTATCGTTGTTCTTCAGTATCAACGCCGGTCTGTTGTGTGCGTTGTCGGTGGTGTTTGCCGGGCATGGCGTGAAGGCGCTGCAGGAAGCCGGGATTTTCGGCACCCGGCCAGTGCCGTTCTTTGACTTCGACTGGCTGGGGATCCACGCTGATGCGTATTCGCTGAGTGCGCAGACGGTGGCGATTATCGCGATCATCGTGCTGTATAGCCGTAGTCGGCTGGCTGAGAAGCGGCGGGTGCCGGTTTCCTGATCCGAGTGATCCTCAAGAGGTAAAAACATGCGTGTCTGGATCGATGCCGACGCCTGCCCCCGGGCGGCCAAGGATCTGGTGGTGAAGTTCGCCCTCAAGCGCCAGTTCGAAGTGGTGCTGGTGGCCGGACAGCCGCAGATCAAACCGGGTTTGGCCCTGGTGAAGCTGATCGTGGTGCCCAGCGGTCCGGATGCCGCAGACGACTATCTGGTGGAATACGCGGTCCCTGGCGAATTGGTGATCTGCAGCGATGTGCCGCTGGCCGACCGTCTGGTGAAAAAGGGCGTTGCGGCGCTGGATCCGCGGTGCAAAGAGTTCGATGTGCAGAACATGGGCGATCGATTGGCGGTTCGTAACTTGTTCACCGATTTGCGTGAACAGGGGCAGATGAGCGGCGGGCCAGCGCCATTTGGTGAGCGTGAGAAGCAGGCGTTTGCCAATGCGCTGGACCGGATCCTCACTCGGCTTTCCCGTTCACAATGAGCGTTCCCACGCAGAACGTGGGAACGCTTAGGGGTCAGGCGTCGTTTTCGTGGGTCAGCTCCAGAACGCGGTCGACCAGTTTGTTGATCCCGGACGCCGCTTCGCTGATCGATTGCGCCAGCATGTAAGCCGGGGTGCACACCAGTTTGCGGTCCTTGTCTTCGACGATGTCGCTCACCGCGCACTCTTTGTGGGTGGCGCCCATCTTGTTCATGGCGGCGGCAGTATCGGCGTCGTTGCCGATGGTGCAGGTCACGCCCGGTCCATAGATCTTCGCCGCGAGCGCCGGGGAGATGCAGATCAGCCCGACCGGTTTGCTGGCCTCGGCAAAGGCTTCAGCCAGCGCCAGGACTTGCGGTTGCACGGTGCATCCGGCGCCTTCGACAGCAAAATTCGACAGGTTTTTGGCCACCCCGAAACCGCCCGGAATGATCAGCGCATCAAAGTCTTCCACGTTCGCTTCGCGGATATCCTTGATGTTGCCTCGGGCGATCCGTGCTGACTCCACCAGTACGTTGCGCGACTCGGGCATTTCTTCGCCGGTCAGGTGATTGATCACATGTAGCTGTGCGATGTTCGGCGCGAAACACTGCACCTGAGCCCCTCGCTGGTCCAGACGCAGCAGGGTGATCACGCTTTCGTGGATCTCGGCGCCGTCGTACACGCCACAGCCGGATAGGATCACTGCAATTTTTTTGCTCATGGGCTTTTCTCCAGATTCATGGCGTTAAATGTCCACTAATTTGTCACTCGTTGCCATAGGGTTAATTTGCGGCTACACCTAGGATCTGTCCTCAAGATTCCGATCAGGGCGTGTCATGGACTTCATTCTGTATGCGGTGCCGTTTTTCTTTGTGCTGATTGCCGTCGAACTGCTGGCCGACCGTTGGCGCGGAGTGAGCAATTATCGTGTGGCGGACGCGATCAACAGCATGAGCACCGGTGTGCTGTCGACCACCACCGGCCTGTTGACCAAAGGCGTCGGGCTGGTGACGTATGCGTTTGCCCTCAAGCACCTGGCGCTGATCGAACTCTCGGCTGACAGCGTTTGGGTCTGGGTTTTCGCCTTTGTGCTCTACGACTTCTGCTACTACTGGCTGCATCGCATGGGCCATGAACGCAACATCCTCTGGGCGGCGCATTCGGTGCATCACCAGAGCGAGGATTACAACCTGTCCACGGCGCTGCGCCAGACCAGCACTGGCTTCCTGTTGAGCTGGATCTTCTACCTGCCGATGGCCGTGCTCGGCGTGCCGCTGCTGGTGTTCATCAGCGTCGCCTCGCTGAACTTGCTGTACCAATTCTGGGTGCATACCCAACACATTCCCAAGCTCGGCGGGTTCGAGTGGTTCTTTGTCACGCCGTCCAATCATCGGGCTCACCATGCACAGAACGCTCTCTACATGGATCGCAACTACGGTGGGGTGTTCATTATTTGGGACCGTCTATTTGGCTCGTTCCAGGAAGAGGACGACAACGAACCGGTGATTTTCGGCGTGACCACGCCGCTCGCGAGCTGGAATCCGTTGTGGGCGAACCTGCAGTTCTACGCGCAGCTGTGGGACGACGCGCGGCGTGCGCAAAGCAAATGGGACAAGCTGCGCATCTGGTTCATGCGCACCGGGTGGCGGCCGGTGGATGTGGCGGCCAGGTACCCGATGAATAAACCAGACCTGAGCCAGTTCCGTAAATTCGAGGTGTCGCTGGACGGGCGTCAGCAGCTTTACGTCGTCTTGCAGTTCTGCGTCTACATTGCGCTGGGCAGCTACTTGATGAACCTGGAGCAGCGTTTGCCAACCGCCGCGCTGGTGCTCGGCTGGAGTGCCGTGGCGCTGGGTTTGTTTACGTTGGGCGTGGCCCTGGAAAATCGTCCGTGGGCGCTGAAGCTGGAGCTGCTGCGCCTGGCGTCGAATGTGCCGCTGGTGTGGCTGGCGCCGATCGTTGGGCTGTGGCCGGTCAGCGCGGCCGGCTGGGTCGGCCTGCTGAGTTACAGCCTGCTCAGTGGTATTGGTCTCTACTGTTGCAGAAACCGCTTCACTCGACTGGCGTCTTAGTCTCGGCAGATTTGGCCAGTTCGGCCTGCTCGGCGGCGTATATTTTCTTCGCCAGACGGGCATTCTTGAAGCGTCGGCGCAACCACAGGCAAACGCCCAGTATCAGCAGGGCGCCAAGCACCCACAGCTCGTACTTCTTGACGCTGCCGAGCAGGCCTTCGAGCACCGCGCCGAAGTGATAAGCGGCAGCAGCCAGTGCCGCGGCCCAGATCGCTGCACCAATGCCGTTAAGTAGCAGATAACGTCCCGGCGGATAGCCCGACAGGCCGATCGCTACCGGCATCACGGTGCGCAGGCCATAGACAAAGCGGAAGCTCAGTACCCAGATGTCCGGGTGCCTGCGGATGTGTTCCAGCGCCCGGTCGCCCATCAATTGCCAGCGCGGTTTTCGCGCCAGCAACTTGCGGCCGTGTTTGCGCCCCAGGAAATACCACAGCTGATCACCGGCATAACTGCCAAGGAACGCCACGATCATGACCACTTTGAGGTCCATGTATCCGCGGAACGCGAGGAAGCCCGCGAGCACCAGAATGGTTTCGCCTTCGAAAAACGTGCCGAGAAAGAGGGCGAAGTAGCCGAAATCCTGAAGAAATTGTTGGAGCATTGTCTGGATGCTGGCGAAATGAACGCGCAGCCTAACCCTTCGGACACATTCATGAAAGTGTCCAAATGTGTCTCGACGTGAACATTTCCTACAAGGACAATGGAATGCGACTACCTGTCACAGGGGTGCACATAACTGTCATACGTTGGTCATAATGGCCGCTTATAACTGTCACGCTCGCCCGCCAGCGCGGGCTCAGGAGTCTGCCGTGAGCTTTACCCCCGCCAACCGTTTGTTTCCTGCAACCCGCCTGCGTCGCAACCGCCGTGATGATTTTTCGCGTCGACTGGTCCGTGAAAACGTTCTGACCGTCGATGACCTGATCCTGCCAGTGTTCGTGCTGGACGGTGAAAACCGTCGCGAAGCGGTGACGTCGATGCCGGGCGTCGAACGCCTGACCATCGATTTGTTGCTTGAAGAAGCGGCCAAGTGGGTCGAGCTGGGGATTCCGGCATTGGCGTTGTTCCCGGTGACGCCGCCGGAGCTCAAGTCTCTGGACGCCGCCGAAGCCTGGAACCCGAACGGGATCGCCCAGCGCGCCACCCGCGCGTTGCGTGCGCAATTCCCTGAACTGGGCGTGATCACTGACGTCGCCCTGGACCCGTTCACCACTCATGGCCAGGACGGTATCCTCGACGAAGAAGGCTACGTGCAGAACGACATCACCGTCGACGCACTGGTCAAGCAGGCGCTGTCCCATGCCGAAGCCGGCGCTCAGGTGGTGGCCCCGTCGGACATGATGGACGGCCGCATCCAGGCGATTCGAGAAGCGCTTGAACTGGCCGATCACGTCAACGTGCGGATCATGGCCTATTCGGCGAAGTACGCCAGCGCTTATTACGGTCCGTTCCGCGATGCGGTCGGTTCGGCGCTGAACCTGGGCAAGGCCAACAAGGCCTCCTATCAGATGGACCCGGCCAACAGCAACGAAGCCCTGCACGAAGTGGCCGCGGACTTGTCAGAAGGTGCGGACATGGTCATGGTCAAGCCAGGCATGCCGTATCTGGACATCCTCTACCGGGTCAAAGAAGAATTTAAAGTGCCGACCTTTGTTTATCAGGTCAGCGGTGAATACGCCATGCACATGGCGGCGATCCAGAATGGCTGGTTGAGCGAAGGGGTTATCCTCGAATCCCTGACCGCTTTTAAACGTGCAGGCGCTGATGGCATCCTGACTTACTTTGCCGTCCGTGCTGCTCAATTGTTACGAGAGCAAAAATAGCCCTCCCAGGAACATTCGATGAATACCGAAGGACTCACTGAAGTTGCCGTAAAAGATGCTCAACCTGTGGTGGAGCAAATCGCTGAAACCCCGCCGGAACTGGAGCCTGCTGCGCCCGCGGTGGTGGCCGAGGCCGCAGTAGCGGCGCCAGTGATTGCCATTCCCGGCCTGGATGACAGCAGCTTGTACATCCATCGCGAGCTCTCGCAACTGCAGTTCAACATCCGCGTGCTGGAGCAGGCGCTGGATGAGTCCTACCCGTTGCTGGAGCGGCTGAAGTTTCTGCTGATCTTCTCCAGCAACCTGGATGAGTTCTTTGAAATTCGTGTGGCCGGCCTGAAGAAACAGATCACCTTCGCCCGTGAACAGGCCGGCGCCGATGGCCTGCAACCGCACCAGGCTCTGGCCCGCATCAGCGAACTGGTGCACGGTCACGTCGACCGCCAGTACGCGATCCTCAACGACATTCTGTTGCCGGAACTGGAAAAGCATCAGGTCCGCTTCATCCGCCGGCGTCACTGGACTACCAAGATCAAAACCTGGGTGCGCCGCTACTTCCGCGACGAGATCGCACCGATCATTACCCCGATCGGCCTTGACCCGACGCACCCGTTCCCGTTGCTGGTCAACAAGAGCCTGAACTTCATCGTCGAGCTCGAAGGTATCGACGCCTTCGGCCGCGATTCCGGTTTGGCGATCATTCCGGCGCCACGTCTGCTGCCGCGCGTCATCAAGTTGCCGGAAGAAGTGGGCGGCTCTGGCGACAATTACGTGTTCCTGTCGTCGATGATCCATGCGCACGCCGATGACCTGTTCCAGGGCATGAAGGTCAAGGGCTGCTACCAGTTCCGACTGACCCGAAACGCCGACCTCGCCGTCGACACCGAAGATGTCGAAGACCTGGCCCGCGCCCTGCGCGGCGAGTTGTTCTCGCGTCGCTACGGTGACGCGGTGCGTCTGGAAGTCGCCGACACCTGCCCGAAACACTTGTCCGACTACTTGCTCAAGCAATTCAACCTGCATGAGACCGAGCTGTATCAGGTCAACGGTCCGGTCAACCTGACCCGCCTGTTCAGCATCACCGGTCTGGACAGTCAGCGAGCACTGCAATACACGCCGTTCACCCCGCAGATCCCGAAACTGCTGCAGAACAGCGAGAACATCTTCAGCGTGATCAGCAAGCAGGACATCCTGTTGCTGCACCCGTTCGAGTCCTTCACTCCGGTGGTCGACCTGCTGCGCCAGGCGGCCAAGGACCCGCATGTATTGGCGGTCCGTCAGACCCTGTACCGCTCCGGCGCCAACTCAGAAATCGTTGATGCGCTGGTCGATGCGGCGCGTAACGGCAAGGAAGTCACCGCGGTGATCGAGTTGCGTGCGCGGTTCGACGAAGAGTCCAACCTGCAACTGGCCAGCCGTTTGCAAGCGGCCGGTGCGGTGGTGATTTACGGCGTGGTCGGCTTCAAGACCCACGCCAAGATGATGCTGATCTTACGTCGCGAGGCCGGCGAGATTGTCCGTTACGCCCACTTGGGTACCGGCAACTACCACGCGGCCAACGCCCGTCTGTATACCGACTACAGCTTGCTGACTTCGGATGACGCCTTGTGTGAAGACGTTGGCAAGTTGTTCAGTCAACTGATCGGCATGGGTAAAACCCTGCGCATGAAAAAGTTGCTGCACGCGCCGTTCACGCTGAAGAAAGGCATGCTCGACATGATTGCCCGGGAGACCCAGTTCGCCCTCGATGGCAAACCGGCGCACATCATCGCCAAGTTCAACTCGCTGACCGATCCGAAGATCATCCGTGCGCTGTACAAGGCCAGTCAGTCCGGGGTGCGTATCGATCTGGTGGTGCGCGGCATGTGCTGCCTGCGTCCGGGCATCGCCGGGGTTTCGCACAACATCCATGTGCGCTCGATCATCGGGCGTTTCCTGGAGCACACCCGGGTCTTCTACTTCCTCAATGGCGGCGAAGAGCAGATGTTCCTGTCCAGCGCCGACTGGATGGAGCGCAACCTCGACAAGCGTGTCGAGACTTGCTTCCCGGTCGAGGGCAAGAAACTGATCATGCGGGTCAAGAAAGAGCTGGAGTTGTATCTCACCGATAACACCCACAGCTGGAGCTTGCAGGCGGACGGTCGTTACATCCGCAACACGCCGACCGGCAACCAGAACCCGCGCAGCGCGCAGGCGACGCTGCTGGAACGTTTGGGCAGTCCGATTCTGGCCGTGCGTTAACGCGCAAAACCTGTGGGCGTGAACAAGCTCGCTCCCACAGGGGCTGCATCGTCTGCCGAATCGCGGACACAAAAAAGGCCTTGCGAAGAAGGCCTTTTCCAATTTCAGCGGACGTTAAGCGTGAAACCGACGCGGGTCAGCCACTCGGCTTCGAGGCCGAAGTCGGCCTGGGTCAGCTGGTTTTCGTCCAGCCAGTTTTCCGGGAACAACACCTCCAGGCTGTCGCCATTGGCCTGTAGGACGACCTGGGGCATTTCCTGGGTACCGCGGATGTGATGGAACAGAATCGCAAAGCGCAGCAGCACGCACAGGCGAATCAGCTTGATGCCTTCATCGCCGAAGTCGGCAAACTTGTCCCGAGGAATATTGCGGCGGTGGCCACGTACCAATAGCGCGAGCATTTGCTGGTCTTCGCGAGAGAACCCGGCCAGGTCCGAGTGTTCGATCAGGTAGGCGCCGTGCTTGTGGTAGTGGTAGTGAGCGATGTCCAGGCCCACTTCATGGACCTTGGCCGCCCAGCCGAGCAATTCACGCCAGACCCCGTTATCCAGCTTCCAATCCTCAGCCACTTGATCGAAAGCATGCAACGCCTTGCGCTCAACCCGCACGGCTTGTTCCAGATCGACGTGATAACGCTCCATCAACGAGCTGAGGGTGCGCTCACGGACGTCTTCGTGATGATGGCGGCCCAGCAGATCATAGAGCACGCCTTCGCGCAGGGCGCCTTCACAGTGGTTCATGCGTTGTAGCTCGAGCGCGTCGAAGATCGCTTCGAGAATCGCCAGGCCCGCCGGGAAGATCGCCCGGCGGTCGGGCTTGATGCCTTCGAAATCGATCTTGTCGGCATCGCCCAGTTTGAACAACTTGCGTTTGAGCCAGGCCAGGCCTTCGGCGTTGACTTCGCCAGTGCCATGCCCGCCGGCCTTCAGCGCCAGGCCAATGGCGCGGATGGTGCCCGAGGAGCCGATGGCTTCATCCCAGGTCAGGCGGTGCAGGGCGTGTTCGATGCTCATGATCTCCAGCCGCGCTGCCGTGTACGCCTGGGCGTAGCGGGCCGGGGTGATCTTGCCGTCCTTGAAATAGCGCTGGGTGTAGCTGACGCAGCCCATTTGCAGGCTTTCGCGCAGCAACGGTTCGAAGCGCTGGCCGATAATGAATTCGGTACTGCCGCCGCCGATGTCGGCCACCAGGCGTTTGCCCGGGGTGTCAGCGAGGGTGTGGGAAACGCCGAGGTAAATCAGGCGTGCTTCCTCACGACCGGAGATGACTTCCACCGGGTGGCCAAGGATTTCTTCAGCGCGGCGGATAAATTCGCCACGGTTACGGGCTTCACGCAGGGCGTTGGTGCCGACGATCCGCACGGCGCCGGGTGGCATACCGTTGATCAGTTGGGCAAAACGCTTCAGGCAATCGAGCCCGCGTTGCATGGATTCTTCACTGAGCTGGCGCTGATCGTCGATGCCGGCGGCCAACTGAACCTTCTCCCCGAGACGCTCGAGAATACGGATTTCGCCGTTCTGGGCTTTGGCCACGACCATGTGAAAGCTGTTGGAGCCCAGGTCGATTGCGGCGATCAGGGACAGATTCTTGGCTTGGGATTGCGGCATGGTCATGGGGTCTCGGTCGATAACCTCGACATCGTGCCACGATCAAACGCTGCCGCCAACGCGCAGAGCTTAAAGCGTTGATCTAGAGCCGCCTGCCCCGCCTGATCGTTCCCACGCAGAGCGTGCGAACGATCAGATGGCGCCCATTGAGGGACAAGGGGTCGCCGAGCAGGAAGTAACCATGGGCCACGAGGCCGCAGACCATGAACGGTTCGAAGGTCGCGTTGGCGAGCATCCCGCCGGGCAACGGCGTGTTCGTGCGCGTCCGGCGCAGCGCAGAAGGCCATGTACGAACACGTGCGTAATGCGGCACAGCGCACAGGAATTGCCTTCGTCGCTCCCGCCACCTCGTGACTTGCGCTATACCCAAACTCATGCGGCACCATAGCGAGACTCAATCATCTGCACCTTCCTGAACGAGGGAAGGGCGGCTATGATGGGCCACGTTTTTTTGCTTACAACCTGGAGACTTCCATGAGCAGCGATCTTATTAAACACGTCACCGACGCTAGCTTCGACGTCGACGTCCTCAAGGCCGAAGGCGCTGTACTCGTCGACTACTGGGCTGAATGGTGCGGCCCTTGCAAAATGATCGCTCCTGTTCTGGACGAAATTGCTGAAACCTACAAAGGCAAGCTCACCGTTGCCAAACTGAACATCGACGAGAACCAGGAAACCCCGGCCAAGCACGGCGTGCGTGGTATCCCGACTCTGATGTTGTTCAAAAACGGCAACGTTGAAGCCACTAAGGTCGGTGCGCTGTCGAAGTCGCAACTGGCTGCGTTCCTCGACGCCAACATCTAAGCGTCGTTTAAAGTGTCCTCAAAAAGGCCCCGCACATCGCGGGGCCTTTTCGTTATTGAGGGCTAGACGCTCCGAAACGCAGGTGGTACATTCGGCCCCGCACTGGTTTCTCCACTGCCCCCTACTAGCCGTCGCCGACGCACTCCTTTTCGAATAAGTACGCGATCCTGTCGCCTTCTCTGCGGCGCGGCCTCATTAAGCCAAAAGCTTAATTTCCCCCCCCTCCATAAATGATTACGTCATTCCTATATGAATCTGACTGAACTCAAGCAAAAGCCGATTACCGAACTGCTCGAATTGGCCGAACAGATGGGCATAGAAAATATGGCCCGTTCGCGCAAGCAGGACGTGATTTTCTCCCTGCTCAAAAAGCACGCTAAAAGCGGCGAGGAAATCTCCGGTGATGGCGTGCTGGAGATTCTCCAGGACGGCTTCGGCTTCCTTCGCTCCGCTGACGCTTCCTATCTCGCCGGCCCAGACGATATCTACGTCTCGCCGAGCCAGATCCGTCGTTTCAACTTGCGCACCGGTGACACCATCGTTGGCAAGATCCGTCCTCCAAAGGAAGGCGAGCGTTATTTCGCGCTGCTCAAGGTCGATACGATCAACTACGATCGTCCCGAGAACGCGAAAAACAAGATTCTCTTCGAGAACCTGACTCCGCTGTTCCCGACCGTGCGCATGAAGATGGAAGCCGGTAACGGTTCCACTGAAGATTTGACCGGTCGTGTCATCGACCTGTGCGCCCCGATCGGCAAAGGCCAGCGCGGCCTGATCGTTGCACCGCCGAAAGCCGGTAAAACCATCATGCTGCAGAACATCGCAGCCAACATCGCGCGTAACAATCCTGAAGTTCATCTGATCGTATTGCTGATCGACGAACGCCCGGAAGAAGTAACCGAAATGCAGCGCACCGTGCGCGGCGAAGTGGTTGCCTCGACGTTCGACGAGCCGCCAACCCGCCACGTGCAGGTTGCTGAAATGGTGATCGAGAAGGCCAAGCGCCTGGTCGAACACAAAAAAGACGTCGTGATCCTGCTCGACTCCATCACCCGTCTGGCTCGCGCCTACAACACCGTGATCCCGAGCTCCGGCAAAGTGCTCACCGGTGGTGTCGATGCCCACGCCCTGGAGAAACCGAAACGTTTCTTCGGCGCCGCGCGGAACATCGAAGAAGGCGGCTCGCTGACCATCATCGCCACCGCGCTGGTTGAAACCGGCTCGAAGATGGACGAAGTGATCTACGAAGAATTCAAAGGCACAGGCAACATGGAGCTGCCGCTGGATCGTCGTATCGCCGAAAAACGCGTCTTCCCGGCCATCAACATCAACCGTTCCGGCACCCGCCGTGAAGAGTTGCTGACAGCCGACGACGAGTTGCAACGCATGTGGATCCTTCGCAAGCTGCTGCACCCGATGGACGAAATCGCTGCTATCGAGTTCCTGGTCGACAAGCTGAAAACGACCAAGACCAACGATGAGTTCTTCCTGTCGATGAAACGCAAGTAAGTCGATAGACCAGCAGAAGCCGGGGAAACCCGGCTTTTTGCTATCTGATTTTTGATGAACCGGCAGTTCGTGGTTCTGAATAGAGGGGTTCGGCGCTAAACTGCCACCCCCGAACGGCACGGCCAACACGAGGCTCACGCATGCAGTATCGCGACTTGCGCGACTTTATCAGCGGCCTGGAAAAGCGCGGCGAACTCAAGCGCATCCAGGTTCCGGTGTCCCCAGTGCTCGAAATGACCGAGATCTGCGACCGCACCTTGCGTGCCAAAGGTCCAGCCCTGCTTTTCGAAAAGCCCACGGGGTATGACATCCCGGTGCTCGGCAACCTGTTCGGCACCCCTGAGCGCGTGGCGCTGGGTATGGGCGCAGAAGCGGTCAGCGAATTGCGCGAGATCGGCAAGCTGCTGGCGTTCCTCAAGGAACCCGAGCCGCCGAAAGGCCTGAAGGATGCCTGGTCGAAGCTGCCGATCTTCCGCAAGATCATCGCCATGGCTCCGAAAGTCGTCAAAGACGCGGTGTGCCAGGAAGTGGTCATCGAAGGCGACGACGTCGACCTGGCGATGCTGCCGGTGCAGACCTGTTGGCCGGGCGACGTCGGTCCGCTGATCACCTGGGGGCTGACCGTCACCAAAGGTCCGAACAAGGACCGCCAGAACCTCGGCATCTACCGCCAGCAAGTGATTGGCCGCAACAAGGTCATCATGCGCTGGCTGAGCCACCGTGGCGGCGCGCTGGATTACCGCGAGTGGTGCGAGAAGCATCCTGGCCAGCCGTTCCCGGTGTCCGTGGCGCTGGGCGCTGACCCGGCGACCATTCTCGGCGCGGTGACGCCGGTGCCGGACAGCCTCTCCGAATACGCCTTCGCCGGTCTGCTGCGCGGTAACCGCACCGAACTGGTGAAGTGTCGTGGCAACGACTTGCAAGTGCCGGCGACCGCCGAGATCATCCTTGAAGGCGTGATCCATCCAGGCGAAATGGCTGATGAAGGCCCGTACGGCGACCACACCGGTTACTACAACGAAGTCGACAGCTTCCCGGTGTTCACCGTCGAGCGCATCACCCACCGGATCAAACCGATCTACCACAGCACCTACACCGGCCGTCCGCCGGATGAACCGGCGATTCTCGGCGTGGCGCTGAACGAAGTGTTCGTGCCGATCCTGCAGAAGCAGTTCCCCGAGATCACCGACTTCTACCTGCCGCCCGAAGGCTGCTCGTACCGCATGGCCATCGTGACCATGAAGAAGTCGTATCCCGGCCATGCCAAGCGGGTAATGCTCGGTGTCTGGTCGTTTTTGCGACAGTTCATGTACACCAAGTTCGTTATCGTCACTGACGACGACATCAACGCACGCGACTGGAACGACGTGATCTGGGCCATCACCACGCGCATGGACCCCAAGCGCGACACGGTGATGATCGACAACACGCCGATCGATTACCTGGACTTCGCCTCGCCGGTTTCCGGCCTGGGTTCGAAGATGGGGCTCGATGCCACGCATAAATGGCCAGGCGAAACCACTCGCGAGTGGGGCCGGGTGATCGTCAAGGACGAAGCCGTTACCCAGCGGATCGATGCCATCTGGAATCAGTTAGGAATAGATTGATGCGTGTAACCTTGCAGCCTTCCGGAGCAGTGCTACAGATTCTGCCCGGCGAGCGGATTCTCGATGGCGCGCGGCGTCTGGGCTATGAATGCCCGCAAAGCTGTCGAAACGGCAATTGCCACGTGTGTGGCGCGTTGCTGGTAGAAGGGCGGGTCGAACAGGACGGCAATGTGCGCGACCATGGCGAGTTCTACACTTGCATAGCAGAGCCGCTGGAAGACTGCATCGTGCTGTGGGATGGCGTGCTCGCGCGGGGAGAATTGCCGGTGCGCAGCTTGTCGTGTCAGGTCATTGAATGCAGGGATGTCGGCGGCGATACCTGGCGTGTGCGTTTGCGAGCGCCGGCCGGCAAGCCGCCGCGCTATCACGCGGGTCAGTACTTGATGATCGAGCGCGAGAGCGGTGAAAAATCCGCATTCTCCCTGGCCTCGGCACCGCATGGCGGGCGTGATCTGGAAATCCATGTGCTGGCGCGCGAAAGCAGTGCGCTGAGCCTGATCGACCAGTTGCAACGCAACCCGATGGTGCGGATCGAAATGCCGTTCGGCGACACCCATCTGGCGGAACTGCCGGATGGTCCGCTGGTACTGATTGCTGCGGGCACCGGCATGGGCCAGATCCATAGCCTGATCGAACATTGCCGTGCTACGGGCTTCAAACATCCGGTGCATCTGTACTGGGGCGTGCGTCGTCCTGAAGATTTTTATGCCATCGAACATTGGGATGAATGGCTGAAACTGGCCAATCTATTCCTGCATAAAGTCGTCAGCGATCAATGCGGCTGGCAGGGGCGTTGCGGGATGCTGCATGAGGCGGTGTGTGAAGACTTTCCGGATCTGAAATCCTTGCACGTCTACGCCAGCGGCTCTCCGGCCATGGTCTACGGCACGCTGGATGCTTTGGTCGACGCCGGGATGGACGCTCATCAAATGCGTGCGGATGTATTTGCATATGCTCCGCGATCTTGATCCTTTATCGTTATAACCCCCTATATAGCCGATCGGTATTTATAGAATTATATAAATGCCGGTAGGTTATATGTCATCCAGGCAAATATTTAAGAACCGTGCCGTGGCACTTAAATTGCCTTAAAACAGAGGTGCCTTATTGTTACAGCGGTGCGTTCTATTAAGTAATTCTTCACCCGCGGGGAGCTGAACGCTATTCGCCATGAGCGCTATTGAATCTGCTTTTTTGAATCTGGCTTACCCTCCGCGGCTCGATCTGGGGCCGCAGCTCACGCACGAACAATTGCTCAGCTCAATGCAGTCGACAATGGCGCGCCACAAGGGCGGGCCGGTGTGGCTGTTCGCTTACGGCTCGCTGATCTGGCGCCCCGAATGCGCAGCGGTGGAGCGAGTGCGCGGTCGTGTGTATGGCTACCATCGCGGTTTGTATTTGTGGTCCCACGAACATCGCGGCACGCCCGAAGTGCCTGGGCTGGTATTTGGCCTGGATCGCGGTGGTTCTTGCAGCGGCTTCGCCTATCGTTTGCCTGAAGAGCAACTTGAAGCGTCTCTTTACGCACTTTGGCAGCGCGAAATGCCATTCCCGTCCTATCGCCCACACTGGCTCAACTGCCGTCTTGAAGACGGAAGTCAGGTTCCGGCGTTGGGGTTTGTATTGGAGCGGCATCTGCCCAGCTATGCGGGCAACTTGCCGGATCATGTGCTGAGTCACGTGTTCGAAAACGCTTGCGGGCGTTACGGCACGACTCGCGATTATGTCGAGCAGACCGCTCACGCCCTGCGTAGCCACGCCATGCCAGACCGAAATCTGGAGGCGCGGCTCAAGCGCTGTAAATCAAAGGTCGATCAGGCGGTTGCTTCGCGACTCTGACTGGCCACTTGTTTGTGCCACAGTGTCGGCGCAAGGAAGGCCATCGCCAGTAAGCATGCGCCGATCAGCAGCACGAAACCGCCGTCCCAACCGAAGTTGTCCACGGTGTAGCCCATCGCTGCACTGGCCGCGACCGAGCCACCCAAATAACCGAACAACCCCGTGAAGCCCGCTGCCGTACCGGCGGCTTTCTTCGGTGCCAATTCCAGCGCTTGCAGGCCGATCAGCATAACCGGGCCGTAAATCAGGAAGCCGATCGAGACGAGCGCGATCATGTCGACTGTCGGGTTGCCCGCCGGGTTGAGCCAGTACACCAGGGTTGCCACGGTCACTAAAGCCATGAACACCATGCCGGTCAGGCCACGGTTGCCACGGAAGATCTTGTCCGACATCCAGCCACAGAGCAGCGTGCCCGGAATACCTGCCCATTCGTAGAAGAAATAGGCCCACGAGGTTTTATCCACGGTGAAGCCCTTGGCTTCTTTGAGGTAGGTCGGTGCCCAGTCCAGCACGCCGTAGCGCAACAGGTAGACGAAGACGTTGGCCAGGGCGATGTACCAGAGCATTTTGTTGCGTAGCACGTATTTGACGAAGATTTCCTTGGCGCTGAATTCTTCTTCGTGGCTGGCGTCGTAGCCTTCCGGGTAGTCGTTCTTGTACTTCTCGATGGGCGGCAGGCCCATCGATTGTGGGGTGTCGCGCATGGTGACGAAGGCAAATACCGCCACCGCCATGGCGACCGCCGCCGGCACGTAAAACGCTGCGTGCCAGTCATTGAACAGACCCATGCCGAGCAGGAACAGCGGGCCGATCAGGCCGCCACCGACGTTATGCGCCACGTTCCAAAAGGACACTACGCCACCGCGTTCCTTCTGCGACCACCAGTGCACCATCGTCCGCCCACTCGGCGGCCAGCCCATGCCCTGGGCCCAACCATTGATAAAGAGCAGGATGAACATGATGGTTACGCTGGATGTTGCCCAGGGCGCGAAGCCGAAAATGAACATCACACCGGCGGATACCAACAGACCGAAGGGCAGGAAGAAACGCGGATTGGAACGGTCGGACACGATGCCCATCAGGAACTTGGACAGGCCGTAGGCAATGGCGATGGCCGACAGCGCCAGGCCCAGTTCACCGCGCGTATAGCCCTCTTCGATCAGATAGGGCATGGCCAGGGAGAAGTTTTTGCGCAGCAGGTAATAACCGGCGTAGCCGATAAAAATGCCGGCGAAGATCTGCCAGCGAAGGCGTCGGTAGGTGTTGTCTATTTCTTCTTCAGGCAATGGAGCCTGATGTGCGGCAGGACGAAAGAAAGCAAACATTCAAGAGCTCCAGATTTCTTGTTTTGACTGCGGATGCGAATGTTACAGTTTCGTTACCGAAAATAGCATCGGTTCACATCGACGAAATAGCGGAAATGCTGAAGATTGCATGTTCTTTTATGAACATGTCGCTCAGGTATAAATGTAGGGCGTTGTGGGAAACGTTTCTTGCAGGTCGACATGCCGCATTTCGGTCCAGGGTAGGACGAGGTTTTGGGAAATGTCCTTCGATTGAATGGGAAGTCGCGGCGTTCTGTTCCCAGTCGTCGAGCCTTAACCTTTACGCAGCTGCCAGCTCTGGCATCTCAATTGCGAAGGGGGAGGGGTTATGCGGTGGTTTGTGTGTGTGCTTTTATTGGTTGTGGCGGTTGGTGTTCGGGCCGAGGAAGTGTTTCTGATCCCGGAAAACAATCCCAAGCCGATTTACCCTAGAGAGCTTTTCCGAACCGGCATAACAGGCGAAGTCCAGATCAGATTCACGGCGTATGCCGATGGTTCGGTCGACAAACTGAGCATTCTGCAAAGCGACCATCCCGATCTGGCTGAAGCGGCCAGGAAGGCGATTATTCAGTGGCGCTTCAAGCCGTGGACGGTCGAAGGTGACAAACCCGCCAAACAGGAAGTGACGGCCCCGATGGTTTTCAGACTGGATCTGGATACGCCCATTCACGCTAACCAGTGGCTCAAACGGTTGAGATGCCGTGACCTCAACGAGGCGATGGGTGACATTCCGGAATACGCGTGGGTTGATTCAGCGGTGTTTGGTTACACGCGTGCTTATTTGTCGAACGTGATTTATACGACACAGCTGCAGAATGAGCAGCGTCTGGCCTTGATTGCCAAACTGAATAAGCGGATACCGAAAATCGTCAGGGATTGCCGGGCGAGCCCTGTCCGCAAGTACATGAGTTTGTTGCCGGAAGATATTCGGAAATTGCTTTAGTCCCGGACAATAAAAAGCGGTCTGAACAACGTCATTCCAAGTCCAGACCGCTGCAGTGGCTCAGCGAACCTGCACCACCACTTTCCCAACCGCTTTGCGCTGGCCAAGATCATTGATCGCCTGCGCCGCATTGCTCAGTGGATACACCTGCGACACCAACGGCTTCAACTTGCCCTCGGCAAACCAGCCAAACAATTGCTGGAAGTTCGCCGCGTTGTCTTGAGGCTGGCGCTGGGCGAACGAGCCCCAGAACACGCCGACCACCGCTGCACCTTTGAGCAGCGCGAGGTTCACGGGGAGTTCGGGGATGCGACCGCTGGCAAAGCCCACCACCAGCAGGCGGCCGTTCCAGGCGATGGCGCGGATGGCCTGGTCGAACAGATCGCCACCGACCGGGTCGTAGATCACGTCGGCGCCCTGGCCATCGGTCAGGCGCTTGATTTCGTCCTTGAGACTGGTTTCGCTGTAGTTAATCAGCTCATCGGCGCCGGCAGCTTTGGCCACCGCGAGTTTTTCGGCGCTGCTGGCGGCGGCGATCACGCGGGCGCCCATGGCTTTGCCGATTTCCACGGCGGCCAGACCGACACCGCCGGAAGCACCGAGTACCAGCAAGGTTTCACCCGGTTGCAGGTTGCCCCGTTGCTTGAGCGCGTGCATCGAAGTGCCGTAAGTCATGCTGAACGCGGCGGCGGTGTTGAAGTCCATCGATGGCGGGATGGGCAGCACGTTGTAGCCCGGCACCGCGACCTGTTCGGCGAAACTGCCCCAGCCGGTCAGCGCCATGACCCGGTCGCCGACCTTGAGGTGGCTAACCTTTTCGCCTACTTCGCTGACCACACCAGCCGCTTCGCCACCCGGGGAAAACGGAAAGGGCGGCTTGAACTGATATTTGCCCTCGATGATCAGCGTGTCCGGGAAATTCACCCCGGCGGCATGCACGTCCAGCAGGATTTCATTCTTCTTCGCGACAGGACTGGCGACGTCTTCCAGCACCAGCGATTCGGCAGGGCCGAAGGCTTTGCACAGCACGGCTTTCATCAGGGCTATTCCTTTGGGAGTGATGGCCGATAAGTGTAGGTGTGTGAGTCTATGGGTCAACGAGCATGCCCGGCCCTGATAGTCAGCCATAAGCTTGTGCTTGAGCGGCGGGTCGTTATGCTAGGCCGCAAACCGGATAAGGAGTGAATTGTGAAAGCGTGGATCATGTTGTTGCTGGCCCTGTCTCTGCCTGTGGCAGCGATGGCTGAAGAAGCCGCCAAAGAGGGTGAGGCGCCGAAGGTCAGCTACCTGACCCTGAGCCCGCCGTTTGTTGGCAACTATGGCCTGGACGGCACGCCGAAGTTGAAAGTCTTCAAGGCTGACGTGGCGTTGCGCGTGACTGGCGAAGAAGCGACCAAACTGGTGAAGGCCAATGAACCGTTGATTCGCAATCAACTGGTCGCGTTGTTCACCCAGCAGACCACCGAGGCGATGAACAGCGTCGAGGGTAAGGAACAGCTGCGTCAGGAAGCCCTGAAACAAACCCAGCAAGTGATGAGTGACGAAACCGGTAAACCGGTGGTTGAGGATCTGTTGTTTAACAACCTGATCATTCAATAAGCGTCCCGGCTACAAAGAGGCTTTTGTGGTCAGGACGCCAGACTCTTGCGAAAACGCATCAGCGCAATTGCAAAGAACACCAGCCCAATGACGGTCAGCGCCAGCAAATCCGGCCAGACCACGTTCAGCCCTGCGTCGCGAAACAGGATCGCGGCGCTGAGGCTGACAAAGTGTGTCGACGGCGAACCCTGCATCACCCATTGCAGCCATTGCGGCATGCTGTCGAGCGGCGTGCTGCCGCCGGACAGTAGCAACATCGGGATGATCACCGGGATCGCCAGCAGGCCGAATTGCGGCGTCGAGCGGGCCAGGGTCGCCAGAAAGATCCCCAGCGCCGTACTGGCGAACAGATAAACCGCCGTCACCAGCAAAAACAGGGTCATGGAGCCGGACAACGGCACACCCAGCGCACCTTTGACGATCACTTCCAGCGAGATCCAGGTGCACACCACCACCACCAGCATGTTGCTCCAGATTTTCGCCAGCATGATTTCCAGCGCTGTCAGTGGCAGCACCAGCAAATGGTCGAGGGTGCCGTGTTCGCGCTCGCGCAGCAGCGCCGTACCGGTGAGGATGATGGCGAGGATCGTGATGTTGTTGACGATCTGAATCACTGCCAGGAACCAACCACCCTCAAGGTTGGTGTTGAACAGCGAGCGCGTGGTCAGCAGCGCCGGCGCCTTGCTGGTGGGGTCAGTCTGGCCGCTGTAAGTCAGCAGTTCACGCTGGAAAATCCGCCCGATGTAACCCGCGCCCATGAACGCCTGGCTCATCGCCGTGGCATCGACGTTGACCTGCACCGCCGGTTGGCGCCCCGCCAGTAGATCCGTCTGGAAATTCGTCGGAACGTTGATCACGAATGTGTACTGGCCGCTGTCCATGACCTGATCGAGTTGCCCGTAAGGCAGCAATACCGGGCGCTGGAATTCCGGTGGTTGCAGGGCCCGGGTCAGTTCCCGCGAGAGGTGGCTGTGATCTTCATCGACGATGGCCACGCTGGCGTTGTGCACGCCGATGACGGAGCCGGCGGCCGGCATGTAGATGGCCACGGTAAAGGCGTAGAACAGAAACAGCAGCAACACGCTGTCGTGGCGCAGGCTGGTCAGTTCCTTGAGGCCCAGTCGCAATATATGCGCAAGCGTGTGCATTAGGCCTCCTGCTTTTTCAGCATGACCAGGCTGAGCCCGGTGAACCCGATAAAGAACCCGAACAGCGCCAGGCATTGCGGCCATAACTGTCGCAGATCCAGCGCTTTGGTGAAGGTGCCGACGGCGATGTCGAGGAAATAACCGGCCGGGAACAGCATGCCCATCACGGCGGCTGCGCCTTCGAGGGATGAGCGCGGCACGATCAGCCCGGAGAACTGAATGGTCGGCAGGCTGGTGATGATCATGGTGCCGAGGATCGCGGCGATCTGGGTGCGGGTGAACGCTGAAATCAGCAGGCCCATGCTGGTGGTGGCCAGTACGTAGAGCAAACCGCCGAAGGCCAGGGTCACGCCACTGCCCTTGAACGGCACGCCAAACAGCCAGCGGTTCATCGCCACCAGCACCGCCAGGTTCACCAGGCTGATCGCCAGGTACGGCGCTTGTTTGCCCAGCAGGAACTCCAGTCGGGTCAGCGGTGTGGCGTAAAAATTGGTGATTGAGCCCAACTCCTTCTCCCGCACGATCCCCAGCGCGGTGAGCATGGCCGGGATGAACGCGAGGATCAGCGCCATCACCCCAGGGCCGATAGCGTTGACGCTGACCACGTCCTGGTTATAGCGGAAGCGGGTTTCCAGTTTGGCCGCGGGCAGCCGTTTCAACGCCGAGCTGCTTTGCTCGGCCAACTGCTCGATGTTCGCTTGGTGCACCGCTTCCACGTAGTTGCGACTGGTCTCGGCGCGAAACGGCATGCCGCCATCCAGCCAGGCGGCCACGGTCGGTTGGCGCCCGGCGTACAAGTCGCGGCCAAAGCCTGGCGGAATTTCCAGCGCCAGTTTGATTTCCGAACGCTGAAGCCTTCGGTGCAGTTCTTTGCTGTCGCGGATCGGTGCCTGTTCGGCGAAGTAGCGCGAGCTGCGAAAGGCTTCCAGGTAGGTACGGCTTTGCGGTGTCTGGTCTTGATCGAACACCGCGAAGGCGAGTTTTTCCACGTCCAGGGAAATCCCGTAGCCGAAGATCACCATCATGAAAATCGCCCCGAGCAGGGCGAAGGCCATCCGCACTTTGTCACGCAGCAGTTCTTTGCCTTCGCGACTGGCCACCGCTACGAGGCGTCCGACGCTGAAACCGCGCGCTTTCATGGGCGCGGCAGGCGCGGCGGGTGCATCGGCGGGCGCTTGCGGCGTGGGTGTTTCCGCCGGGCCCTGGGCCTGCTCCAGGCAGGTGACAAACGCCGCTTCCAGCGTCTCGCCCTTGAACTGCTCTTGCAGCGCCGCCGGGGTGTCGCAGGCCAGCACTTTGCCTGCGTGCATCAGCGAAATGCGGTCGCAGCGCTGGGCTTCGTTCATAAAGTGGGTGGAGAGGAAGATCGTCACACCTTGCTCGCGGGACAACTCGATCAGCAATCGCCAGAAGTCATCGCGCGCGGCGGGATCGACGCCGGAGGTCGGTTCATCGAGGATCAGCACTTCCGGGCGATGCAGCACCGCCACCGCCAGGGATAGCCGTTGACGCAAACCCAGTGGCAGGGCGCCGGACTGTTGATCGGCGACGTTGACCAGATTGAAACGCTGGATCAGTTCGTCGATGCGCGGGGCGCTGTCGGCCTTGGGCAAATCGAACAATCGCGCGTGCAGCTCCAGGTTCTGCCGCACGCTCAACTCGCCATACAGCGAGAAACTTTGCGACATGAACCCGACCCGTTTGCGGGTGGCCAGGTCCTTGGCGTTCACCGGGTTGCCGAGTAGCGTGGCAGTGCCTTCACTGGCCGGTATCAGCCCGGTCAGGACTTTCATGGTGGTGGTCTTGCCGCAGCCGTTGGAGCCGAGAAAGCCGAAAATCTCCCCGCGACCGATGGCGAAGCTGACCTTGTCCACGGCAGTGAAGTCGCCGAAGCGCAGCGTCAGGTCGTGGGCTTCAATCGCGATGTGGGTGTTGGCGCCGGTTCGCGGCGGGATCACCAAGGGCTGATTATCGTGGCCGCTGTCGCCCTGAAAATGGGTGAACGCTTCGTCGAGTTTGCCGCTGGGGGTCGCGGCGGCCAGTTCGCTGCTCAGGCCCGTGGCAATCAGCTTGCCGCCGTCGAGCATCAGGCAATGCTCGAACTGCTCGGCTTCTTCCATGTACGCGGTGGCGACCAGCAACGTCAGTTGCGGACGCTGGCGGCGCACATCGTCCACCAGCGCCCAGAAGCGCCGCCGGGACAAGGGATCAACGCCGGTAGTCGGTTCGTCGAGGATCAGCAAATCCGGTTCATGGATCAGCGCACAGCACAGCCCAAGCTTCTGCTTCATGCCCCCGGAGAGTTTGCCGGCCGGACGATCGGCAAAGCGCAGCAGATCGGTGGCCAGCAGCAGGCTGTGCATGCGCTGATTGAATTCGGCTTTTGACAGGCCGAACAGGGTGGCGAAAAAATGGATGTTCTCGCTGATCGACAACTCGGGGTACAGGTTGCCGCCCAAGCCTTGGGGCATGAAGGCGATGCGCGGGTAGAGGCTCTGGCGATGGCGGCGGTCCTGGATCGAGCCGCCCAGCACGTCCAACTGGCCCTGTTGCAGGGTTTTCACCCCAGCGATCAACCCCAGCAGGCTCGACTTGCCGGCGCCGTCCGGGCCGATCAACCCGCAACGGGTGCCGGCGGGCAGGCTGAAGCTGATGTCGGTCAGGGCCTGTTGTTTGCCGTAGCGATGATTGATGCCGGCGGCTTGCAGCGCCAGGTCGGTCATTGCAGGTTGGCCGGCCAGCTAATTGGCGCAGTGCGCACATAACCGGCGCCGGGCATGCCCGGTTTGGCCTGGGGCAGGGCGCTCGGGTCGGTCAGCCTCAGCTTGATGCGGAACACCAGTTTCTGCCGCTCATCGCGGGTTTCGACTTCTTTGGGGGTGAACTGTGATTTGCCGGCGACGAAAGTGATTTTGGCCAGCAGTGGGCGGTCGGGGAAGGCGTCGAGCAGGATTCGCGCTTCATCGCCAACGGCCACACGCCCGGTCACCGAGGCCGGGAGGTAGAGGTTCATGTATTGGTCATTGGGGTCGATCAGCAGCAAAACCCGTCCGCCCGCACCGAGCACTTCGCCGGGTTCGGCCATGCGCAACTGGATCACGCCATCGATGGGCGCCCGCAGGCTGCTATCGTCGATTTCACTGGTCAACATCGCGACCTGGGCCTGAGCCGCACCAATCGCCGCGCCGACTGCCGAGACCTGAGCACGTGAGGCCGCGACGGCGGCGCTGCCGGTGTCCAGGCGCGCTTGCTGTTGATCGATGATCTGGCCGCTGACGAAACCGTGCTTGAACAATTCCTGGGAGCGCTTGAGTTCTTGTTGGGCGAGTAATTGTTCGCTCTGGCGCAGTTGCACGTAGGCCTGGGCCGCGGAGTGGTTTTCCCGAGCGCGCAGCACCTCGGCTTCAGCCTGGTTGCGCTGGGCTTCGAGGGTGCGGGTGTCCATGCGGGCCAGCAGTTGGCCCTTGCTGACCTTGTCCCCTTCATCCGCCAGCACCTGGGCCAAGCGGCCTGGTGTTTTGCTGGCGATCTGCACTTCGGTGGCTTCGAGGCGACCATTGCCGACGTACAAGCCTTCGGGCAAACGGTCGTGTATCGACTTCCAGTAACCGAACCCGCCGGCGGCCAGTAGCAGAACGATTAAAGAGCTGGCAAACAAAATCGAAGAGCGGCTGTGCGTAGACATGTGGGCATCCTGCGGCTGTAGCGTCCTAGTCTGGCGGATCAAGTGCCGGGGCGGATTGATGCCAGTCAAATGAAGCGCAAGCGTAACCCTATTGAACGGGCAAAAACGGATGACCGGGTGGTTCTGCTGTATTTAGCGTAGATCGAGTGCCGCGGCCCATTGCTCGGCGGTCACGGGCATCACTGATAGTCGCGAGCCTTTTTGCACCAGTGGCATCTGGGCCAGTGCCGTTTGTTGTTTCAGGTAGTCGAGCTTCAGGACTTTAGGGAAGGTTTCGACGTGGACCACCTCAATGGCGCTCCAGGCGTTTTTCTCCGGCGTGGCCTTCGGATCGTAGTAATGGCTCTCAGGCTCAAGGGCCGTCGGGTCCGGGTACGCCGCTTGGACAATCTTGCCAATGCCGGCAATGCCTGGCTCGGGGCAGCTGGAGTGATAGAAGAAAAACTCATCGCCGACCGCCATCGCACGCAGGAAGTTACGCGCCTGGTAGTTGCGAACCCCGTCCCAGCGCGCCTGGCCACGCGTCTGCAGGTCCTTGATCGAGAACTCGTCGGGCTCGGATTTCATTAGCCAATAAGCCATGGTTTTGCTCCTTGCGAGATGAGAGGGCAAGTTGTCGGCCAATTTTATGACAAACCGACGGTCGGTTGGCGCCAGCGTTTGCGTGTCGGTTCAGGTTGTCGCAAAATGCCGGCCTTCTAAGCTTGACGCTGCTGCACGGCAAACACCTACAACGGAAACCGCTGCTGTCATCGTGTTGATGTGCCTTTGGGGGGCAATCGATGAAACGCAAACCGGATTTACTATGGATTTTGGTTATTTTGTTCGGCCTCGGCGTCGTGACCACCGGCTATACCCAAAGCCTGTGGAGCAACAAGACTGACGCTCCGATCGAAATCGCGCAGCAACAGCAGTCGTCGGCCTTCAAACGCTGAGTCTGTCTTCGGACGCCGCTGGTTCCAGTGGCGTCTAGCCGGCGAAATACCACGCCTTGTCTGTCACCGTTCCCTGTAACGGTACATCCCAGCTCGCTTGAGCCAGTCGTTCGACTTTCTGACATTCATGGGCCAGCCCTAACAGCGTCGGCTTGCGCCAGTTTTTACGTCGTGCCAGGTACGCCAGGCTTCGATCATAGAAACCACCGCCCATGCCCAGCCGTCCGCCGACATCGTCAAATCCGACCAATGGCAACAGCACCAGATCAAGCGCCCAGACGTTGCGTTGTTGGGCGAGGTTGTACCGGGGTTCGAGAATACGAAAGCGGTTGGGTTTCAGTTTTTCACCGGGGCGAATGCGCTGGAACACCATTTTGGTTCGTGGCCAGGCGCTGAGCACCGGCAGATACGTTGCCTTGCCCCGCCGTTGAGCAGCACGCAGCAAAACACGCGGGTCGATTTCACCGTCAGTGGGCAAATAGAGAGCGATATGTTTTGCGCGGCGAAACAGCGGCTGCTGGGCCAATTGCTTGTACAGCCCGCGAGCGGCCTGGCGTTGCTGACTGGGTGTCAGTGCGCGGCGGGCCTTGCGCAGCATGCGTCGAAGTTGCGGGCGGGGCAGCAGCGCAGGATCGGTCATGAATTCGGGCTTCGGCAGTGCGGGTACATAAAGCGTACCCGTAAAAAAGCCGATGCCGGTATTTAAACCGGCATCGGACTGGAATCAGGCTCCCCGGATGAACCGCTGCTGACTTAGCCCTTGAACCCGAAAGTTCAAGGTGGAAGATGCAGTAGGCTTTAAGGCTTTCCGTCTAGCGGACATGCACACCAGCCCAACGTGCAACCTCCAGGGTAGTGCGAATCGGCTCAGGGACATCGTCAACTGGCAAGCACCCCAGGGAGTGACGCGAGTATACCCCAAGCGGTTTCGTGTTTCAGCCCTTGGTGACGTCCGGATCGGTGGCGAGCACCAGATCGACGCGGTCCAGCAGGTCGCGAACCTGCTCACGGGTCGAGCCATTGGCCTGTACGTCCGGGCGATCTTCCTTGTGCAGAAGATCGTGGGTGATGTTCAGGGCGGCCATCACGGCGATGCGATCGGCGCCGATGACTTTGCCGCTGCTGCGGATTTCGCGCATCTTGCCGTCCAGGTAACGGGCGGCGCTCACCAGATTGCTGCGCTCTTCCTGCGGGCAGATGATCGAATATTCTTTATCGAGGATCTGCACGGTAACGCTATTGCTTGAACTCATGAGTCTTGCTCCAGGGCCTTGAGGCGCGAAATCATTGATTCGACCTTGCGCCGGGCGATTTCGTTCTTTTCAATGAGGTGAGCGCGTTCCTCGCGCCAGGTTTTTTCCTGAGCTGATAAGAGTCCGTTTTGACTCTTTAGTTGCTCGACGCGGGTTATTAGCAGTTCGAGTCTGGCCATCAGCGCTTGCAGGTCGGTGTCTTCCATTGTGTCCACTGAATTGTGTCTGATGAGTGGCAGGGGCTGCACCCTGGCGTGCGGACAGCCTTTAATAGTCTTGGCGAGTCTGTCGATGTAGGATACAAGGCCTTCATTCTAGACATAGCGCCGTCTGGCGCCTAGCTGCCCATGCCCATTCAGAATTCCCCGTACAAAGCCTTCGCCACCCTGCTGACTTCCAGCGGTCATAACGTCTCGCCTGCCGAACTGCATGGCCTGCTGCTCGGCCGCAGTTGCGCCGGTGCCGGTTTCGATGCCGAAGGTTGGCTGATTGATGCCGCCGAGCTGCTCGAAAGCGAGCCGCAGGATAATGTCCGCAACGCCTTGATCGGCTTGCAGGAGATGGTCAAGGGCGAGCTCACCGGCGACGATGTGACCGTCGTTCTGCTGCTGCCGATCGATGACGAGCCACTGGCCGACCGCGCCGCCGCACTGGGTCAATGGTGCCAGGGATTCCTCAGCGGTTTTGGCCTGAACTGCCGTGACAGCAGCATGCTGAGCACCGAGGCCACCGAAGTACTTCAGGACCTGGCGGCTATTTCACAGGTGCAAGACGCCCTGGAAGAGTCCGACGACGGCGAAAGCGATTACATGGAAGTGATGGAGTACCTGCGCGTCGCGCCGTTGCTGCTGTTCACCGAAAACAAAAAGCCGGATGCGCCGGCTGCCGCCAAACCGTCGTTGCATTAATCGCGTGCCAGGGAAAGCCATCTGCCCATGATTCATATCCCGAAATCGGAATACAGCCGTCGCCGCAAGGCCCTGATGGCGCAGATGGAACCCAACAGCATCGCCATCCTGCCCGCCGCTGCTGTTGCGATCCGCAACCGCGACGTCGAGCACGTCTACCGTCAGGACAGCGACTTCCAGTACCTCAGCGGTTTTTCCGAGCCTCAGGCGGTCATCGTTTTGATGCCTGGGCGTTTACATGGCGAATACCTATTGTTCTGTCGTGAACGCAACGCTGAGCGAGAGTTGTGGGACGGCTTGCGCGCCGGGCAGGAAGGCGCGATTCGCGACTTTGGCGCCGACGATGCCTTCCCCATCACCGACATCGACGACATCCTGCCAGGCCTGATCGAAGGCCGCGACCGGGTGTATTCGGCCATGGGCAGCAACCCGGAGTTCGACCGGCACCTGATGGACTGGATCAACGTGATCCGCTCTAAAGCGCACCTGGGCGCCCAGCCGCCGAACGAATTCGTTGCGCTGGATCACCTGCTTCACGACATGCGCCTGTATAAATCGGCGGCAGAAGTGAAGGTGATGCGCGAAGCCGCACGGATTTCCGCCCAGGCACACATCCGCGCGATGCAGGCCAGTCGTGTGGGCCTGCATGAGTTCAGCCTCGAAGCCGAACTCGACTACGAGTTCCGCAAGGGCGGGGCGAAAATGCCGGCCTACGGTTCTATCGTCGCCGCTGGGCGCAACAGCTGCATCCTGCATTACCAGCAGAATGACGCAGTGCTCAAGGACGGCGATCTGGTGTTGATCGATGCCGGTTGCGAGATCGATTGCTACGCCAGCGACATCACCCGCACATGGCCGGTCAACGGCAAGTATTCAGCGGAACAAAAGGCGATCTACGAGCTGGTGCTGGCGTCGCAAGAAGCCGCGTTTGCCGAAATTGCCCCGAATAAACACTGGAATCAGGCTCACGAAGCCACGGTCCGGGTGATTACCGCCGGTCTGGTGAAGCTGGGTCTGTTGCAGGGCGACGTCGACGAGTTGATCGCCAGCGAAGCCTATAAAGCGTTTTACATGCACCGCGCCGGCCACTGGCTGGGCATGGACGTGCATGATGTCGGTGAATACAAGGTCGGCGGCGAATGGCGCGTGCTGGAAGTCGGCATGGCGTTGACCGTGGAACCGGGCATCTACATTGCCCCGGGCAACCAGAACGTGGCGAAGAAATGGCGCGGCATTGGCGTGCGCATCGAGGACGACGTAGTGGTCACCAAAACCGGCTGTGAAATCCTGACCAAAGGCGTGCCGAAAACGGTCGCCGAGATCGAGGCCTTGATGGCCGCCGCGCGGACACAAGCGGCATGAGTCGAGTCAATCTGGCATTCATCGGTGGTGGACTGGTCGGCGCCAGCCTGGCGTTGGCACTGCAGGCCGGAGCCAAGGCTCGTGGCTGGAAGATCGTGCTGATCGAACCGTTCGCCCCGGGCGACACCTACCAACCGAGCTACGACGCCCGCTCTTCGGCGTTGTCCTACGGTGCCAAGCAGATTTATCAACGGTTGGGCGTGTGGCAGGAAATCTCCCGCCGCGCCGAGCCGATCAAGCAAATTCATGTCTCCGACCGTGGGCGCTTCTCCACCGCGCGATTGTCGGCGATGGAAGAGGGCGTTCCGGCGCTGGGTTATGTGGTGGAAAACGCCTGGCTCGGCCAATGCCTCTGGCAAGGTCTGGACAAGGACGTGATCAGTTGGCGTTGCCCGGCGGAAGTCACGCGCATGGAGCCGCAGATCGACGGCTATCGCCTGACCCTCAACGACGAAACCACCCTGGACTGCGACCTGGCCGTGCTGGCTGATGGCGGCCGTTCCGGCCTGCGCGAGCAATTGGGGGTCGGCATCAAAAAGCGCCCGTATAACCAGAGCGCGCTAATCGCCAACATCACCCCGAGTGAAGCGCACAACGGCATGGCCTTCGAGCGCTTCACCGATGACGGGCCGATGGCCTTGTTGCCGTTGCCGGAAAACCGCTGCGCACTGGTCTGGACTCGATTGGGCATGGACGCGCAACGGCTGGCGGCCCTCGATGAAAAGAGCTTCCTCGGCGAGTTGCAGGACGTGTTCGGTTATCGCCTCGGCACTTTGAAGCAGGTTGGCGCGCGGCACCTGTACCCGCTGACATTGATCGAGGCCGAAGAGCAGGTGCGTCCGCATCTGGCGATTCTCGGCAATGCTGCCCACAGCCTGCACCCGATTGCTGGGCAAGGTTTCAACCTGTCCTTGCGTGATGCTCAAGCGTTGGCCGATGCGTTGCTGGCCAGCGAAACATCTCCCGGAGACTTTGCGACCTTGCAAGCCTACCGCGAGCGTCAACGTCAGGATCAGAACCTGACCGTGGGTTTCTCCGATCAGGTCACCCGTTTGTTTGGCAGCACTCAACCCTTGGTTTCCTTGGGCCGCAACATCGGTCTGCTCGGGCTGGACCTGTTGCCGCCGGCCAAACGCTGGTTCGCGCGACAGGCCATGGGTTTGGGTACGCGTCCCGATGCTTAAGTGGCTGACCAGCACGTTCGGCAAGGCGCGGTTGATGAGTTGGGTGATGAGCGTCTACCCGCCTTACCTCGGCGCCGGGGTCCGCGTGAAATACATCAGTGATGATTTTCGTGATATCCGGGTGTCCATGGGCTTGGGCTGGTACAACCGAAATTACGTCGGCACCCAGTTTGGTGGCAGCCTGTACTCAATGGTTGATCCGTTCTACATGCTGATGCTGCTGGAAAACCTCGGACCGAAATACATCGTCTGGGACAAAGCCGCCGACATCGATTTCATCGCGCCGGGCAAAGGCCCGGTATTTGCCAGCTTCAGAATCGACGATACCTTGCTCGACGAGATTCGTCGGCAGACAGCGCATGGCGAAAAGTACCTGCCGCAATTGCAGGTCGATATTCATGACGGCGCCGGCACTTTGGTGGCGCGGGTCGGAAAAACCCTTTACGTGCGGCTCAAGCCGCAAGCGAGACAGGCTTAAAGCATGGAAATGCGCGCAGATCTGCTGATTGTCGGGGCCGGAATGGTCGGCAGCGCCCTGGCGCTGGCGTTGCAGGACAGCGGGCTGGAAGTCCTGCTGCTGGACGGCAGCCCCCTGAGCGTCAAGCCCTTCGATGGGCAGGCGCCGTTCGAACCTAGAGTGAGCGCCTTATCGGCTGCCAGCCAGCGGATTCTTGAACGTCTGGGCGTCTGGGACGGCATCGCCAATCGGCGCAGCAGCCCCTACACCGACATGCAGGTTTGGGATGGCAGCGGCACCGGACAAATCCATTTTTCGGCGGCCAGTGTGCATGCCGACGTGCTGGGGCATATCGTCGAGAACCGGGTGGTTCAGGACGCTTTGCTCGACCGCTTGCACGACTGTGATCTCGGAATGTTGGCCAACGCGCGTCTGGAGCAAATGCGTCGTTCCGGCGATGACTGGCTGCTGACCCTGGCCGATGGCCGCACCTTGCGTGCACCGTTGGTGATCGCAGCAGATGGCGCCAACTCCGCCGTTCGGCGTCTGACCGGCATGGCGACGCGCGAGTGGGACTACATGCACCACGCGATTGTCGCCAGCGTGCGCAGCGCCAAACCTCATCAACTGACCGCATGGCAGCGCTTCACCGACAACGGTCCGCTGGCGTTTTTGCCGCTGGAGCGTGACGGTCAGCAGGATTGGTGTTCGATCGTCTGGTCGACCACCCCAAGCGAAGCCGAACGCCTGATGGCGCTGGATGACGACGGTTTCTGTAAAGAACTGGAGCGGGCCTTCGAAGGCCGACTGGGCACAGTGCTCAGCGCCGACCCGCGTCTGTGCGTGCCGCTGCGGCAGCGCCACGCCAAACGCTACGTGGCCGAAGGGCTGGCGCTGATTGGTGATGCGGCGCACACCATTCACCCGCTGGCCGGGCAGGGCGTGAACCTTGGTTTTCTCGATGCCGCGGTGCTGGCCGAAGTGCTGTTGCAAGCGGCCACGCGTGGCGAGCGTCTGGCGGATGTGAAAGTGCTGAGCCGTTACGAACGTCGGCGCATGCCCCACAACCTGGCGTTGATGGCGGCGATGGAGGGTTTCGAGCGTCTGTTCCAGGCTGATCCGCTGCCGGTGCGCTGGTTGCGCAATGCCGGGTTGAAGATGGTCGACCAGATGCCCGAAGCCAAGGCGCTGTTCGTGCGTGAGGCGCTGGGATTGACCGGAGATCTGCCGGCACTCGCTAAGGCCTGACATCTTCATTGCGCCATTACAGTCGCCGAAAATTTCCAGTGGTGCAACATCTGGTAACGCCTTCGTGAACTGTTCGATTGAGAACGTAAATGGGAGTCCATATCATTTGCCCTCACTTTTTCAATTGAGGGATCACTCCCATGTTGGTACCGAAGCGTCTACTGACCGCACTCGCCCTGACCCTGATTGGCAGCACTGCTGCCCAGGCCGCCGACGAGGTGGTGGTTTACTCCTCGCGTATCGACGAACTGATCAAACCGGTCTTCGATGCCTACACCGCGAAAACCGGCGTGCAGGTGAAGTTCATCACCGACAAGGAAGCGCCGCTGATGCAGCGGATCAAGGCCGAGGGCGAGAACGCCACCGCTGACCTGTTGCTGACCGTCGATGCTGGCAACCTCTGGCAGGCCGAACAAATGGGCATCCTGCAGCCGTTCACTTCCAAGGTGATCGACGCCAACATCCCGCTGCAATACCGCTCTTCCGCCCATGCCTGGACCGGTCTGAGTCTGCGGGCGCGGACCATCGCTTACTCCACCGACCGGGTGAAACCGGGTGAACTGACCACCTACGAAGGTCTGGCCGACAAGAATTGGGAAGGCCGCCTGTGCCTGCGCACGGCGAAGAAGGTCTACAACCAGTCCCTCACCGCCACCCTGATCGAAGTCCACGGCGCCGACAAAACCGAGAAGATTATCAAGGGCTGGGTGAATAACCTGTCCACCGACGTGTTCTCGGATGACACCGCGGTGCTGGAGGCCATCAACGCGGGTCAATGCGACGTCGGTATTATCAACACGTACTACTACGGTCGTCTGCACAAGCAGAAGCCTGACCTGGCGGTGAAGCTGTTCTGGCCGAACCAGGGTGACCGTGGCGTGCACGTGAATCTGTCGGGTATCGGCCTGACCAAACATGCTCCGCACCCGCAAGCGGCCAAGGCCTTGGTGGAATGGATGACCACACCTGCAGCGCAGAAGATCTTTGCTGACGTGAATCAGGAATTCCCGGCCAACCCTGCGGTTCAGCCTTCTGCAGAAGTGGCGAGCTGGGGCAAGTTTGTGGCTGATACCTTGCCTGTGGAAATTGCCGGCAAGCGTCAGGCTGAAGCGATTCGCTTGATGGATCGGGCGGGTTGGAACTGAGTCTGTTGTTTTAAAGAATAAAAGATCGCAGTCTGCGGCAGTTCCTGCATTGGGATGATGTACACCCGGTAGGAACTGCTGCAGGCTGCGTTTTTTTTTGCGTTTAACGTACATTTCGTTGGTTTCCCAGAGAGCTATTCCTTGGCCCACCCCGCCCAACGCCGCTGGTATCCCCTGGTCTTCGCCATCGCTGCGCTGGTCCTGCTGCCACTCAGCGTTTTGCTGTTGTCCTGGCAAACCATCGATTATCAGATCTGGTCCCACCTCTGGGATACCCAGATGCCGCGCCTGCTGGGCAATACCCTGGCCCTGGTGCTCGGCGTCGGCATTGGCGTGACGCTCTTGGGCGTGAGCCTGGCCTGGCTCACCAGCCTCTGCCAATTTCCCGGTCGGCGTTGGCTGGACTGGGCCCTAATGCTGCCATTCGCGATTCCTGCCTACGTGCTGGCCTTTGTCTTTGTCGGCCTGTTGGATTTCGCCGGCCCCGTGCAAACCCTGTTGCGCGAATGGTTCGGCACCGGCCTGAGGCTGCCGCGAGTGCGCTCCACCGGCGGCGTGATTCTGGTCCTGGTGCTGGTCTTCTACCCCTACGTTTACCTGTTGGCGCGAACCGCGTTCCTGGCTCAGGGCAAAGGCCTGATGGAAGCGGCGCGAGTCTTGGGGCAATCCCCGTGGCAAGCGTTCTGGCGAGTTGCGTTGCCCATGGCGCGCCCGGCCATCGGTGCTGGCGTGGCGCTGGCGCTGATGGAAACCCTGGCGGATTTTGGTGCGGTGTCGGTGTTCAACTTCGACACGTTCACGACCGCCATCTACAAGACCTGGTACGGTTTTTTCAGCCTCTCCACCGCCGCGCAACTGGCCAGCCTGTTGCTGCTGGTGGTAATGGTCGTGCTGTACGGCGAGCGCCGTGCTCGCGGGGCCAGCCGGGCGAGCAACGAACGGCCACGGGTCAAGGCGCTGTATCACCTGCACGGTTTCAAGGCGCTGGCGGCCACGAGTTGGTGCTGTCTGGTGTTCGCCTGCGCTTTCGTCATTCCAGTGCTTCAACTGGTGGTGTGGTTCTGGCAGCGCGGGCGCTTCGACCTGGATGAGCGTTACGCAGGGTTGATCGTCCATACGTTGTATCTGGGCGGCATGGCGGCGCTGATCACCGTCAGTGTTGCTTTGGTGCTGGCGTTTGCCCGGCGTCTGGCGCCGACCCGAGCGATCCGCACGGGCATCAGCGTGGCCAACCTCGGCTACGCCTTGCCGGGTTCGGTGCTGGCGGTGTCGATCATGCTGGCGTTCAGTTACCTGGACCGCGAGCTGGTGATCCCGTTGTCGGGTTGGTTGGGGGGCGCCGGCAAGCCATTGCTGCTGGGCAGCCTGTCGGCATTGTTGCTGGCCTATCTGGTGCGATTCATTGCAGTGGCTTATGGGCCGCTGGAAAGCAGTTTGGCGCGAATACGGCCATCTTTGCCCGAAGCGGCACGTAGCCTTGGCGTCAGTGGGCCACGACTGTTTTTCAAAGTGTATCTGCCGTTATTGCTGCCAGGAACGTTGAGCGCTGCGTTGCTGGTGTTCGTCGATGTGCTCAAGGAAATGCCCGCGACCCTGCTGCTGCGCCCGTTTGGCTGGGATACGCTGGCGGTACGCATCTTCGAAATGACCAGCGAAGGCGAGTGGGCGAGGGCCTCGTTGCCGGCCTTGACGCTGGTTTTGGTCGGCCTGCTACCGGTCATCGGATTGATTCGACGTTCAGCGCATCGAAACGCCTAGGTGCCAGTCTTACACCTTGAGGCTACAATGCGCGGCATTCGGTGCGGTCCGTCCTACAGACCAGGTAGCTGAAATCGGCTGAAAGCCTTCTATTTCAAGGCTTTCACCCCGTGCAGCACTTGCCCGCACCTTCGCCACGCCCGGAAGGAGAAACCCATGGGACAGCGCACGCCTCTGTATGACCTTCATCTCGCCCTCGGCGCGAAGATGGTCGATTTTGGCGGTTGGGATATGCCTTTGCATTACGGCTCGCAGGTCGAGGAACACCATCAGGTGCGTCGCGATTGCGGGGTTTTCGATGTATCCCACATGACCGTAATAGATGTCAGCGGCCCTCAGGCCAAGGCCTGGCTCCAGCATTTGCTGGCCAATGACGTCGAACGTCTGCACAGTCCTGGCCGTGCCTTGTACAGCACCATGCTCAACGAGCGCGGCGGCATCGTCGACGACATGATCGTTTACCGTCTCGAGGATGGTTATCGGCTGGTGGTCAACGCCTCCACCCGCAATCAGGACCTCGCCTGGATGCAGGCCCATATCGATGCGTTCGATGTGCAGCTCAACGAGCGCTCCGAGTTGGCGATGCTGGCCATTCAAGGTCCTCAGGCCCGGCACAAAATCTCCGAACTGGTGACCCAGTCCCGCGGCAACCTGATTCAGATGCTCAAGCCCTTCGAAGGTCAGGCTGATGGTGACTGGTTCATCGCGCGCACGGGTTACACCGGCGAAGATGGCCTGGAAATCGTTTTGCCGGCCAATCAAGCGCCAGGATTTTTCAACGATCTGGTGGGCGCGGGCATCTCGCCTATCGGTCTTGGGGCGCGCGATACTCTGCGGGTCGAAGCCGGTATGAACCTCTACGGTCAGGACATTCATCAAGAAGTTTCACCACTGGCCTCCAACATGGCCTGGAGCATCGCGTGGGAACCGGCCACTCGCCAGTTCATCGGTCGCAGCGCTCTTGAAACCGAGCAGGCGGGTGGCGTACAGCACAAACTGGTCGGTCTGGTCCTTGAGGAGCGTGGGGTTTTGCGCGCTCATCAAGTAGTCCGCATCGCCAATGTTGGCGAAGGGGAGATCACCAGTGGTAGTTTCTCTCCTACGCTTAGCAAGTCGATAGCACTGGCGCGCGTGCCGATGGCGACAGCCGACCGCGCAGAAGTGGAAATCCGTGGCAAGTGGTACCCGGTCCGAGTGGTCAAACCGACCTTCGTACGCCATGGCAAAACCTTGATCTAATCTTTTCTGGCGGGCAACGACCGCTGACAATTCTCTTGAGGACACAGAACATGAGCGATATTCCTGCCGACCTGCGTTTTGCCGAAAGTCACGAGTGGGCCCGTCTCGAAGCCGATGGCAGCGTCACCGTGGGCATCAGCGATCACGCTCAGGAAGCCTTGGGCGATGTGGTGTTCGTTGAGCTGACCGAAGTCGGAACAGTCTTTGCTGCCGGTGATCAATCCGGTGTAGTGGAGTCGGTTAAAGCCGCTTCGGACATCTACTCCCCGGTTGCTGGCGAAGTGATTGCCATCAATGAAGAACTGAGCGCTAACCCTGAGTTGCTCAACTCCGACCCGTACGGTGCCTGGATCTTCAAGCTCAAGCCAAGCAACGCTGGCGATCTGGACAAGCTGTTCGATGCCGCTGGCTACAAGGCCGCCATCGGCGAGTAAGCCTTCATCGTTGTCCCCAAAGCCCCGACTTGTCGGGGCTTTTCAGTTCCGGGATCCTGATCTTCGAGGCTCTGTGGCATCGACTGCTATGCTGGTTTGACCGTGTTGCATCGACGTCGAGCGCCAGTCAAGAGAGAGCCCGTCATGTCCCAGTTGCCGTCCTTGAGCCAGTTACGCGACCCCAATGCCTTCCTTCGCCGCCACCTCGGGCCCGATGCGGCCGAGCAACGGGCGATGCTCGACAGCCTCGGCCTCGGCAGCCGTGTCGAGTTGATCGAGCAGACGGTGCCGCCGGGAATCCGCCTGAACAGGCCGCTCGACCTGCCTCCCGCCCTCGATGAAGAAGCCGCACTGGCCAAACTGCGCGGTTACGCCGAGCAAAACCAGGTCTGGACCAGCCTGATTGGCATGGGCTACCACGGCACCCTCACGCCGACCGTCATTGTGCGCAACGTGCTGGAAAATCCCGGTTGGTACACCGCGTACACGCCGTATCAACCGGAGATCGCCCAAGGGCGGCTCGAAGCGCTGCTGAATTTCCAGCAATTGACCATCGACCTCACCGGTCTGGAACTGGCCAATGCCTCGCTGCTGGACGAAGCCACGGCGGCAGCGGAAGCCATGGCACTGGCCAAACGTGTCGCCAAGTCCAGAAGCAATCTGTTCTTCGTCGACGAAAACTGTCATCCGCAGACCATTTCCGTGGTGCAGACCCGGGCAGAAGGGTTCGGTTTCGAACTCATCATCGACACTGTGGATAACTTGAAACAGCACCAAGTGTTTGGCGCACTCCTGCAATATCCCGATACCCACGGCGAAATCCGTGATCTTCGTCCATTGATCGATCATCTGCATGCGCAGCAAGCCTTGGCATGTGTCGCCACCGACTTGCTGAGTTTGCTGCTACTGACGCCGCCGGGGGAGTTGGGCGCTGACGTGGTGTTCGGATCATCCCAGCGTTTCGGTGTGCCCATGGGGTACGGTGGGCCTCACGCGGCGTTTTTTGCCAGTCGCGATGAATACAAGCGGGCAATTCCCGGGCGGATCATCGGCGTCTCCAGAGATGCTCGCGGCAATGTCGCCTTGCGCATGGCCCTGCAAACCCGCGAGCAGCATATCCGCCGGGAAAAGGCTAACTCGAACATTTGCACCGCTCAGGTGCTGCTGGCCAACATTGCCAGTTTCTATGCGGTCTACCACGGGCCAGAAGGGCTCAAACGCATTGCTCAACGCGTCCATCGGCTGACCTGCATCCTCGCCGCTGGCCTGGAACGCCACGGCATCACCCGCCTCAACACGCACTTTTTCGACACGCTGACGCTGGAGGTCGGTGGCACTCAGACGGCAATCATCGAAAGTGCCCAGGCTGCACGGATCAACCTGCGCATTCTCGGGCGCGGGCAGTTGGGGCTGAGCCTCGACGAAACCTCTGACGAATCCACCGTCGCGAAGTTGTTTGATGTGTTCCTCGGTGCCGATCATGGGCTTAACGTCGACGATCTGGACGCTGAAACCCTTGCTTGCGGCATTCCCGCAGGTCTGCTGCGTACCTCGCCTTATCTGCGCCACCCGGTGTTCAGCGCCCATCAAAGCGAAACCGAGATGCTGCGCTACCTCAAGCAACTAGAGAACAAGGACCTGGCGCTCAATCAATCGATGATCCCGCTGGGCTCTTGCACCATGAAACTCAATGCCACCAGCGAGATGATCCCGATCACGTGGCCGCAGTTCGCCAACCTGCACCCGTTTGTGCCGAAAGAGCAGGCGGTGGGTTATTCGCTGATGATCGAAGAGTTGGAGCGCTGGCTCTGCGCAATTACCGGTTTCGACGCAATCTGTATGCAACCCAACTCTGGCGCTCAAGGCGAGTACGCCGGGTTGCTGGCGATCCGCAAATATCACGAGAGCCGCCATCAGGGCGCGCGGGATATTTGCCTGATCCCGTCCTCGGCCCACGGTACCAACCCGGCTTCGGCACAAATGGCCGGTATGCGGGTGGTGATCGTCGAGTGCGACGAGGCAGGCAACGTTGACTTGGATGACCTCAAGGGCAAAGCCGCAGAAGCAGGAGATAAACTCGCCTGCCTGATGGCGACGTATCCTTCGACCCACGGCGTATACGAGGAAGGCATCAGCGAAATCTGCGAAGTTATCCACCGCCACAGCGGTCAGGTGTACATGGATGGCGCCAACCTCAACGCTCAGGTCGGACTGGCGCGCCCGGCGGACATTGGTGCCGACGTGTCCCACATGAACCTGCACAAGACTTTCTGCATTCCACATGGCGGCGGCGGGCCGGGCATGGGGCCGATTGGTGTGCGGGCGCATCTGGCGCCGTTCGTGGCCAACCATCCGGTGGTGCCAATCGACGGACCGCTGGCGCAGAACGGCGCGGTCAGCGCGGCGCCCTGGGGCAGTGCGAGCATCCTGCCGATCAGCTGGATGTACATTGCGATGATGGGGCCGCAATTGGCGGATGCCAGTGAGGTGGCGATCCTCGCCGCGAATTACCTGGCGCAGCACTTGTCCGGGGCGTTTCCGGTGCTTTACTCCGGGCGCAACGAGCGGGTGGCGCACGAATGCATTCTTGACCTGCGGCCACTCAAGGCGCTGACCGGGATCAGCGAGGAGGACGTCGCCAAGCGGCTGATGGACTATGGCTTCCATGCGCCGACCATGTCGTTTCCGGTACCAGGGACGTTGATGGTTGAACCGACCGAAAGTGAATCGAAGGCAGAGCTGGACCGATTTATTGGGGCGATGCTGAGTATCCGCGCGGAAATCACCGAGGTGCAGAACGGCAATTGGCCAGTCGAGGACAACCCGCTGAAACGTTCACCGCATACCCTGGCGGACATCACCGGGGTTTGGGAGCGGTCCTACAGCATCGAGCAGGCGGTTACGCCGGATGCTCACACCAAGGCGCATAAGTACTGGCCGGTGGTGAACCGGGTCGATAACGTTTACGGCGATCGGAACCTGTTTTGCGCTTGCGTCCCGGTGGATGATTACCGCTAATAGTCCCGCTCGCTCAGAGGTTGTACCGAGCATAAAAAATGCCGCTCATGTGAGCGGCATTTTTTTCAGCTGTAAACCTTAATTCGAAGCGACGGCATTCTTCGCCAGGATCGCGTTCGCCAATTCCATGTCGGTGGCCTGCAGGCCAGGGTTGTCGGCGCGGACTTTCTGCATCGCGGCCTCCAGGTACGGGCCGCGAATATCGCCGTCACTGGCGACAAAGCTGCCGGCATCGTCCTGGGCGGCAATGATCAGTTTGTGATCCTTGAAGGTCAGGTAGGTCGAGCCGGTGGTCGCGCCGGACGACAGGACGTTACGCCAAAAGCTATCGGCCATCGCCGAACCGACAGGAAGGGACAGCAAGGCGATGGTAGCGACAGCAAGTTTGAGACGCATATTGGGTGACTCCACTGGGTTAACTACGGCGTTTGATTGCCAATCCCCCAATCGAGTTCCATAGCGGCTCATTCAGCCGGTTCAACCAGCAAAATAGCCCCTTGTTGCCCTATCACTCGAACGCGGCTGCCCGCTGCGGCATCAGACCCTCGGGCGATCCACACACCGTCGGCGACCTTGATCCTGCCGCTGCCGTCGACAATCGCTTCATGTACCACAAAGATTTTGCCGATCAGCTCCTGACCGCGCAGATTGAGATTTGGCTGATCACTCATCCGCACCGCGCTGCGCTGGCGTTTCCACCAGTACAGAGCGGTGGCGATCGAGAGCAGGCCAAACAGCAGGAACTGCAATTCCCAAGGCATGTCCGGCGCTACAAAGGTCAACACGCCAACGGCGGCGGCAGCCATGCCGATCCATAACAGATAGCCACCGGCACCGAACACTTCGAGAATCAGCAGCACCGTGCCAAATGCCAGCCAGTCCCAGAACGAAAGATGCTGCAGGAATGCCCACATAACGTGCCTCAGGCTTTCTTGTTATCGAACGTGGCCTTGACGATTTCGCCGATGCCGCCGACTGCGCCGATCATCGAGCTGGCCTCTAGCGGCATCAGAATCACTTTACTGTTGTTGGCCGAGGCCAGTTTGCCCAGCGCATCGATGTACTTTTGTGCAACGAAGTAATTGACCGCCTGCACGTTGCCGCCAGCGATGGCTTCGGACACCACTTTGGTGGCCTGGGCTTCGGCTTCGGCTTGACGTTCACGGGCTTCGGCTTCGAGGAACGCTGCCTGACGACCCCCTTCGGCCTCCAGAATCTGCGCCTGCTTCTTGCCTTCGGCAGTCAGGATCGCCGCGGCACGCAGACCTTCGGCTTCAAGGATTTGCGCGCGCTTGATCCGCTCGGCTTTCATCTGCCCCGACATCGCAGCCATCAAGTCAGCCGGTGGGCTGATGTCCTTGATCTCGATCCGGGTGATCTTGATGCCCCACGGCGCTGTGGCTTCGTCGACGGTACGCAGCAGTTTTTCGTTGATCCCGTCACGCTGGCTGAGCATCGCGTCCAGCTCCATGGAGCCGAGCACGGTACGAATGTTGGTTTGCAGCAGGTTGCGGATCGCGTGCTCGAGGTTGTTGACCTCGTAAGCCGCCTGGGCGGTGTTGACCACCTGGAAGAAGCACACGGCGTCGATCTGCACCGTGGCGTTATCGGAGGTGATGACTTCCTGGGGCGGGATATCCAGCACGCTTTCCATTACGTTGATCTTGCGACCAATGCGGTCCATCACCGGAATGATGATGTTCAGGCCGGGCTTGAGCGTGTTGGTGTAGCGGCCAAAACGCTCGACCGTCCACTGGTAGCCCTGAGGTACGACCTTGAAGCCCATGAACAGAATGGCGATCACCAGGCCCACAAAAAGTAAAAGCACGCTTCCGATCTGCATAACGATTCCCTGTTAATCAATGAGATTTTCTATCGCGCGAGTGTAGCGGCGTGGGTGGGGAATAAGAACAAGTTAGTTACCCTTGGCATTATCAGGAGGCATAAAAAATTCATTTCTGCTCACTCTGCGGTGTCACCCGCAATACCTCCTCAATCGTCGTCAAACCTGCAGCGACTTTTTGCGCCCCTGACAAGCGCAAACTGCGCATGCCTTCCTTGAACGCCTGACGCCGCACAGCCAGCAAATCGGTGTCGGGGTTGATCAGCGCTTTGACGTCGTCCGTCAGTTGCATGATTTCGTAGACCCCGGCGCGGCCGTGGTATCCGGTATCGCGGCACTCCAGGCAACCGATGGCGCGATGTGCGTTGTTCGGCAGCGGTGCCTGCCATGGCCGGGTCAAGGTTTGCCAGTCTGCTTCACCCAGGGTCAGCGGTGCCTTGCAATGCGGGCACAAGGTACGGACCAGGCGCTGGGCCATGACGCCAAGCACCGTGGCTTTAATCAGGTAATGCGGCACGCCCAGTTCCAGCAAGCGGCTGATTGCGCTCGGCGCATCGTTGGTGTGCAGCGTCGACAGCACCAAGTGGCCAGTGAGTGCGGCCTGGATCGCCATTTCAGCGGTTTCCAGGTCGCGGATCTCACCGATCATGATGATGTCCGGATCCTGTCGCATCAGGGCGCGCACACCGGCGGCGAAGGTCAGGTCGATAGTGTGCTGGACCTGCATCTGGTTGAACGCCGGCTCGACCATTTCGATCGGGTCTTCGATGGTGCAGAGGTTGACCTGCGGCGTCGCCAGTTTCTTTAGCGTGGTGTACAGCGTGGTGGTCTTGCCGGAACCGGTCGGCCCGGTGACCAGGATGATGCCGTTGGGCTGGCTCGTCATGTCCTGCCAGCGGCGCAAGTCTTCGGCGCAAAAGCCCAGTTGATCAAAGTCCTTGAGCAGTACTTCCGGGTCAAAGATCCGCATGACCATTTTTTCGCCGAATGCGGTAGGCAATGTCGACAGCCGCAACTCGACTTCGCCACCGTCCGGGGTTTTGGTCTTGACCCGGCCGTCCTGGGGTTTGCGTTTTTCCGCGACGTTCATTCGCCCGAGGCTTTTCAGGCGGCTGACGATGGCCATGGTCACTTGCGGCGGGAATTGATAGACGTTGTGCAGCACGCCGTCGATGCGAAAGCGCACCGTACCTTGTTCGCGCCGGGGTTCGATGTGGATATCGCTGGCGCGTTGCTGGAACGCGTACTGGAACAGCCAATCGACGATGTTGACGATGTGCGCGTCGTTGGCGTCCGGCTCTTGATCGCTGGCGCCGAGGTTGAGCAACTGTTCGAAGTTGCCCATTGTGCTCATCTGGTGATCGGCATTGGTCGCGCCGCTGACCGATTTTGCCAGGCGGAAAAACTCCACGCTCAAGCGCTGGATGTCGACCGGGTTGGCTACCACACGCTTGATCGGCAGTTTCAGCACATGGGTCAGATCGGCTTCCCAGCCGGTGACGTAGGGCTGGGCGCTGGCCACGGTCACCGCGTCGCGGTCGATAGACACTGCAAGAATCTTGTGGCGTTGAGCGAATGCGTAGGACATCAGCGGCGTAATCGCTGCCACGTTGATTTTCAGCGGGTCGATACGCAGGTAAGGCTGACCGGCCTGCTGCGACAGCCACAGGGTCAGGCTTTCCAGGTCGAGGTGTTTGCCGGGGCGGCTGAGGTCGTCCAGGTGTTGGCTGGCAATGAATTCGAGTGGGTGCATCTGGCCATTGGCAGCGTGACGGCGTCGAGCATTGAGCGCGTGTTCGGCCGAGTCCTGATTGATAAAGCCTTGGGCGACCAGTTCGCGCAGCAAATCATTAAGATCCAGCCAGCGGTCCTGAATGGCAAGTTGAACGGACATGCGGGCTCCTCATGAACAACAGTTCGCAAAGGATAGTCGCGGACCCGCGGACCGTTGGGCCACTACCCGACGAAGCCGTGTCGAGTTTTTTCAGCCCGCCGCCTGAGCCGGTTCATCCCACACGCAATCAACCGCTTGCAGATCAACCGAACAGACGCTGATCAGGTTACGTAATTTTTCCGCGATCACTTGGGCACGGTGCCAGCTCAAGCCGTCTATCACGATGTCGAACGACAACAGATCGTCCATCCGCTGCACATTGACCTGTAGCGGCGTCAGAAACTGCAAAGCGAACAGGTTGAGCGCCCGGCACAGCAGGTCCGGTTCGGCCTCGGCCAACAGTTGGTAATGAACACGGCAGTGGGCGTTGCTGACGTTCCAGACATCGGCGCGGGTACGCGGGGTGTTGACGGCTTCTAGATGCGGCATGGTCGGTCTCCAAAATCACTGGAGGAATTTTTACATTCGTTGCCGGGCATTTCTTATCTATGATTGGGCTTATTGGCGATTATTTGAATTGCTTGATTCGGCAAGTTATCAATCAAAGGTTTTTTTATGCATAGCGAGCTGGATGGCTACGACCGCAAGATCCTCGCGTTGCTGCAAGAGGACGCTTCGCTGTCCAGCGCGCAGATCGCCGAGCAGGTGGGGCTGTCGCAGTCGCCGTGCTGGCGGCGGATACAGCGGATGAAGGAGGAGGGGATTATTCGCGGGCAGGTGACCTTGCTTGACCGCAAGAAAATCGGGCTTAACACGCAGATTTTCGCCGAAATCAAACTCAACGCTCACGGGCGTTCGAACTTCACCGAATTCACCGAGGCGATTCGCGGCTTTCCCGAAGTGCTGGAATGTTATGTACTGATGGGGTCGGTGGATTTCTTGCTGAGGATTGTTACAGCGGACATCGAGGCGTATGAGCGCTTCTTCTTCGAGAAGCTGTCGATGGTGCCGGGGATTCAGGAGGTGAACTCGATCGTGGCTTTATCGGAAATAAAGTCCACGACGAGTTTGCCGGTGTAGCGCTGGCAGAGTGCTTTTGTGGTGAGGGGGCAAGCCCCCTCGCCACAGGGTCTTACATGCGCAGCAACATCTTCCACGCACGATTCTGATACACCGCAATCGCCTGCTGCTTGCGCGCATCCAGCGATTCGTCGGTGATCGGCTCGTTAGCAAGCAGGGCAAGCTGTTTGAGCTCACCGTACAGGCGATCCATTTCCGGGATGTCCAGCACGCTGCGGGCGTGGTGCAGCCAAGCCTGGATGCGCTCGATGCGCGGCAGTTGCTCGGCGAGATCTTCTGGCTGTTGCTGGTAACGCTGCAGTTGCAGGGAAGTCGCTTCTTCACCCAGCAGACGTGGCAACCAACTGCCCAGTTGCGCAGCGCCCTGACGATTGCCGCGGACGTTGCGATCGGCAGCCCAGGTGCGGGCCAGTAACCAGCGCGAAGTGTTCAGCGAGAACAGGCCCCAACGCGGATCTTCCAGTTCTTCGAGGAACTGCTCCGGCGCGGCTTTGCGCACGTCTTCGTCGTCGACACCGGCTTGTACCAGCGGACGCCAGTCTTCGAGCAACGCATCCAGCGCAATGCGCAGATCGTGCGTCGACTGACGCGGTGCGGCTTGACCCAGGCTGCTCAGCAGCGCGCGCAATTCGGCCAGGTTTTCGACCCAGTCCTGCAACAGGCGCCAGTGGCCATTGAAGCGATACTGCTCGGCCAGACGCTGGCTGCTGCTCAGCAAGTGCCAGCTCAGCGCGGCGAAAGCGTCGTCCAGCGGCGTTTCGGTGGTGATTTGCGGCGCCGGCAGGCTCAATGAATAGCTGTTGGCGTCGTACAAGCGATAACCGCGCTCGGCCTTGCTGATGTCACACGGCATCAGGGCCAGGGTCGCGGCCAGTTCGGCGGCCAGTTCCAGCAGAGCGGTCGGCTCGCCTTCGCGCAGTTCCAGTTCCAGTTCGCAGATTTCTTCTTTCTGCTTGCCCACGATCACGTAACCCAGATCCAGTGCGGCTTCGATCACCACTTTGGTCTTGCCACGGCCCCAGGCGATTTCCGCGCGTTCACGGACGAAATCGGTGGTGAAGATCGGCTTCAGGGTTTTCTTGTCCAGCTCGGCCAGCTCTTCAGGCCAGCATTCGCCGTCGAGTTTCTTCACGTCGAGCTTGGCTTTGGGCAGGTTCCAGTCGTATTCGTTACGCTCGGACAAACCGGCAACGCTCTGGCCGCGGGTCTTGAGGGTCTGAATCACTTCTTCGCCATCGCGGCGCAGGCGCAGGGCAACCTTGGCGCGGGCCAGGTCGCGCTCAGGCGTGTCGAAGTACTGGTTCATCAACTCACGGCGTTCCCAGCCACTTTTGTTGCGTTTTTTCAGGAGCGGGTGCTCGCGCAGGGCAGCGAGAGTTTCTCGGCTGACGCGGAGTTTGATTTCGGTTTCTTTCTGCATGGCCGGAAAATCCAGGATCGGGAGCGCAGCCGGGGGAAATGTGTGGCTGCCAAGGTCGTGCAGTGTACAGGACTCATCAGCCCTACGTGCCGCGGCGGTTTATTCCTGTCGCCGGATGGTTCTATGATGGTGTTCAAATCGGGAGTTGGGAGTCAGCGATGCTTTTGCCATCCATGAAAGATCAGTTCGCTGCGCTGATCGCTGCGCCGTCTGTCAGCTGTACGCAGGCCAGCCTCGATCAAACCAACCGTCCGGTGATTGATTTGCTGGCGACGTGGCTCGGCGATCTGGGTTTTACCTGCGACATCCAGCAGGTCAGCCCCGGAAAATTCAACCTGCTGGCCAGTTTCGGTTCCGGCCCTGGCGGCCTGGTGCTGGCCGGTCACAGTGACACCGTGCCGTTCGATGGCGCGCTGTGGCAGACCGATCCGCTGAAGTTGACCGAAGTCGACGGCCGCTGGGTCGGTCTGGGCAGCTGTGACATGAAGGGCTTTTTCGCGCTGGCCATCGAAGCCGTCATACCTCTGCTCGATCAGCCGTTCAAGCAACCACTGTTGATCCTTGCTACCTGTGATGAAGAAAGCTCGATGTCCGGCGCTCGCGCCCTGGCCGAAGCCGGGCGTGCGCTCGGTCGTGCAGCGGTGATCGGTGAGCCGACCGGGCTGAAGCCAATCCGCATGCACAAAGGCATCATGATGGAACGCATCGACATTCTCGGCCAAAGCGGCCACTCCTCGGATCCGCGCTTTGGCCACAGCGCCCTCGAAGCCATGCACGATGCCATCGGTGAACTGCGCGGTTTGCGCCTGCTGTGGCAGCGTGAATTCCGTAATCCCCAATTCAGCGTGCCGACGCCGACCCTGAATTTCGGCTGCATCCATGGCGGTGATAACCCCAACCGCATTTGCGGCCAGTGTTCGCTGGAGTTTGATTTGCGCCCGTTGCCGGGCATGGACCCCAATGCCCTGCGCGCTGAAATTCTGCAGAAGCTCAAGCCCATTGCCGAGCGTCATCAGGTGAAGATCGATTACGCGCCGCTGTTCCCCGAAGTGCCGTCATTCGAGCAGGCCGAGGATGCGGAACTGGTCCGGGTCGCGGAAAAGCTCACCGGCCATCGTGCCGAAGCAGTGGCATTCGGCACCGAAGCGCCTTATCTTCAGCGTCTTGGCTGCGAAACACTGGTGCTCGGCCCTGGGGATATCGCCTGTGCGCATCAACCGGGGGAATACCTCGAAATGTCACGTTTGCAGCCTACCGTGCATCTATTACGTCAACTGATCGAACATTACTGCCTGACACCGGCCCAAGCCGTATAAATTGCCGGCATTCAAACCCGTATTCATGAGGAGAGCGCGCGTGTCGCCAAGCCTGTTCCGACGATAACCATCAGCCCGCTGTGCGTTTTCAGTTTCGCCCATTTTTTGGCTGCTATTTATTACAGGCCCAGGTTCATGCCCGAATACGTTAATTGGCTTCGTCACGCTTCGCCTTACATCAACGCCCACCGCGATTGCACCTTCGTCGTCATGCTGCCCGGCGACGGCGTGGATCACCCGAACTTCGGCAATATCGTCCACGACCTTGTGCTGTTGCACAGCCTGGGTGTGCGATTGGTGCTGGTTCACGGCTCCCGTCCGCAAATTGAAACCCGCCTGACCGCGCGCGGCCTGATCCCGCATTACCACCACGGGATGCGTATCACCGATACCGCAACGCTGGAGTGTGTGATCGATGCGGTTGGCCAACTGCGTATCGCCATCGAAGCGCGCCTGTCCATGGACATGGCTTCGTCGCCGATGCAGGGCTCGCGTCTGCGGGTGGCCAGCGGCAACCTGGTGACCGCGCGGCCGATTGGCGTGCTCGAAGGCGTCGATTATCACCACACCGGCGAAGTGCGTCGGGTTGACCGCAAGGGCATCAATCGCCTGCTGGATGAACGCTCCATCGTGCTGTTGTCGCCACTGGGTTACTCGCCGACCGGTGAGATTTTCAACCTCGCCTGCGAAGACGTTGCCACCCGCGCGGCCATCGATCTGGGGGCGGACAAGTTGCTGTTGTTCGGCGCCGACCTCGGTTTGATCGATGAAAACGGTCGTCTGGTTCGCGAGTTGCGTCCGCAGCAAGTGCCGGCGCATTTGCAGCGGTTGGGCAGCAACTATCAGGCCGAGCTGCTGGATGCGGCCGCTGAGGCCTGCCGCGGTGGCGTGGCGCGCAGTCATATCGTCAGCTACGCCGAAGACGGCGCGCTGCTGACCGAACTGTTCACCCGTGACGGTGGCGGTACGCTGGTGGCCCAGGAGCAATTCGAGATTGTGCGCGAAGCCGCGATCGAAGACGTCGGTGGTTTGCTGGATTTGATCAGCCCGCTGGAAGAGCAGGGCGTTCTGGTGCGCCGTTCCCGTGAGGTGCTGGAACGTGAGATCGAGCAGTTCAGTGTGGTCGAGCGCGAAGGCATGATCATCGCGTGTGCGGCGTTGTATCAGATTGCTGATTCGGATGCGGGGGAGTTGGCGTGTCTGGCGGTGAACCCGGAATATCGCCATGGCGGTCGTGGTGACGAGCTGCTGGAGCGCATCGAAACCCGCGCCCGGGCGCAGGGGTTGAAAACCTTGTTCGTACTGACGACCCGAACCGCTCACTGGTTTCGCGAGCGCGGGTTTGTGCCGAGCAGTGTTGAACGTCTGCCATCAGCACGGGCGTCGCTGTACAACTATCAGCGTAATTCGAAGATCTTCGAAAAAACCCTCTGAGCTGATCGTTCCCACGCGTGGGAACGATCATCAAACCTCTGGGTACTTCTCGGCGTAATCCTTGCGCGCGACCGGACTTCGACGGTCGGTGTCCCCCCCATTGGCCGACCTGTGCCGCGTCGGTCAAAGTTTTGCCAGTCTTGCGAATTATCACCACGCGTGCTCCCCGCCGCGTGGGCGACCCAAAAAACCATCTGGTGATACACAAACTGTAACAATTAAGCCGGAAAGTGCGCGCTTGCTCGTCATAGCGCGGCTTTTCGACGGGGGTTGATTACGACCTGCGCACCTCATTCGGGTGAGGCGGAGCTAAATACCTAAACGGTATGAAAAAGAGTTGGGTGATTCTTTTTGGGTTTATGGCGCGTTCATTACCCGGCAAGGAGCAAATGACGGGAGATTAGACCATGGTCGTAGACACACCTAGTTACGATTGACTTGTGAGTCACGGTCTGGCGCTAATCGCGGATCTTAGGATCCTGGGCATACGACCCAGGACCGGGAATACAAGAATTAGAAACGATAGGAGCGAAACAATGAACAAGTCCACCTTGGCTTTGGCTGTGGCCGTCGGGGTTTTGGCGCAGCAGGCAGGCGCCGCGGGTTTCATCGAAGACAGCAAGGCTTCCGTGAGTTCCCGCACGATGTATTTCAACAACGATAACCGAGAAGGCGGCGCGGATCAGAGAGAAACCGCTGAAGGCCTCAAGTTCGATTATCTGTCCGGTTTCACCCAAGGTACTGTCGGCTTCGGTATCGATGCCCAGGCCCTCGTCGGTATTCATCTGGACGGTGGCAAGGGACACCACCCAGCCAGCAACACGTTCTTCCCAAGCGACACCGATGGTTCCGCTGTGGACCAGTGGAGCCGTGCGGCGGCGAACGTCAAGGCGCGCTTCTCGAAGACCGAAGCCCACCTGGGTGGCGCTCTGCAGCCGAACATGCCGATCCTGGTAGCGAACGACAGCCGTCTGCTGCCACAGACCTTTGACGGTGGCACCATCACCTCGAAGGAAATCGACAACGTGACCCTCAATGCGGGTCAGTTGGAGCACTCGGCGGGTCGTGCCTCTTCAAACTCCACCGGCCTGGCCGTGGCTGGCGGTGCTCAGGACAGTAACCAGTTCCGTTACGCCGGTGCTGACTGGAAGGTCACCAAGGACCTCACCCTGCAGTACTACCACGCGAATCTGAAGGACTACTACAAGCAGGACTTCTTCGGCTTGATCCACGTCTTCCCGATCAATGCCAACCAGTCTTTCAAGACTGATATCCGCTATTTCGACAGCAGCTCCGACGGTAAGAACGGCGATACTGGCTATCAATTCGATAACAACAAAGGTTTCGCCAGAAACCGGGGCGAGGTCGATAACAAAACCTGGAGCGCCATGTTCACCTACACCCTGGGTGGCAACGCGTTCTTGGTCGGCCATCAGCGTGTCAATGATGACGGCGGTTTCGTCTACCTGAACCAGGGCAGCGTGGTTAATAGCAATGGCCATTCGGAAGGCAATGGTGGCACGAGCTTCTACCTGTTCACCGACTCCATGATCAATGGGTTCGTCCGTGCCGGTGAAAACACCACCTTCGGTCAGTACTCCTATGATTTCGCCGCGTTGGGTGTGCCGGGCCTGAAAACCTCGATCTCCTACCTGCACGGCGATAACATCAAGGCAACAAACGGCAGTGGCCCTGATTCGTCTGAATGGGAGCGCGACTTGCGAGTGGACTACACCATTCAGCAGGGCGCCCTCAAAGGCTTCGGCACGACTTTGCGCCATGGCACCTACCGTGGCAGCGATACCGGTATCGCCAGCCAGGACCAAACCCGTCTGATCTTCAACTACACCTACAGCTTCCTGTAATCACCATCAGAAAAAGGCCTCGTCTATTGGCGAGGTTTTTTTTGCGTTTTTTTTGATATCTCGGGTTTAGCAATATCGCCCCCCGTTTATCGAACGGGTTCAGGAATTGGCTTTTGGGCCGATACCTCCTATCTGTAGCGCGAGCCATATTCCAAAATAGAATTAAAAAAAGATAAGTAATTCCTTTTTATTCTCTTGCGGAATGTCCTGAAAAGGACCACATGGCCGGTTTAGACGGTCTGGTGCTCATCGCGCGTCTCAGGATCCAGGGCATACGACCCAGGACCTCAAGAATTAGAAACGATAGGAGCGAAACAAATGAACACGTCCACCTTGGCCCTGGCTGTGGCCGTAGGGGTTTTGGCGCAGCAGGCAGGCGCCGCCGGATTCATCGAAGACAGCAAGGCCACTTTGGGGTTGCGTAACTTCTACATCAATAACGATAACCGTGATTCCGGTGCTCATACCACCCAGAGCAAAGCTGAAGAATGGGGCCAAGGCTTCGACCTGCGCTTTATCTCTGGTTACACCCAAGGCACTGTTGGCTTCGGTATCGATGCTATCGGCCTGTTGGGCGTGCGTCTGGATACGGGCGGCGGCACTAACGGCGCCACTTCGACTTCTTATGGCGGCACTGTTTTCCCAAGCAAGTCCAACGGCGAAGCGGTTGATAACTTTTCCAGCCTGGGCCTGACGGCTAAAGCCAAGATGTCCCGGACCGAACTGAAATTGGGCACTCTGCAGCCAAAACTGCCGGTGATCGTGACCAACGATGGCCGTCTGCTGCCGCAAACCTTTCAAGGTGGTCAGATCACCTCGAACGAGATCAAGGATTTGACACTGGTCGGTGGCCAGATCGAGCACGTCAAGGGTCGTAACTCCAGCAACAACGAAGAGTTGTCGATCGCGGGTGCTAACGGTCGTACTGCTACGGGCCGTGACAGCAACAAATTCGTCTATGGCGGTGGCGACTACAAGATCACCAAAGACCTGACTGCCCAGTACTACTACGGCAACCTGGAAGATTTCTACACGCAACACTTCCTGGGTCTGGTTCACAACTGGTCGATCGGTCCGGGCGTACTGAAGTCTGACTTCCGTTACTTCAACAGCCGTGCCGATGGCGCCAACGGCCATGATTCCACCTATTTCACCACCGGTGACTACGGTACGGGCATCACCAAAGGCAAAGTCGACAACAATCTGTATAGCGGCCTGTTCCTGTACTCGGTTGCCGGTCACACTTTCGGTGGCGGTTACCAGGTCAGCAACGGTAACAGCGATGTCCCTTGGTTGAACCAGGGTGACGGCTCGTCGGTTTACCTCACTACCGACATGCAGATTGCCAAATTCGCCCGTGCCGGCGAGCGGACCTGGCAAGCGCGCTACTCCTATGACTTCGCCAGTCTTGGCTTGCCAGGCGCAACTGCCGGCATCGTTTACCTGCGTGGCGATAACATCGACACCACCGGTAAAGTGGGTGCTGCTAGCGTCAACGCTACCGGCCGCTCCGAGTGGGAACGCGACCTGACCCTGGCGTACGTAGTCCAGGAAGGCCCGCTGAAAAACCTGGGGCTCACGTGGAAAAACGCCATGTGGCGCAACGACGTCCCAGGCCAACGCGACCAGGACGAAAACCGTCTGATCGTCAGCTACTCGATCCCGCTGTTGTAATAGCACTCGCGTATCTGACGTAAAAAAAGCCCGGCCGGCATCACGCCTCTACGGACGCTCTGCGTTCGGCTCTCAGGGCTCCGGTGCGCAGCGCCAACCGGTTACGGGCGCGTAGGTGCCGAGTGAAGACAACAGGCGTGGGTCGCTGAATAGCTCGCTGGCGTTTGGATCGATGTCTGCCGGCAACAGTGGCTGGCCGGTCAACATGGGCAGTGTGGAATAGGCGATGTGCCACGGGGTTTGCCCGGCAAGGTGGCGACCAAAAGAAAGTTCGCAGGCAAGCTGTTGCGGTGCGGTTGCGGCATCGAGGTGGTCACGCAAATCGCCGCCGGGGTTCAGCGCGACCGCGCGGCTGGCGGCAAACAGAAAGTAGTCGCCGGCCAGCACCAGGCAGGCAACACGCGTCGGGTCATCAACCGCCTGCAACCACTGACCGCGACAGGTGCCGCGAGAGTCTGGCAGTCGCTCCCAGATCTCGTAGTAGCTGTCGTCCGGGGCGGTTTCGATCAGGCGTTCGCTGGTTTCGAAATGCATCCGCCCTATGTCTTCTTCGGTGCTGACCGGCTGGTAGTCGAGTTTGCGATGCCACTGGCAAATGTCGCCGTCGACCCGGGTCACGCCGGCGAAGCCTTTTTGTTCGCTCAGGGTCAGCAGGTCAGCGTGATTCTGTTGCTCCAGCGGCAAGGCCGGAAGTGGGGTACGCGGGATGCGCAGGTCGGCAAACAAGCGCGGGGTCTGCAGCCAGTACACCACCGTTTCGCTGTCGACGCGCCCCGACTGGAATTTGATCAGGCGTCGTTGCCACACGCCAAAGTAGTTGTCTGGAACGTTCGCCATGAGCACCTCGTTGCGTTATGCGTCGCGCTTGGGCAGGTAGGTCGGCAAATACAGGCCCAGATAGGCATCGAATACCCGCATGCCTTCTTCGGCCATCCGTGGGGTGATCTGTCCGTGTTGTTGCACCGAGCGTGCATAGACGCGGTCGCCGAGCTCCATGGCCAGGGCAAACACATCGACGTCGGTCGGTAGCGTCGGCAGCTCGAAGTGGTGGTCGAAGAGTTTGTGCATCAGGTCGCCGAGTTCGATGTCGTGCTGACGGTCGGCCTGGGTAACTTCGGTCAGCCCGTGCTGGGCAAGAATGAGCTGGCGGGCGGCGGCGTCTTCGCTATAGATCGCGAGCATGCGTTGTTCCACCAGTCGCGACAGATCGCGCCAGCCGTTGAGGGCGTCATGGTCGATGGGCGCTTGCAGGCAGGCACGGAACGCAGCATGGACGTCAGCCGTCAGGGCTTCGAGCAATGCCGGGACGCTGGCAAAAAAGTGGTACACGGAGGAGGGCGGGATTTCCGCGCGTTCGGCGACGCTGTAGATCGACAGGCTGGCCACGCCCTCGGCAGCCAGCAGTGTCCGGGCGGCATCGAGTATCGAATCGATCCGGGCCTGGCTGCGTGCGCGGGGTTTGCGTGGGGTGGCGAGTCGGGTCATCGAAGTCTCCTGCGGGGCAGCGGGCATTGTACGAGCAGGGTTGTGTGTTGTCTTCCCGGCACAAAAAAACGCCGCAAGCGGTGAGGCCTGCGGCGTTGTTTTTACGGCAACCGCTTACACGGTATGCAGGTACCAGTTGTACTCGAGGTCGGAGATGGAGTGTTCGAACTCCTCCAGCTCGCTCTCTTTACACGCGACGAAGATATCGATGTATTTCGGATCGATGTACTTGGCCATGACTTCGCTGTCGTCCAGCTCGCGCAATGCATCGCGCAGGTTGTTCGGCAGGCTTTGCTCGTTCTGCTCGTAGGAGTTGCCTTCCACGGGTGCGCCCGGCTCGATCTTGTTGGTCAGGCCGTGGTGCACGCCTGCCAGGACCGAAGCCATCAGCAGGTACGGGTTGGCATCGGCACCGGCAACGCGGTGTTCCAGGCGGACCGCGTCGGCGGAACCGGTCGGCACACGTACCGCAACAGTACGGTTGTCCAGACCCCAGCACGGAGCATTCGGCACGTAGAACTGTGCGCCGAAACGACGGTAGGAGTTGACGTTCGGGCAGAGAAAAGCCATCTGCGCCGGTAGGGTCTCGAGCACACCGCCGATCGCGTGACGCAGTGCGGCGTTCTGCTCGGGATCCTCACTGGCAAAAATGTTTTTGCCGTCTTTATCAAGAATCGAGATATGTACGTGCAGACCGTTGCCCGCTTGGCCCGGGTAAGGCTTGGCCATGAAGGTGGTATCCATTTCATGGTCGTAAGCGATGTTTTTGATCAGACGCTTGAGCAGGACCGCGTAGTCGCAGGCCTTGATCGGGTCGGCAACGTGGTGCAGGTTCACTTCGAACTGCGCCGGGGCACTTTCCTTGACGATCGCGTCGGCAGGGATGCCTTGCTCTTTAGCACCTTCCAGAATGTCCTGGAGACAGTCGACGTATTCGTCGAGGTCGTCGATCAGGTAAACCTGTGTCGAATGCGGGCGTTTGCCGGAGATCGGCGAGCGAGGCGGTTGAGGGCGACCGTTCACGTTCTCCTGGTCAATCAGGTAGAACTCCAGTTCGAACGCGGCGCAGATGGTCAGACCCATCTCGTCGAACTTGGTCACAACTTGACGCAGAACTTCACGGGGATCCGCGAAGAAAGGTTCACCTTCGAGTTCGTGCATGGTCATCAACAGTTGCGCGGTAGGGCGCTTCTGCCAAGGCTCATTGCACAGGGTGTCAGGGATTGGATAGCAGATTCGGTCAGCATCACCGATGTCCAGACCCAGGCCGGTGCTTTCCACCGTCGAGCCATTGATATCCAGAGCAAATAGAGAGGCCGGCAGGTTGATGCCTTTCTCGTAAACCTTGTGGAGGCTGGTGCGTTCAATGCGCTTGCCGCGCACCACACCATTCATATCCGCAATCAGAAGGTCAACGTACAGAACCTCAGGATGTTCCTTAAGGAACGCGTTCGCTTCGTTAAGCTGAACGGCACGCGGGGGTACCGACATGATGCAACACCTTTGTTGTTAAAAATATCAATCATTGATCGCTTCGGATTCCAGTCAACCCGAACGGCATGCCGAAGTCAAGCGAGGCCTTTTTTGCCCTAAAAAAGCACACGTTGGGCTTTTTTGAGGCACTTTGGAGCGTTTTTATGCCTTTGAGCGCTTTAGCGTCTGCGGGTTTGAGCGGGCCGTGTTGTATTTTTTACGGGGGTGTTGTGTAAAAAAATGAACAAGGCTAAGCTCGATTCAAACCCATAACACCAATAATACCGGGGTGCTTCATGTCTCGCCTGCCGTTAATCGGCGTCACCGCCTGCTCTAAGCAGATCGGTCTGCATGCTTATCACATCAGTGGCGACAAGTACGTCCGCGCCGTGGCCTCAGCGGCCAAGGGCCTGCCGGTGATTCTTCCGTCCCTGGCCGATTTGCTGGCCCCGTCCGATATTCTGGACGGTCTGGATGGCATCCTCTTTACAGGCTCTCCTTCCAATATAGAACCGTTTCACTATAGCGGCCCAACCAGCGCGCCGGGCACTGCTCATGATTCTGCACGCGATGCCACCACTCTCCCGTTGATCCGCGCCGCAGTCGAGGCCGGTATTCCCGTGCTCGGTATTTGCCGCGGCTTCCAGGAAATGAATGTGGCGTTCGGTGGCAGCCTGCATCAAAAAGTCCACGAAGCCGGTCCATTCATGGATCACCGTGAAGACGATAGCCTACCGCTTGAAGGACAGTATGCGCCAAGTCACCCGGTGCACATTCAACCGGGTGGTGTGCTCGCCGGTCTGGGCCTGGCGAGCGAGATATACGTCAATTCGATTCATGGTCAGGGCGTCGAACGTCTGGCGCCGGGCCTTTGCGTCGAGGCCTTGGCGCCTGACGGGTTGATCGAGGCAGTCTCGGCCCCCCAGGGCAAGGGTTTTGCTTTGGGAGTGCAATGGCATCCCGAATGGCAGGTAAGCTCAAACCCGGATTACCTTGCGATCTTCCAGGCATTTGGCGATGCCTGTCGTAAGCGCGCATTACAACGCGACGCCGATGCGTCAAACAACGCCTGACTTACAAGAGTCAGAAAACCAAGCCTAAGAGGCATTTATGAGTAACAACCTCGACCAGCTCACCGATTGGTTGAAAGACCGCAAGATCACAGAAGTCGAATGCATGGTTGGCGACTTGACGGGGATCACCCGGGGCAAGATCTCGCCGACCAACAAGTTCATTGCCGAAAAAGGCATGCGCCTGCCCGAGAGCGTTCTGTTGCAGACCGTGACCGGTGACTATGTCGAAGACGACATCTATTACGAACTGCTCGACCCGGCCGACATCGACATGATCTGCCGCCCCGACCAGAACGCGGTATTCCTTGTGCCCTGGGCCATCGAGCCCACCGCTCAGGTGATTCACGACACCTACGACAAGCAAGGCAACCCGATCGAGCTGTCGCCGCGCAACGTGCTCAAAAAGGTGCTGAAACTCTATTCCGACAAGGGCTGGCAGCCGATCGTGGCGCCAGAAATGGAGTTCTACCTGACCAAGCGCTGCGAAGACCCGGACTTCCCGCTGCAACCGCCGATTGGCCGTTCCGGTCGCCCGGAAACCGGTCGTCAGTCCTTCTCGATTGAAGCGGCAAACGAATTCGATCCATTGTTCGAAGACGTCTACGACTGGTGCGAGTTGCAGGAGCTGGACCTCGACACGCTGATCCACGAGGACGGCACGGCGCAGATGGAAATCAACTTCCGTCACGGTGATGCCCTGTCCCTGGCCGACCAGATCCTGGTGTTCAAACGCACCATGCGCGAAGCCGCGCTCAAGCACGACGTGGCAGCCACTTTCATGGCCAAACCCATGACCGGCGAGCCGGGCAGTGCGATGCACTTGCACCAGAGCATCATCGACATCGAGACCGGCAAGAACGTCTTCTCTAATGAAGACGGGACCATGAGCCAGCTGTTCCTGCACCACATCGGTGGTTTGCAGAAACTGATCCCGGAGCTGTTGCCGCTGTTCGCGCCGAACGTGAACTCGTTCCGCCGCTTCCTGCCGGACACCTCGGCGCCGGTGAACGTGGAGTGGGGCGAAGAGAACCGCACCGTGGGCCTGCGGGTTCCGGATGCCGGGCCGCAAAACCGTCGGGTGGAAAACCGCCTGCCGGGCGCCGACGCGAACCCGTACCTGGCGATTGCCGCGAGCCTGCTCTGCGGTTACATCGGCATGGTCGAAGGCATCGACCCGAGTGCGCCGGTGGTGGGGCGTGGCTATGAACGCCGCAACCTGCGCCTGCCACTGACCATCGAAGACGCGCTGGAACGCATGGAAAATAGCGCGACTGTCGAGAAGTACCTGGGCAAGAAATTCATCACTGGCTATGTCGCGGTCAAGCGGGCCGAGCATGAAAACTTCAAGCGCGTGATCAGTTCGTGGGAACGGGAGTTCCTGCTCTTCGCCGTCTGATGCGCCGGGCGCGGCTGGAAATTGCCGCGCCTTTCACTGAAATCTTAGGAGCATTCGCATGACCAGCAACAACCCGCAAACCCGTGAATGGCAAACCCTTAGCAACGATCACCACCTGGCCCCGTTCAGCGATTTCAAGCAACTGAAAGAGAAAGGCCCACGGATCATCACCAACGCCAAGGGCGTTTACCTCTGGGACAGCGAAGGCAACAAGATCCTGGACGGTATGGCCGGCCTGTGGTGCGTGGCGATCGGCTACGGTCGCGATGAACTGGCCGATGCCGCCAGTAAACAAATGCGCGAACTGCCTTACTACAACCTGTTCTTCCAGACGGCTCACCCGCCGGTGCTGGAACTGGCCAAGGCCATCTCCGACATCGCGCCACAAGGCATGAACCACGTGTTCTTCACCGGTTCCGGCTCCGAAGGCAACGACACCATGCTGCGTATGGTTCGTCACTACTGGGCGATCAAGGGCCAGCCGAAGAAGAAAGTCATCATCAGCCGCAAGAACGGCTATCACGGTTCCACCGTGGCCGGCGCGAGCCTGGGTGGCATGACCTACATGCACGAACAAGGCGATTTGCCGATTCCGGGCATCGTCCACATCGCGCAGCCGTACTGGTTCGCTGAAGGCGGTGAGATGACACCGGAAGAGTTCGGTATCTGGGCGGCCAATCAGCTGGAAGAGAAAATTCTGGACGTCGGCGTAGACAACGTCGGGGCCTTTATTGCCGAGCCGATCCAGGGTGCCGGCGGCGTGATCATTCCGCCAGACACCTACTGGCCGCGCATCAAGGAAATCCTCGCCAAGTACGACATTCTGTTCGTGGCTGACGAAGTGATCTGTGGTTTCGGCCGTACCGGTGAGTGGTTCGGTAGCGATTTCTACGACCTCAAGCCCGACATGATGACCATCGCCAAAGGCCTGACGTCCGGCTACATCCCTATGGGTGGCCTGATCGTGCGTGACGAAGTGGTCGCGGTGCTTAACGAAGGCGGTGATTTCAACCACGGCTTCACCTATTCCGGGCACCCGGTGGCCGCTGCGGTGGCTCTGGAGAACATCCGCATCTTGCGCGAAGAAAAAATCATCGAGCGCGTTCATGCAGAAACGGCACCGTATTTGCAAAAGCGTCTACGGGAACTGAACGATCACCCGTTGGTGGGGGAAGTGCGTGGGGTAGGACTGCTGGGGGCGATCGAGCTGGTGCAGGACAAGGCCACTCGCAAGCGTTACGAAGGCAGGGGCGCTGGCATGATTTGCCGCACGTTCTGCTTCGAGAACGGCCTGATCATGCGCGCCGTCGGCGACACCATGATCATCGCTCCGCCACTGGTGATTACACCGGCTGAAATCGATGAGTTGGTGACCAAGGCACGCAAGTGCCTGGACCTGACCCTGAGTGCATTGCAGGGCTAAGTGCTAGGCTCTGAGCGGGGTGTGACGTTCGCATTTCGCTCAGCGCAAACAATGGTTGGGTCTTTCCTTGAAAGCCTGCCTTGGAAGTTGCCAGGCTACCGGTTGTTGCAGATGCCCAGGAAAGGCCGCTGAACACGTGGTTAAAAAGAAAAATTGGAGCATTACCCATGAAGGCTTTAGGTATCAAGATAGCGGGCAAGACCCTCCTCGCCATGTCCCTGATAGGCGTGATGGCGGGCGCAGTTCAGGCGGACGACAAGGTGCTTCACGTGTACAACTGGTCCGACTACATCGCACCGGATACCGTCAAGAAGTTCGAAGCCGAGTCGGGGATCAAGGTTATTTACGACGTATTCGACAGTAACGAAACCCTGGAAGCCAAGTTGTTGGCAGGCAAGTCCGGCTACGACATCGTCGTGCCGTCGAACAACTTCCTGGCCAAGCAGATCAAGGCCGGCGTTTACCAGAAACTCGACAAGTCCAAGCTGCCGAACTGGAAGAACCTGAACCCTGACTTGCTCAAAGCTGTATCGGTGAGCGACCCGGGCAACGAACACGCGTTCCCGTACATGTGGGGGTCGATCGGTATCGGCTTCAACGCCGAGAAGGTCAAGGCCGCACTGGGTGCCGATGCGCCAACCAATTCCTGGGATCTGATTTTCAAACCTGAAAACGCCGCCAAGTTGAAGTCGTGCGGTATCAGCTTCCTCGATTCGCCAACCGAGATGATTCCGGTGGCGTTGCACTACCTGGGCTATCCAACCGACAGCCAGGACAAAAAACAACTGGCCGAAGCCGAAGCACTGTTCCTGAAGATTCGTCCTTCGGTGGGCTACTTCCACTCGTCCAAGTACATCTCCGACCTGGCCAACGGCAACATCTGCGTGGCCATCGGTTACTCGGGTGACATCTACCAGGCCAAGTCCCGCGCGGCTGAAGCCGGTGACAAGGTGAAAGTCAGCTACAACATTCCGAAAGAAGGTGCGGGTAGCTTCTACGACATGGTCGCCATCCCTAAAGATGCCGAAAACGTCGAAGGCGCCTACGCGTTCATGACCTTCCTGCAGAAGCCGGAAGTCATGGCTGAAATCACCAACGCCGTTCGCTTCCCGAACGGTAACTCGGCGGCCACGGCATTGGTCGATAAAGACATCACCAGCGACCCAGGTATTTACCCGCCAGCGGACGTGCTGGCCAAGCTGTACGCGATTGCCGACTTGCCGGCCGCGACCCAGCGGATCCTGACTCGCAGCTGGACCAGGATCAAATCCGGCAGGTAAGTAAAAACCCCTGTAGCCGTTACCGAAGGCTGCGGTAGCGGCTACAGGGATCTTCATAACATTTGCTGGAACGGTTTTTCGAGGGTAAGTTGCGCGCCGGTTTTGTTGGCGGGCCGCCATGGCTGTCATGTAACGCTGGGCAACTTGGGCCCAACTAATTTTAGAGGACTTCCACGTGCCTATTTTTTCTTTGTTGCGCAATGCACTGCTGACCGGTGCCGGACTGACGCTTGCCGTTAGTGTCCAGGCCGCTGGCACTGTGCATATTTATAATTGGTCGGATTACATCGGTTCGACGACCCTGGCCGACTTCCAGAAAGAGACCGGCATCAAACCGGTTTATGACGTTTTCGACTCCAACGAAACCCTGGAAGGCAAGTTGCTGGCCGGGCGTACCGGTTATGACGTGGTCGTGCCGTCCAACCACTTCCTTGGCAAGCAAATCAAGGCAGGCGCTTTCCAGAAGCTCGACAAGTCCAAGCTCACCCACTATGCCAACCTCGACCCGGTGCTGCTCAAGCGCCTGGAGCAAAACGATCCGGGTAACGTGTACGCTGTGCCGTACCTGTGGGGCACCAACGGCATTGGCTACAACGTCGATAAAGTGAAGGCTGTACTGGGCCTCGACAAGATCGATTCCTGGGATGTGGTGTTCGAGCCGCAAAACATCAAAAAACTGCACAGCTGCGGCGTAGCGTTCCTCGACTCTGCCGATGAAATGATGCCCACGGTCCTCAACTACATGGGCCTGAACGCCAACAGCACCAATCCGGAAGACTACAAAAAGGCCGAAGCCAAGTTGCTGGCGGTGCGCCCTTACGTGACCTATTTCCACTCCTCCAAATACATCGCGGACCTGGCCAACGGCAATATCTGCGTGGCGATCGGTTTTTCCGGCGACATGTTCCAGGCCAAGGCCCGCGCGGCTGAAGCCGGCAAAGGCTTGAACATCGCCTACTCGATTCCGAAAGAGGGCGGCGCGCTCTGGTTCGACATGTTGGCGATCCCCAAGGATTCGGCCAACGTCAAGGAAGCCCATGCCTTCATCAACTATTTGCTGAAACCCGAGGTGATCGCCCAGGTCAGTGATTACGTAGGCTACGCCAACCCTAATCCAGGGTCGGACAAGCTGATGGAACAATCCATTCGCACTGACGAGTCGGTTTATCCACCGCAAACCGTCCTCGACAAGACTTACGTGTCTATCGAGTTACCACCAAACATTCAACGTTTGATGACCCGCAGCTGGACCAGGGTCAAGTCGGGTAAATAGCAACAAGGCTCAAACTATCCAAAGTTCGCTCGCCTCGGGCGAACTGCACTCTTTTTTTCTGGGAGTTTCGTAAATGGCAGTTGCCTCCGGCGCCTATAAGAAAGCCCTCGAGGGCGACCAGTCACCTAAACAGGTGTTGGTCAAAATCGACCGGGTCACGAAGAAGTTCGACGAGACGATTGCGGTGGACGATGTGTCCCTGGAAATTAAGAAAGGCGAGATTTTCGCCCTGCTCGGCGGTTCGGGATCGGGCAAATCCACGTTGCTGCGCATGCTCGCAGGCTTCGAACGGCCCACGGAGGGGCGCATTTTCCTCGATGGCGTAGACATCACCGACATGCCGCCGTATGAGCGGCCGATCAACATGATGTTCCAATCCTACGCCCTGTTCCCGCACATGACCGTGGCGCAGAACATCGCCTTCGGTCTCAAGCAGGACAAAATCCCGGCGGCTGAAGTTGATGCCCGTGTCGCGGACATGCTCAAGCTGGTTCAGATGACGCAGTACGCCAAGCGCAAGCCGCACCAGTTGTCCGGTGGCCAGCGTCAGCGTGTGGCCCTGGCGCGTTCCCTGGCCAAGCGGCCGAAGCTGTTGCTGCTCGACGAACCGATGGGTGCTCTGGACAAGAAGCTGCGTTCGCAAATGCAGCTTGAGCTTGTCGAGATCATCGAGCGGGTCGGCGTAACCTGCGTCATGGTGACCCACGACCAGGAAGAAGCCATGACCATGGCCGAGCGCATCGCGATCATGCACCTGGGCTGGATCGCCCAGATCGGCAGCCCGATCGACATCTACGAAACCCCGACCAGCCGCCTGGTCTGCGAGTTCATCGGCAACGTCAACATCTTTGACGGTGAAGTGATCGACGACGCTGAAGGTCACGCGATCATCACCTGCAAGGACCTGGACCGCCAGATTTACGTGGGCCACGGCATCAGCACGTCAGTGCAGGACAAATCCGTGACCTACGCGATCCGTCCGGAAAAACTGCTGGTTACCGCCGACATGCCGACCTGTGAATACAACTGGTCCAGCGGTAAGGTCCACGACATCGCCTACCTCGGCGGGCACTCGGTGTTCTACGTCGAACTGCCGAGCGGCAAGCTGGTGCAGTCGTTCGTGGCCAACGCCGAACGCCGTGGCCAGCGCCCAACCTGGGGCGACCAGGTTTACGTGTACTGGGAAGATGACAGCGGCGTGGTACTTCGCTCATGAACATGCGCAAATTCAAACGCCGGCTCAATCGAATAATTCCCGGTGGCCGTCAGCTGGTCGTCGGGGTGCCGTTCATCTGGCTGTTCATGTTCTTCATGCTGCCGTTCTTCATCGTCTTGAAGATCAGCTTCGCAGAAGCCGACGTGGCCATTCCTCCGTACACCGAAATCTACAACTTCGTTGATCAGAAGCTGCAGGTGCTGCTCAACCTCGGCAACTACGCGCTGCTGGCTGGCGACGAGTTGTACATTGCCGCTTACCTCGGCTCACTGAAGATGGCGCTGATCAGCACCGTCCTCTGTCTGTTGATCGGCTACCCGATGGCCTACGCCATCGCCAGCGCCCGCAAAGAGCTGCAAACGGTGCTGGTGCTGCTGATCATGATGCCGACCTGGACCGCGATCCTGATCCGCGTGTATGCGTGGATGGGCATCCTCAGCAACAACGGTCTGCTCAATGGTTTTCTGATGACCATGGGCTGGATCGACGAGCCTCTGCAAATCCTCAACACCAACCTTGCGGTGTACATCGGCATCGTTTATTCGTACCTGCCGTTTATGATCCTGCCGCTCTACGCCAACCTGGTGAAGCACGATCACAGTCTGCTGGAAGCCGCGTCGGACCTGGGTTCGAGCACCTTCAACAGCTTCTGGAAAATCACCATTCCGCTGTCCAAGAACGGCATCGTCGCCGGCTGCATGCTGGTGTTTATCCCGGTGGTGGGCGAGTTTGTGATCCCGGAACTGCTCGGTGGTCCGGAAACCCTGATGATCGGTAAAGTGCTGTGGCAAGAGTTTTTCAACAACCGCGACTGGCCGGTGGCGTCTGCCTTGGCGGTGGTGATGCTGTTGGTTCTGATTGTGCCGATCATCCTGTTCAACCGCAGTCAGGCCAAGGAAATGGAGGGTAAAGAATGAAGAACTTCCGTTTCTCAAGTTTCATGCTGGTTGCGGGTTTGCTGTTCATCTACACGCCGATGCTGATCCTGGTGATTTACTCGTTCAACGCCTCGAAACTGGTAACGGTGTGGGGTGGCTGGTCGATCAAGTGGTACGTCGGCTTGATGGACAACACCCAACTGATGGGCTCGGTGGTGCGTTCGCTGGAAATCGCCTGTTACACGGCGGTGGCGGCGGTGGCGCTGGGGACGTTGGCGGCATTCGTGCTGACCCGTATCACTCACTTCAAGGGTCGCACGCTGTTCGGTGGCCTGGTCACCGCGCCGCTGGTAATGCCTGAAGTGATCACCGGTCTGTCGCTGTTGCTACTGTTCGTCGCGATGGCGCAAATGATCGGCTGGCCGCAGGAGCGCGGCATCATCACCATCTGGATCGCCCACACCACCTTCTGTGCGGCGTATGTGGCAGTGGTGGTCTCGGCGCGTTTGCGTGAGCTGGACCTGTCCATCGAAGAAGCGGCCATGGACCTTGGTGCGCGGCCGTGGAAGGTGTTCTTTCTGATCACCATCCCGATGATCGCGCCATCGTTGGGTGCCGGCGGCATGATGTCCTTCGCCCTGTCCCTGGATGACCTGGTATTGGCGAGCTTCGTGTCCGGCCCGGGTTCGACGACCCTGCCCATGGAAGTGTTCTCGGCGGTGCGTCTGGGCGTGAAACCCGAGATCAACGCCGTGGCCAGTCTGATTTTGCTGGCGGTATCGATAATGACGTTCCTGGTCTGGTTCTTCAGCCGCCGTGCCGAAGAAAGTCGCAAACGTGCGATTCAGCAGGCGATCGAAGAAAGCGCTGCCGAGTCCTGGAAACAACCGGACGTGCGTCGCGCTCAGCAGGCGCCGGACGCGGCTTAAAGGTTGGCCACAAATGTGTGGCCAACCCCGATCCAATGTGGGAGCGAGCCTGCTCGCTCCCACCACTTTTGCACTTCAGTTTTTCAGACTGTCATACGCCTCAAGCGTGCGCAGCGAGTAGATATACGCTGCCCCCGCATTCAGCGAAATCGCCGTTGCCAGTGTCGCAGCAACTTCCTCGCGACTCGCCCCAGCCTTGATTGCCGCATCGGTATGAGCAGCAATACAACCATCACAACGGGTGGTGACAGCCACGGCGATAGAAATCAGTTCGCGAGTCTTGACATCCAGCACTTCATTTTCCGCGCCGGCTTCACCAAGGGCCATGTAGGCCTTGACCATTTTCGGGTTGCTCTTGCCCAGTGCGCCAAAGGCTTTCTGGATGGTGGGCAGCAGTTCGGACCAGTTATTGAACATTGCGTTAACTCCTGAGCGGGTTGGGTGTACTGTTTCGACACGCTCAGTTTTGCCCTTTGGCGCGGTTCGGGTTTGTTCGATCCGCTCAGTCATTTCCTCGATACGCTCAAATGAATCCGATCGATAAACTCATCACCCTGGCCAACGTTCGCGGCAGTCTGGATTTGCGCTGCCAATTCCAGGGCGACTGGGCGTTGGCCCACGAGCAACAAGCGTTGGGGATGGCGCCTTATCACATCGTGTTGGCGGGGGAGTGCCGTGTGGAGTTTCCCGACGGCCAGCGCCTGCCCATGCGGGCGGGCGACATCCTGCTACTGCCTGGCGGCACGCCCCACGTTATCCACAGTCCCGGAAAAACCGTCGCCCCCACTGCGCAGAAGATCATCCGCAGTGGTGCGTTGCCGGTGCATCGCATCGGCGGTGCCAGCGCAGATCTGGACATGATCTGCGGGACCTTTCATTACAACCGAGCCTCGCTGCTGTTTGCCTCGCTGCCCGACTATCTGGTGATCCCCAGCGGCGCGCTGCCCGCCAACGGACCGTTGCCGGCGTTGGTCGAGGTATTGCGCGGTGAGGCGGAAGGCAATCAGGCGGGGGCCAAGTTCTTGCTCGACGCGCTGTCTCAGGCGTTGTTCACCCTGATGCTGCGGGCGCATCTGGCAACACTGGGGCCGGCCGGCGGCACTCTGGCGTTACTCGGCGACAAACGCCTGGGCCGCGCTTGGCAGGCCATGCTGGCCGATCCGGCCCATGAGTGGACCATCGAAAGCCTGGCCGAAACGGCAAGCATGTCCCGGGCGACGTTCATGCGTGGGTTCGTGAAGGTGGCCGGGGTGTCGCCGTGGGTGTTGCTGACGCAAGTGCGGATGGAGTTGGCGTTCAGTTTGCTGAGCCAGTCGCATCTGGGGTTGAGCGATATTGCTTTGCAGGTTGGGTATCAATCACAAGCGGCGTTCAGCAAGAAATTCAAGGAGGCTTATGGGGAGGCGCCGGGGAGGGTGCGGCGGGGGATTTAGATTTTTAATGCCTGTGATGGCCCCTTCGCGAGCAAGCTTGCTCGCGATGGCGTCCGCTCGGGCAACAAAAATCTACTGCGCAGCCCGCGCCGGCAACAGCTTCAAGGTACTGCGCGTATTGGCCGTGACTTCTTCATCGTTGAGATGCGCCTGGTAGTAGATCCCTTCGATATACGCCTCGGCCTGATCGTCATAGTGGCTGTCGAACGGCACGCCACTTTGGCCAACCGGGTTGACGGTCAGGCTGTGGGCGGGGTCGGCGAAGTCGATCAGGCGGCGGGTCGACGGACCGTACGTCACTGGCCAGGGCGCCGGGCCCATTTTGGCCGAAAGGTTGTTCGGTACTTCATGGCTGCCGGGTGCCGCGAAGGGGCCGACATTGAAGATCCGGTCCAGCGGTTTTTGCTGCCCCAGCGGATGGCCATGGGTCAGCGTGTGCGCCTTGCCCCACTGCCATTGCGCGAAATCGCCGCCGAGGGTGGTTTTGAGATGAGCAATGCTCGCCTGCCACGCAACCTTGACCGTATCGGCGCGGGTTTCCTTACCGAGGGTGTTGCGGTTGTCCCACCACGGCGAATCGGCCGTCGCGGCCAGGCGAGGCAGTGCGGAATCAATCACCCGGGTCGACAGCAACGTCTCGAAGAAGTCATTGCCCAGTTCGTCGTGCATCGTCGCGTCAGCCAGGTTGAACAGGAACTGGTTGAACAGCGTGGCGCTGGTGGAATCGAGCGGGTAGTCGCCTTTCCATTGGGCCAGTTGCTCAACCAATTTGAGCTCGGTGGGATCACTCACCACCTCACGCAATACCGGCAACAACGGCGCCAGCAAGCGCGGGCCGTAAGCGGTGGTAGTGCCCAGTTGCAGCTTCTGGCTGGCGTCCAGATCCCACTTGATGGTTTTGTCGCTGAGCTGGCGATCGAGCTGCTGGCCTCGATCGGCCAGGTTGTAGTAACCGGGAATCTCCATGCCGGTCGGCGACACCGGCTGAAAGTTGGCCGAGACGATGTAACCGCGTGCCGGGTTCTCTTCCTGTGGGTTGGCGCTGAACGGGTAAAAACCTTCCTTGTCCGCCTCGGCGGTGCTGCCATCGAGGATGAACCCCGGGCGCACACCCGCCGGGCGTTTTGGCAGTTGCGCCGCTGCCCACCAACCGATGTCGCCCTTGGCGTTGGCCCAGACGATGTTCAGGCCCGGCGCCTGGATCTTTGCGCAGGCACTGCGCGCCTTGGCCAGGGTGTCGGCGCGGTTGAGCTGGTAGAAGCCCTCAAGGATCGGATTCTGGCTTTCGAGAAAACCCCACCACATGGCGATCGGGGTTTTACCGGCGCCGCTGCCCAGCGCATCGTTGACGATCGGGCCGTGCGGCGACTGGCGCAGCACCAGTGTTACCGGTGCCTGACCCTTGACCGCGATCTGCTGTTCGCTGGTCACCATGTCCACCCACTTACCGCGATACCAAACCTGATTGGGGTTGTCCGGGTTGACCTTCTCGGCGATCAGGTCCAGGTCGTCGTTCTGGAACATGGTGATGCTCCAGCCGAAGTCGCGGTTCATCCCGAGAGAGGCGAACGGCATCAATGCCTGATAGTGGCCGTAGAGCTCAAAACCCGGCGCCGAGAGCTGCGCTTCATACCACACCGACGGCGCGGAAAAACGGATATGCGGGTCGCCGGCCAACAGTGGTTTGCCGCTTTTGGTCCGACTGCCGGAGACAACCCAGGCGTTGCTGCCCTCGAACTGCGGCAAGCCGTTGTCGGCCAGTGCCTGTTCGCTGAGGCGGGCGAGGGCGTTGAGGTCTTTCCAGTCGGTACTGGTGAGGGCTGGCATGGCACCGTTGCGGTTTTTCGCCAGCACGCCCTTGGGCTGCCAATCGAGATCGAAGACGTTCAGGTAGTCGGCGCCCAACTGATCGCGCACGTAGGTCAGCAACGGTTCGGTGCGAAACGCTGCGGCAAAACTGTAGGCCATGTAACCGGCGATGCTGATGGTGTCCTGGGCGGTGAAGGGGCGTTTGGGAATGCCCAGAACATCGAACTCTATGGGTTTTGGATGGCTGTCCTGATACTGGTTGATGCCATCCAGATAGGCTTGCATGGCGATAAAGGCCGGCGACTGTTTGTCCATGTTCGCCAGGTAGGTGTCGGCGCGTTCGCGAATGCGCAAGCTGCGCATCAGCTTGTCGGTGTCGAGCAGTTTCGGGCCCAGGACCTCGGCCAGCTCGCCACGGGCTAGGCGACGCAGGGTTTCCATCTGAAACAGCCGGTCCTGGGCGTGCACGTACCCGAGGGCGCGGTACAGGTCGGTTTCGTTCTCGGCGCGGATGTGCGGGATGCCGCGCTCGTCGTAGCGCACGGTGACCGAACCTTGCAGGTGTTGCAGTTCCACCATGCCCTGACGTGACGGCTGCTTGCTGAAAACGTACCAGCCTGCACCTGCGGCGAGCGCGGCAACCAGCAGGGCGAGGACGGTCAGGCTACGTTTCATGGTGACTCCTTGTTGTTATGAGTGGCAGCAGTTCCCTGGCGCCACTGTTTAACACGGCTTGCCGACAGGGTCATCGCACTTAGGAGGTATTCGCGTCTCCTGCCAGCGTTACTTCACTGCGTCGACAGGCCACGGGCAGTAACACCCCACAGCCAACGTATGCGTGGCATTCACCGCACGCCCTTCGTTCAACGCTTGCAGAATCGGTTCGATAAAGCTGTTACTGGAATTGCAGGTCAGGCCTTCGCTGTACGGGCCGAAATACGCCAGTTTGCCGCTGCGATCCCAGATCGCCACGGCCGGGCTGGCGGGGATCTGTTCGGAACCTGGCAGGACGACGATACTTTTCAGGCTGCTTAAGGTGCTCGGTAACTGGCCGTGGCTGCCAGGCTTTTGTAGCGCATAAAACTCCACGCCTTGCGGTACATAATGCTCAACCAGTTCGCTCAAGTGTTGCTGGTTACCGACGTTGCACGGACAGGCAGGGTCCCAGAAGTGCACGAGACGGATGGCGCCGGGGCCGGCGAGATGATCGGGCAGGCGCAGTGGGTCACCGGAGAACACTGCGGTGTGCTCGCTGAACGCTCGCAGGTAGCGGCCCTGAAACCAGTCGTAAGCAGCCCACAGCACGCCGGCACACACGAGGGCGAGCAGGCTGGCAAGCAGTGTGGCGCGGTAGGGTGAGCGCATGGATTTCAGTCCTCGAAGGTGCGCTAGCTTGCCATGCTTGCCGCAACAGATGAATATCGCAGGCCCATAAAGTCCGTTTCGCGTTCTGGAATTGCTCATGTCTGCCACTTTCGACTCCGATCATCTGCGTGCCAGCCTGCGGCCGCTGGCCGACTGGCAGCCGCTGTCGGTGGAAGCGCTGGCTTACCAGCGTTTCTACGGGCTGGATTTTGCGGGGCGCAACGTGCGCAGTGGCCTTGGGCGTTTCGCGGTCGATGGTTATGACGTGGTCAGCCAGGTCTGGTGGCCTGCGCAGGCGAAGGCGACGCTGTTTCTGTTCCACGGTTTTTACGATCACACCGGGCTTTATCGGCATGTGATCGAATGGGCGCTGGATCAGGATTTTGCGGTGATTGCCTGCGACCTGCCGGGACACGGGCTGTCCAGCGGCGAGCGGGCCAGCATCAAGGATTTCACCGAGTATCAGGACACGCTGCAAGGATTGTTCACCGAAGCACAATCCCTCGGTCTGCCGCAGCCGTGGCACCTGTGCGGGCAAAGCACTGGCGGCGCGATCGTGATCGATCATGTACTCAATCAGGGCGCTAGCAGTCCGGCCCAGGGCCAGGTGATTCTGCTGTCGCCGTTGGTAAGGCCGCGGGCCTGGGGTTGGTCACAACTCAGCTATTACCTGCTCAAGCCTTTTGTCAACGCCATCGCCCGGCGCTTCAGCGAGAACTCCAACGACCCGGATTTTCTGCCCTTCCTGCAAGCGGACCCGTTGCAGCCGCTCCGTTTGCCGACTGCCTGGGTCGGTGCGCTGGCGCGCTGGATCAAACGCATCGAGGCCGCGCCGTATAGCATGCGGCGACCGCTGATTGTGCAGGGGCAGGCAGACATGACCGTGGATTGGGAGCATAACCTTGAAGTGTTGCGGGGCAAGTTCGATCGGCCGCAGGTGCTGATGTTGCCTGAGGCGCGGCATCACCTGGCGAATGAAACGCTGGCGTTGCGGCAGGAGTATTTCGGGTTTTTGACGAAGCGGATCAAGGGGCGGAATCTTTAGCGCAGGCGCTAACAGTTACTGGCGAAGCGTTGAAGTATCCTGCCCCACCGCCAGCCCCGCGCGAATCGCCGCCAATGCTGCCTGGTAATAAGCCTTGCCCTCGGTGGACTCGGCGAAGGTCGCAAACTCTTCCAGTTCTTCGTCCGCCAGATCGCGATAAACATACAACAGCGTGTTGTTCAGGTCGTTGCCGATCTGGTCCATCAAGCGCTGACGCTGACCATTCAACATGCCTTGAGCCTGCCCCCCGCCGAACAGGCCGGGGATCATCGAGCTGAGGCTGTCGGCCGCGACGCCAGCAATCGCCAGGCTGACTTCCGCACCAGCCTCGCGAGCGGGCAGGGCCTGGGCCAGATGGCCAATGATCAGCATGCGGCTGTCGCTGGCCTGGATCTTGGGCAAACCCTTGGCGTTTTTTGCCAACTGATCGCGACGGGTCGCCAGCAATTCGGCGGCAACGATTTTCTTGCCCAAGGGTGATTGAAAGAACGTTAGCGCAGGTTTCGGATCGACGAGGGTCGTGCGCAATTGCGCTTCGGCGCGCTGGTCGACGGCCTGGGGAGCAAAGCGCTGATTGCTATTATTCACCAGCGCCTGGAACACTGCCGACGGCAGGCTGTTCTGGTACCGCTGCTGAGCGGCCGAGAGCGCGTCGTTGAAATGCGCGCGTTGTTCTGGCCAACCGGCGACCTTGTACAACTGGTCGTAGTCGTCTGCCCAAGCGGGCAATACACAGAACATCAACAGTGAAAAAAACAAACGGCGCATAGGGACTCCTGTCAGCAGGCGACTATTCTCCGTGTGGCATTCGTCCTTGTCGAGAATTCGTGTCAACCCGCTGCGCGGCTCTGTCGGATTTGCAGGCACAGGAATACTATGCGCGGCATGCGAATACCCTCTGATCACCCGCTGCTGTTACGTATCGTCGACGACCTGGCTGAGCACGGCTGGTCGCAGCAGAATATTTTCCTTCCTCTGGGTCTGACCCGGGAACTGGCGGCTGAGTGCCGTAAACGTGCTGCGGAGGGCGAACTGACCCCGGCCGCCGTGGGTCGTGGGTCGACATCGGAGATTCGCGAGGGGATTCGCGGCGACCATATCCAGTGGATCGAGCCCGGCCAGGCGTTGGCGTGCGACAGCTATCTGGATTTGATGGACAGCCTGCGCGAGGCGATGAATCGTGGTTTGTTTCTGGGCCTGGAAGATTTCGAAAGCCATTTCGCGCTGTACCCGCCCGGTGCGTTCTACCTTAAACATGTCGACCGTTTCCGCGACGACGACCGGCGCATGGTGTCGGCGGTGGTCTATCTCAATGACGCCTGGCTACCGCCGCACGGCGGCCAGTTGCGCATGTACCTGGATGAAAGCGTCGAACATGATGTGGTGCCCACGGGTGGATGCCTGGTGGTGTTCCTGTCGGGTGAAGTGCCCCATGAAGTCCTGCCCGCGACCCGCGATCGCCTGTCGTTGACCGGCTGGTTCCGGCGGCGTGGCAGCGAGCCGTTCTGATCATGCAAAAAATTCTGGTTAGCCGCTGCCTGCTGGGCCACCGCGTACGTTATGACGGCGGGGCGAGTGGGCCGTTCGATCAGCTTCAACAGTGGCTTGATGAAGGTCGGGTGGTGCCGTTGTGTCCAGAGGTTGCCGGCGGGTTGTCGACGCCAAGGGCGGCGGCGGAAATTCCGGGTGGGCAGGGTGCTGAAGTGCTTGATGGCCGCGCCTCAGTGATCACCACCGAGGGCGAAGACGTCAGCGTCGAGTTTCTCTCGGGGGCTTATCAGGCATTGGAACTGATGCAAAAGCACGGCATCCGCATTGCCGTACTCAAGGCCAACAGCCCGTCTTGCGGAAATCTGTTGACGTATGACGGGACGTTCAGTGGTGTGAAGGTCAGTGGTGAAGGCGTGACTGCGGCGTTGCTCAGGCGCCATGGCGTTCAGGTCTTCAGTGAGCTGGAGTTACCCAAAGCGGCCGCAGTCCTGGCAACCTTAAACTAGCGCCGTACACATAAATCTGAAATCAGGGTTTGGGCGGCACACTCGTATCCGCCCCCAACCACTTCTGCGACAACGCCTCCAGGCGCCCATCCGCCTTGATCCGCTGCATCGCGTTTTCCAGGCTGGCATGAAACGCCGGGTTACCTTTCTGAAACGGAATCGCCAGGCTGACTGCCGGGCCAGGCTTCGGCTTCTCTTCCGTCAGCGACTGCACCAGCAACATCGAGCGCGGTTGCTCTTCCTTCTGCGCGATCAATGGCGCATCGGTGTAGCTGTAAGGTTCGCTGAAGTCGAAACGATCCTTGAGGTTTGCGGTCACTGCTATGTGGTTGATGGCGACGTCGTACTTGCCGGTTTCAACGCCTTGCAACAGATCGCTGGAGTCGGTAACGACGAAGTCGGCCCGCACATCCAGTTCGTTGGCCAGCAGTTGCCCCAATTCGACTTCGAACCCGGTGAGTTTGCCGTCTTCCTTGAAATTGAAGGGCGGTGTATTAGCCTCCAGGGCAATACGCAATTCGCCACGGTCGTTTACATCGTCAATCAGTTCGGCATGGGCCAAAGGGCTCAGAAGGGGTAGCAGGCAGATCAGTCCAGGCAAAAAGCGCATGGTCACTCCTTTGAATTCATTATCGCGATGCTCTGATTCAGGCTCGCTTTGCTATGGTTGTCGAATGCCTTCGACAACAAATGGTCGTGAAGTTGTCATGGCCACACGGATTTTACGAAAAAACTGGAGAAAAGAATGAAAACCTTTATGTCACGAGCAGCATTGGCTGGCCTGTTGATGGGGGCTTCGATGCTGGCAACGGCTGCTACACCGGCTCCCAAAGGTGCAGAGGTGTCCATCGTTTCTCCTGCGGACGGTGCCACGGTTGCGCAAACTGTCGTCGTCAAGTTCGCGGTCGAGAACATTGCGCTGGCGCCAGCGGGCGATGTCACCAAAAACACCGGCCATCACCATTTGCTGATCGATGTCGATCAACTGCCAGCCGCCGGTACGCCGATCCCCAGCGATGCCAACCATCTGCATTTCGGCAAGGCGCAGACCCAGGCTGAAGTAACGCTGACGCCAGGCAAGCACACCTTGCAACTGGAACTGGGCGATAGCGGGCACATGCCGTTCGATCCGCCGATCGTGTCGGAGAAAATCACCGTCAACGTTAAGTAACCTGCTCGGAATAAAGAACCGCGCCCATGAAAAAGGAGCCCTTAAGGGCTCCTTTTTTTGTCGCTCAAGTCACTATCAGAACAACACGCGGCAACGAATGGTGCCGTTGATGTGCTGCAGCTTCTCTTGCGCCATTTCCGAGTAATCGGCGTCGACGTCGATCACGACGTAGCCGACTTTCTCGTTGGTCTGCAGGAACTGACCGGAAATGTTGATACCGTTTTCGGCGAAGACCTTGTTGATCTCGCTCATCACACCCGGAATGTTCTCGTGGATGTGCAGCAGGCGGTGCTTGCCAGGGTGAGCCGGCAGCGCTACTTCCGGGAAGTTCACCGACGATACCGACGTACCGTTGTCGCTGTATTTGACCAGCTTCTCAGCCACTTCCAGACCGATGTTGGCTTGCGCTTCAGCGGTGGAACCGCCGATGTGCGGGGTCAGGATCACGTTGTCCAGACCACGCAGCGGGCTTTCGAACTCTTCGTCGTTGGAGCGAGGCTCTACCGGGAAGACGTCGATGGCGGCGCCGATCAGGTGCTTGTCCTTGATCGCGTCCGCCAGCGCTTGCAGTTCAACTACAGTGCCGCGCGCCGCGTTGATCAGAATGCCGCCCTTCTTGATTGCACGGATTTCTTTCTCGCCGATCATCCACTGGGTCGCAGCGGTTTCCGGAACGTGCAGGGTGACGATGTCGGACATGCCCAGCAGTTCGGTCAGGTTGCCGACCTGAGTCGCGTTGCCCAATGGCAGCTTGGTCACGGTGTCGTAGAAGTACACCTGCATGCCGAGGCCTTCAGCCAGAACCGACAATTGCGTACCGATCGAGCCGTAACCGACGATGCCCAGCTTCTTGCCACGGATTTCGAAGGAGTTGGCCGCGCTCTTGATCCAGCCGCCACGGTGGCAGGAAGCGTTCTTCTCAGGGATGCCGCGCAGCAACAGGATCGCTTCTGCCAGCACCAGTTCCGCTACGGAACGTGTGTTGGAGTACGGTGCGTTGAACACCGCGATGCCACGTTCGCGGGCAGCGTTGAGGTCGACCTGGTTGGTGCCGATGCAGAAACAGCCGACAGCGACCAGTTTCTTCGCCTGATCGAAGATCTCTTCGGTCAGTTGAGTGCGGGAGCGAATGCCGATGAAGTGCGCATCAGCGATCTTTTCCTTCAGCTGGGCTTCCGGCAGAGAACCTGTGAGGTACTCGATGCTGGTGTAGCCCGCCGACTTGAGGACGTCGACAGCCGATTGGTGGACGCCTTCGAGAAGAAGGAACTTGATCTTGCTCTTATCGAGAGAAGTCTTGCTCATCTGCGTAAACCTGTATCCCGGAGAAAAATGGCAGGAAATAGCCAGCAGACGCTGACCCGGACGGCAGGAAGGCCGTCGCCACAGAATAGCCGTTGGGCACTATCCTGCGGGGTCGGTATGCTAGCATATGCACCCCGCTAAACACTCATTCCTGCGACGTGAAGCGTTCTCAGGATGACCATGAATTGTTCGAGAGTTCTGTCGATGACCAATCCTGCCCTGATTGAAGAGCTGAAGACCCTGGTTGAGCCTGGCAAGGTGCTGACCGATGCCGACTCCCTGAATGCTTACGGTAAGGATTGGACCAAGCATTTTGCCCCGGCCCCGACCGCCATCGTGTTCCCCAAGACCACCGAGCAGGTCCAGGCCATTGTCCGTTGGGCCAATGAGCACACAATTGCGCTGGTGCCGTCCGGCGGTCGCACCGGGCTGTCCGCCGCTGCTGTAGCCGCCAATGGCGAAGTCGTTGTGTCCTTCGACTACATGAACCAGATCCTCGACGTGAACATGACCGACCGCACCGCGGTCTGCCAGCCGGGCGTGGTCACCGAACATCTGCAGAACGTCGCCGAAGACAAAGGCCTGTACTACCCGGTGGATTTTGCCTCGGCAGGCTCCAGCCAGATTGGCGGCAATATCGGCACCAATGCCGGCGGAATCAAGGTGATTCGCTACGGCATGACCCGTAACTGGGTCGCCGGCATGAAAGTGGTCACCGGCAAAGGCGATTTGCTGGAACTGAACAAAGACCTGATCAAAAACGCCACGGGTTACGACCTGCGTCAGCTGTTTATTGGCGCTGAAGGCACCCTGGGTTTTGTGGTCGAAGCCACTATGCGTCTGGACCGTGCCCCGAAAAACCTCACTGCAATGGTCCTCGGCACCGCTGATTTCGACTCGATCATGCCGGTGTTGCACGCCTTCCAGAGCAAGCTGGACCTGACCGCGTTCGAATTCTTCTCCGACAAAGCCTTGGCCAAGGTCATGGGCCGGGGCGACGTACCTGCGCCATTCGAAACAGATTGCCCGTTCTACGCGCTGCTGGAATTCGAAGCGACCACCGAAGAAGTGGCCGATCACGCCCTGGAAACCTTCGAGCACTGCGTTGAGCAAGGCTGGGTGCTGGACGGCGTGATGAGCCAGAGTGAAACCCAGTTGCAGAACCTCTGGAAGCTGCGCGAATACATCTCCGAGACCATTTCCCACTGGACGCCGTACAAAAACGACATTTCGGTCACTGTGTCGAAAGTCCCGGCATTCCTGAAGGAAATCGACGCGATCGTCGGTGAGCACTACCCGGATTTTGAAATCGTCTGGTTCGGCCACATCGGCGACGGCAATCTGCACTTGAACATCCTCAAGCCGGAAAACCTGAGCAAGGATGAGTTCTTCGCCAAGTGTGCGACCGTCAACAAGTGGGTGTTTGAAACCGTCGAGAAGTACAACGGTTCGATTTCCGCTGAACACGGCGTGGGCATGACCAAGCGGGACTACTTGACCTATAGCCGCTCGCCGGTTGAGATCGAGTACATGAAAGCCGTCAAAGCGGTGTTCGACCCGAACGGCATCATGAACCCGGGCAAGATTTTCGCTGTTTGACTTTTGAATTTAAGCGCTACGAAACAGGAGTCGGTAATGAGCTATCAGCACCAGTATGTCGACGGTACGCGTATTCATTTCCCGCTGGGGAAAGTGGTGTGCATCGGCCGTAACTACGCCGAACACGCCAAGGAGCTGGACAATCCGGTGCCTACAGAACCGCTGCTGTTCATCAAGCCGGGCAGCTGCGTAGTGCCGCTGGAAGGTGGTTTCAGCATTCCGACCGAACGTGGTTCGGTGCATTACGAAGCGGAAATCGCGGTGTTGATCGGCAAACCTTTGTCGACCAAGCCGAGCCGTGAAGAAGTGCTCGATGCTATCTCCGGTTTTGCTCCGGCCCTGGACCTGACCCTGCGCGACAAGCAGGCCGAACTCAAAGCCAAGGGCCTGCCTTGGGAGATTGCCAAGTCCTTCGACGGTGCTGCGGTGATTGCGCCATTCGTGTCCGGCAGCGCGTTCGCTGACCTGACCGACATCGGCATCCGCCTGACCATCAACGGCGAAGTGCGTCAGGACGGCAACAGCAGCGCGATGCTCAACCCGATCGTGCCGATGATCCAGCACATGGCCGGCTGCTTCTCGCTGCAGGCCGGTGACGTGATCCTGACGGGTACGCCGGTGGGCGTTGGTCCGCTGAATGTCGGTGACGAACTGGTGCTGGAATTGCCAGGCGCCAGCAGCTTCACCAGCAGCGTTCGCTAGTCCACGCCAAATGATCGTTCCCACGCGCTCGGGAACGATCATTGCGTAGGGATTTCCCGCCATTTCCCGTTTTTTTCACATCTTGTCCGGATAATTCCGGGACTTGCGGCGTTTGAGCCGGTCCCACTTATGCTATTACCCATAGCCTGAATTTCTGGAACGCATCCCTCGATGGTCACCCAACCACTGCCCAAGCTTAAAACTGCCCGCCGCTCGCGCTTTGCCATGCGTTGGTATTCCTGGCTTTTGCTGGTGGTCGCCGCCACGTATGGCCTGGCGTTTGTAATGCATTGGGATGACCGTGGTGTGCTCTGGGTGCTGGAGCGTTTCGAAAGCCCCGACGAACGTCAGGAGAGCATCTGGCTGCCGGATTACCGGGCAGTGATCGACGCCAAACTGTTGCCGGGCATGGAAAAGGACGAGGCGTCCGACCTTGCCTACAACCCTCAAACCAAAACCCTGTTCTCGGTCATGGGCAAGAACCCGTTCCTCGTCGAGCTGACCCTGCAGGGCGACGTGCTGCGCAAGATGCCGCTGGTGGGCTGGAGCAACCCGGAAGGCGTGACCGTGATGGGCAACGGTCTGTTGGCCATTGTCGATGAGCGCGAACACATGCTGTCCATCGTCAAGGTCGATGCCGATACCCGCGAGCTGAACATCGCCAACTTTCCGAAATACGACCTCGGCCCTTCGGAAGACCAGAACAAGGCGTTTGAAGCCATCGTCTGGGATTCACGCAATCAGCAAATGTTGCTGGGTGAAGAGCGTCCACCGGCGTTGTTCACTTGGAAAAGCAGCGATGGCCAGACACTCACCGGCGACAAGCAAAAACTCACCAGTGACGAACTGGACATCCGCAACCTGTCAGCACTGGCCATCGATACGCGCACTGGCCACACCCTGGTGCTGTCTGCCGACTCCCACTTGTTGCTGGAGCTGGACGAGAAGGGCGAGCAGGTCAGCTTCATGACCTTGCTGGGCGGCTTCAATGGTTTGAAGAAGACCATTCCTCGCGCCGAAGGCGTGACCATGGACGAGGCGGGCACGCTGTATGTGGTGAGCGAGCCGAACCTGTTCTACCGTTTCGAAAAGCAGAAATAGGCGCCCGAATCCAGGAGTTGTGGTCAAAGGCCACTGGCCTTTAAGCTTGAATTCATACAGGTGTGATATTTCATCCGCCTGTTCCTGTTTCCGAGCTCGCCCTGAATGCGCCGACTTGCCCGTCCCAAGCCCCTCATTTTGATCCTGACAGTGATTGCACTGATCGCGCTGGTTGCGGCCGGCCAGTACTTGCGCCTGTTCGAGCGCGCCTGGTTCAACCTGCACACCCTCTGGCAACCGCTAAACAGCGAGTCCATCGGTCTGGATCAATACCGGGTGGAGATCGAAGCCCGGGTCATTGACGGGCTGAACGACGATGTTTCGGCGCTGACCTTCGACCCGGTGCGCAAAAGCCTGTTCACCGTCACCAACAAAAACTCAGAGCTGATCGAACTGTCGCTGGACGGCCAGATCGTTCGACGCATTTCGCTGGTCGGTTTTGGCGATCCTGAAGCCGTGGAATTCATCAGCGCCGACACTTACGTGATCACGGACGAACGCCAACAACGCCTGATCAAGATTCATCTGGACAAGAACACAACGTTCCTCGACGCAGCGGATGCCGAGCAGATGACCCTTGGCGTGCACATGAGCGGCAACAAGGGCTTCGAAGGCCTGGCTTATGACTCGGTGGGCAAACGGTTGTTTGTCGCCAAGGAACGCGACCCGATGCTGATCTACGAAGTGCATGGCTTTCCCCATTACAACCCAGAAAAGTCCTACACGGTGCACGTAGTGAACAACCCCAAGCGCGATGCCGGGATGTTCGTGACGGACCTGTCGAGCCTGCAATACGACGAGCGCAGTGGCCATCTGTTGGCGTTGTCGGATGAGTCGCGGCTGATTCTGGAGCTCGATGTGGACGGGCGACCGCTGAGCACCCTGTCACTGAGCAAGGGGCGTCAGGGGTTGCAGAAGACAGTGCCACAAGCGGAAGGGATTGCCATGGATGACGACGGTACGATGTACCTGGTGAGCGAGCCAAACCTGTTCTACGTCTTCAAAAACCACCACAACCCTAAATACACTGTGGGAGCTTGCTCCCACAGGTTTTGTGTACGGCTTACTTGGCGCGCAGGGTTTTCACGCCTTCGCTGGTGCCCAGCAGCAGCAAGTCCGCCGGACGTGCCGCGAACAAGCCGTTGGTGACCACGCCGACGATGGCGTTGATCTGCGTCTCCAGCTCCGCCGGGTTGGTGATTTGCATGTTGAACACGTCGAGAATGATGTTGCCGTTGTCGGTCAACACGCCTTCACGGTAGACCGGGTCGCCGCCGAGCTTCACCAGTTCGCGGGCCACGTGGCTGCGGGCCATCGGGATCACTTCCACCGGCAGCGGGAATGCACCGAGCAGCGGCACCAGTTTGCTGGCGTCGGCGATGCAGATGAAAGTCTTGGCCACGGCCGCCACAATCTTCTCGCGGGTCAGGGCTGCGCCGCCGCCCTTGATCAGGTTCAGGTGCTCGTCGCTTTCATCAGTGCCGTCGACGTAGAACTCCAGGTCGCTGACCGTATTCAACTCGTACACCGGAATGCCGTGGCCCTTGAGGCGGGCGGCGGTGGCTTCGGAGCTGGCGACCGCGCCGTCGAACGCGCCTTTGTGCTTGGCCAGTGCATCGATGAAGCAGTTGGCGGTAGAGCCGGTGCCGACACCGACGATGCTCTTGTCGTCGAGTTTCGGGAGGATGAAGTCGACGGCGGCCTGAGCCACTGCCTGTTTGAGTTGATCCTGGGTCATGCGGGCTCCGAAGCGGGCAAGGGAAGAACGGAAAGGCCGGCATTATAGCCCCATGCCCGGCTAAAACCTCTTGATTCGTGTGGTCGCCTGCCCGAAAGCCGGGTTAGACTCCTTGGCCCTGCCCAACCCGCTCAGTGATGCTTTCCGATGCTTGAACAGTACGTCAAAAAGATCCTCACCTCGCGCGTTTATGACGTTGCCGTAGAAACCCCATTGCAGACTGCCCGTCAGCTCTCCGAGCGGCTGGGCAACAGTATTTTGCTCAAGCGCGAAGACTTGCAGCCGGTGTTCTCGTTCAAGATTCGCGGTGCCTACAACAAGCTCACGCAGCTTTGCGATGAAGAGCGCGCTCGCGGTGTCGTGACCGCTTCGGCGGGCAACCACGCGCAAGGCCTGGCCCTGGCGGCGAAAGTGTTGGGCGTGAAAGCGACCATCGTGATGCCCAAGACCACCCCGGAAATCAAAGTCGAAGGCGTGCGTTCACGCGGCGGCAAAGTGTTGCTGCACGGGGATTCGTTCCCGGAAGCCCTGGCCTACTCGCTGAAACTGGTCGACGAAAAAGGCTACGTCTACATCCACCCTTACGATGATCCCCACACCATTGCCGGGCAGGGCACGGTGGCGATGGAGATTCTGCGACAGCACCCTGGCCGTCTGGACGCGATCTTCGTCCCGGTGGGCGGTGGCGGGCTGATCGCCGGGATCGCGGCGTACGTGAAGTACTTGCGGCCTGACATCAAAATCATCGGCGTCGAACCGGACGATTCCAACTGTCTTCAAGCCGCCATGGCCGCCGGCGAACGCGTGATCCTGCCGACCGTGGGCCTCTTCGCCGATGGCGTTGCCGTGGCGCAGATCGGTCAACATACCTTTGATATCTGCAAAGACTATGTCGATGAAGTGATCACCGTCACCACCGATGAAATCTGTGCGGCCATCAAAGACATCTACGACGATACCCGCTCGATCACTGAGCCTGCCGGCGCATTGGGTGTGGCCGGGATCAAGAAATACGTCGAGCAACGCGGCGTCACCGGTCACACCTTTGTGGCCATCGATTCCGGCGCCAACGTCAACTTCGACCGTCTGCGCCACGTCGCCGAGCGCGCTGAGCTGGGTGAGGGCCGCGAAGCAATCATCGCCGTGACGATTCCCGAGAAACCGGGCAGCTTCAAAGCGTTCTGTGAAGCCATCGGCAAGCGCCAGATCACCGAGTTCAACTACCGCTACAACACCGGCAGCGAGGCACACATTTTTGTTGGCGTGCAGACTCACCCGGAAAACGATCCGCGCAGTACACTGCTTGCCAGCCTGACCGAGCAGGGTTTTCCGGTGCTCGACCTGACCGACAACGAGTTGGCCAAGTTGCACATCCGTCACATGGTCGGCGGGCGTGCTGTTCAGGTGGTCGATGAAGTGGTGCTGCGCTTTGAGTTCCCGGAGCGTCCGGGCGCGCTGTTCAACTTCCTCAGCAAGCTCGGCGGGCGCTGGAACATTTCGATGTTCCACTACCGCAACCATGGCGCCGCGGATGGTCGTGTGGTCGCGGGGCTGCAAGTGCCTCACGATGAACGCCACCTAGTGCCCGCAGCGCTGGAAGAAATCGGTTACCCGTACTGGGACGAAAGCGACAACCCGGCCTATCAGCTGTTTCTCGGCTGAGCGGCTACGCTGATGGGCAGACCATAAGGAAATCGAACAATGGAAACGTTAACCGCCCTGAAAGTCGCTCATATGGTGGCGACGGTGTTGCTGCTGGTCAGCGCACTGGGTCTGGCGATCTGGGTCTGGCGTACGCGCCGTAACGGTGACGCAACGGCTCACGCGCGTACATTGCAGCGCCCGCGCGTGTTTATCTGGCTGGTGATGGGGCTGGCGCTGCTGAGCATGCCGTTTACCGGCTGGTGGATGGTGCACCTGGTGGGCTGGCCGTTGGGGCAGATCTGGTTGTTGGCTTCCAGTGTGCTTTACACCGTCGCGGCGTTGAGTTGGTTCTGGTTGCTGGTGCGGCTTAACACGTTGCGCACGGTTGCGGGAGGCAACGGCAAGTTCACCTTCGCCCTCGCAGTGTTCAGCTTTGTTTGTTTTATCGCGATTGCGGGCTTGATGGGCGCGAAGCCGGTTTAAGGTTTTAGCCGCGCAGACTGATCACCGGCCAACCCCGCTTTTCAGCTTCTGCCCTTAGGTTCGGGTCCGGATCGACAGCCATCGGATGGGTCACCTGCTCCAACAACGGCAAATCATTCATCGAGTCGCTGTAGAAATAGCTGTCCTCCAACGAATACCCGGTTTCTTCCAGCCAACGATTTAACCGCGTCACCTTGCCTTCACGGAAGCAAGGGACGTCGGTGCTGCGCCCGGTATAGCGGTCATCAACCATTTCACATTCCGTGGCGATCAGGGTGTCGACGCCCAGGCGCTGGGCAATCGGCCCGGTAACAAAACGGTTGGTGGCGGTGATGATCACCAGTTTGTCGCCGGCCGCGCGGTGCTTGGCCAGCAGTTCGAGACCCTTGGGCAACACAATCGGCTCAATGCAATCGCGCATGTAATCCTGATGCCATTGATCCAGCGTGGTCATCTCGGTGCGGCCGAGCACTTCCAGGCAGAAGTTCAGGTAGGCCTCGTTATTCAGCTTGCCGGCCAGGTAATCCTGGTAGAACTCGTCGTTGCGCGCCTTGTAGGCGACGGCGTCGAGGAAGCCGCGTTCGCACAGGTAATCGCCCCAAGCGTGGTCACTGTCACCGCCCAAGAGCGTGTTGTCCAAGTCGAATAAAGCCAGCCGCATTGCAGTTACTCGCTGAAAAGTCTGTAGAAAGGCGTCCAGAATACGGACTTTTCACAAGAGTGCACATAAGGTAGACCGGCTCGTTGCTGCTATCACAACCTTTGTGGAACAATGCGCCGACATGCGTTTGCGAGGTTGTTGCCGTGATCGACCCCGATGGTTTCCGCCCCAATGTCGGGATCATTCTCACGAATGATGCCGGACAGGTGCTATGGGCTCGCCGTATCAATCAAGATGCCTGGCAGTTTCCTCAGGGCGGGATCAACCCCCAGGAGACGCCGGAAGACGCCTTGTATCGCGAGTTGAACGAAGAAGTGGGGCTTGAGCGCGAAGATGTTGAAATTCTTGCCTGCACCCGGGGCTGGTTGCGCTATCGTTTGCCGCAACGTCTGGTCAGGACACACAGCCAACCGCTGTGCATCGGCCAGAAACAGAAATGGTTTCTCCTGCGCCTGGTCTCCAACGAGCAGCGGGTGCGGATGGATTTGACCGGTAAACCGGAATTCGATGGCTGGCGCTGGGTCAGTTATTGGTATCCGTTGGGCCAGGTGGTGACATTCAAGCGCGAGGTGTATCGACGCGCTCTCAAAGAGCTTGCCCCGCGCCTTTTATCGCGCGACTGACGACGGAGTTCGACCCCGAGCCATGCTCAATACGCTGCGCAAGATCGTCCAGGAAGTTAACTCCGCCAAGGATCTCAAGGCGGCGTTGGGGATTATTGTGTTGCGCGTCAAAGAGGCCATGGGCAGCCAGGTCTGCTCGGTCTACCTGCTTGACCCTGAGACCAACCGTTTCGTGCTGATGGCCACCGAGGGCTTGAACAAGCGCTCGATTGGCAAAGTCAGCATGGCACCCAACGAAGGTCTGGTTGGCCTGGTCGGCACGCGTGAAGAACCCTTGAACCTCGAAAACGCTGCGGGTCACCCGCGCTATCGCTACTTCGCCGAGACCGGTGAGGAGCGCTACGCCTCATTCCTCGGGGCACCGATCATTCACCACCGCCGCGTCGTCGGCGTGTTGGTCATTCAGCAAAAAGAACGTCGCCAGTTTGACGAAGGTGAAGAAGCCTTCCTCGTGACCATGAGCGCGCAGCTCGCCGGCGTTATCGCCCACGCCGAAGCCACCGGTTCGATCCGGGGGCTTGGCCGTCAGGGTAAGGGCATCCAGGAAGCCAAATTCATCGGCGTACCGGGTTCGCCGGGTGCGGCGGTGGGTACTGCGGTGGTCATGCTGCCGCCGGCCGATCTGGACGTGGTGCCGGACAAGACCATTACCGACATCGCCGCCGAACTCGGGCTGTTCAAGACCGCCATCGAAGGCGTGCGCGCCGACATGCGCGCCTTGTCCGCCAAGCTCGCGAACCAGTTGCGCCCGGAAGAGCGCGCGCTGTTCGATGTCTACCTGATGATGCTCGACGATGCCTCGCTGGGCAGTGAAATCACCACCGTGATCAAGACGGGTCAGTGGGCCCAGGGTGCGTTGCGTCAGGTGGTCACCGAACACGTCAACCGTTTCGAATTGATGGACGACGCCTACCTGCGTGAGCGCGCGTCGGACGTCAAAGACCTTGGTCGCCGCTTGCTCGCCTACTTGCAGGAAGAGCGTCAACAGACCCTGGTCTACCCCGACAACACCATCCTGATCAGCGAAGAACTGACGCCGGCGATGCTCGGCGAGGTGCCGGAAGGCAAGCTGGTCGGTCTGGTCTCGGTACTCGGCTCCGGCAACTCCCACGTGGCGATCCTGGCGCGAGCCATGGGTATTCCGACGGTGATGGGCCTGGTCGACCTGCCGTATTCGAAAGTCGACGGCATCCAGATGATCGTCGACGGCTACCACGGCGAGGTCTACACCAACCCCAGCGAATTGCTGCGCAAGCAGTTCGCCGAAGTGGTCGAGGAAGAGAAACAACTGGCCCTCGGGCTGGACGCTTTGCGTGACTTGCCATGCGTGACCCTCGATGGCCACCGCATGCCGCTGTGGGTCAACACCGGCCTGCTGGCGGATGTGGCGCGGGCGCAGAAGCGTGGCGCTGAAGGCGTTGGCCTGTACCGCACCGAAGTGCCGTTCATGATCAACCAGCGCTTCCCGAGTGAAAAAGAACAGCTGGCGATTTATCGCGAGCAGCTCGCCGCGTTCCACCCGCAACCGGTGACGATGCGCAGCCTGGACATCGGCGGTGACAAGTCGCTGTCGTACTTCCCGATCAAGGAAGACAACCCGTTCCTCGGCTGGCGTGGCATTCGCGTCACGCTCGACCACCCGGAAATTTTCCTGGTGCAGACCCGCGCCATGCTCAAGGCCAGCGAAGGCTTGAACAACCTGCGGATTCTGCTGCCGATGATTTCCGGCATCCACGAACTGGAAGAGGCCCTGCACCTGATTCACCGCGCCTGGGGCGAAGTCCGCGACGAAGGCTGCGACGTGCCTATGCCGCCGATCGGCGTGATGATTGAAATTCCGGCGGCGGTTTATCAGACCAAGGAACTGGCGCGGCAAGTGGACTTCCTGTCGGTCGGCTCCAACGACCTGACCCAGTACCTGCTGGCCGTGGATCGAAACAACCCGCGGGTAGCCGATCTCTACGACTACCTGCACCCTGCGGTGCTGCAAGCGCTTCAGAGCGTGGTGCGTGACGCTCATGCCGAAGGCAAACCCGTGAGCATCTGCGGTGAAATGGCCGGCGACCCGGCGGCGGCGGTGCTGTTGATGGCGATGGGTTTCGACAGCCTGTCGATGAACGCCACCAACTTGCCGAAAGTGAAGTGGATGTTGCGTCAGATCAACCTGAGCAAGGCCAAGGAATTACTCGCCGAGCTGATGACCATCGATAACCCGCAAGTTATCCACAGCTCGCTGCAACTGGCGCTGAAGAACCTTGGGTTGGCGCGGATGATTAATCCGGCTTCGGCCAAGACCCTCTAAAACGCGGCTGGCCTCATCGTCGGAACGCTCGCGATGAGGCCAGCCCTGACAGCACCCATTTAAACCCTGATCTGCACCTCCCCCAAATGCCCGCCATACGGCCCAAAACTCCGCTCAACCAGCCACCGCGTCCCATCCGCCTGAACAATCAATGCCGTACTCGCTCGAGTCCCATAAGTCGGGCTGGCAATAAACACACTCGACAGCAACGTCTCGGTGGCTAACCCGACCCCGGTATCCGGCAGTTCGGCAAATGGCGCCGTCTGCTGATCACTGAGCAACGCCAATAAAGCCTGAGGTTGCGGATCGTCCAGCACGTCCTCCAGCGCTGCCCGCGCCTTGAGCAGTTTCGGCCAGGGCGAATCCAGCCCGGCGTTCGACAACCCATAAACCCCCGGTGGCAGTATCACCGGCTCAGTCTCCCGGGCATTGAAGTGCCACAGTTCGTTGGTATCGCCGATCAGCAGATTAAATCCGGCGTATTCCAGCGAACGTGCAACCACGTCGCTCAAATAGTCATTTATCGACCTATCCCCGCTAAGAAACCGCGCCACCAGTTCACCTCGCGATTTGCGCGCGGGCGGCTGATGCGGATCGCGGATATTGGTCAGTGCGGCGAAGCGTCCATTGGCGCCAACACCGAGCCAGGTGCCTCCGGCCTCCAGATCGCGACCGGCATGCACGTGCGGTGCTTCGGGCCATTGCGCCAGCGGCAGGCTGGGCCGGGCATAGAATTCGTCGCGGTTGGCCGCCACGATCAGCGGCTGGGGGTGACCCGGTCGCCAAGCGAAAACAATCAGGCACATAAGGTAGTCCTTGTGTGTTTTCTGCCCACTCTACTCAGTCATCGAGTGGGTATCCATCGCCATCCAGTGGAGCTTGAGGCCATGCATCCGTTACCATGCCGTTCTCATTTGGGGATGCGCATGGAATTTCTGCTCTATCTGGCGCTTGGCGCCTGTGCGGGTGTGCTGGCCGGGCTGTTCGGGGTCGGTGGCGGGATCATTATCGTTCCGGTGCTGGTTTACAGTTTCAAGCTGCAAGGGTTCGATCCGTCGATCCTCACGCACCTGGCGGTCGGTACGTCCCTGGCGACGATCATTTTCACCTCGGTCAATGCGATCCGCGAACATCACCGTCGGGGTGCCGTGCGTTGGCCGATTTTTGCCTGGATGACCCTCGGTATTCTCATCGGTGCCGGTTTCGGCGCGCTGACGGCGGAGGCGATCTCCGGGCCCAACTTGCAGAAAATCATTGGCGTCTTCGCCCTGGTCATCGCTGCGCAACTGGCACTGGATTTCAAACCCAAGGCCAGCCGAACGGTGCCGGGTAAAGTCGGTCTGACCGTGGCCGGCAGTGTGATTGGCTGGGCCTCGGCGATTTTCGGGATTGGTGGCGGCTCGCTGACGGTGCCGTTCCTGACCTCGCGTAGCGTACCGATGCAGCAAGCCGTGGCGACTTCATCCGCCTGCGGCCTGCCGATTGCCTTGTCCAGTGCATTATTTTTCATGATTCTGGGTTGGCACGATCCATTATTGCCGGCCCATAGTCTCGGGTTTGTTTATTTGCCGGCGCTGCTGGGTATCGCCCTGACCAGCATGTTCTTCGCCCGCCTCGGCGCACGACTGGCTCACAGCCTGTCGCCGAAGTTGCTGAAAAGACTGTTCGCCGCTTTGCTGTTCTGCGTGGGCCTGAATTTCCTGCTCTGATGCACCGCAATCCTGACTTAACCCTCGCGTGACAGCGTCGCCCGGGAATTTTTAAAGTTTCAACTCTAACAAGGAGTCGCAATGCTGCCTTACCCGCAGATCGACCCGGTGGCATTGGCCATCGGTCCGCTGAAAATCCACTGGTACGGCTTGATGTACCTGATCGGCATCGGCGGTGCCTGGCTGCTGGCGTCGCGCCGGTTGAACCGCTTCGACCCGACCTGGAGTAAAGAGAAACTCTCCGACATGGTGTTCTGGATGTCGATGGGGGTCATTGTCGGCGGACGCTTGGGCTATGTGCTGTTCTACGACCTGAGTGCTTACCTCGCCAACCCGCTGTTGATCTTTGAAGTGTGGAAGGGCGGCATGTCGTTCCACGGCGGGTTGATCGGCGTGATGTTGGCCGCGTTGTGGTTCGGTAAAAAGAACGGCAAGTCGTTCTTCCAGCTGATGGACTTCATCGCACCGATGGTGCCGATCGGTCTGGGTGCCGGACGTATTGGCAACTTCATCAACGCTGAGTTGTGGGGCAAGGCCACCGATGTGCCGTGGGCGATGGTCTTCCCGACCGATCCGGCGCAACTGGCGCGTCACCCGTCGCAGCTGTATCAGTTCGCGCTCGAAGGCGTAGCGCTGTTCGCCATTCTCTGGATGTTCTCGCGCAAGCCGCGGCCGACCATGGCGGTGTCCGGGATGTTCGCGCTGTTCTATGGCATCTTCCGTTTCATCGTCGAATTCGTCCGCGTACCGGACGCGCAACTGGGCTATCTGGCCTGGAACTGGCTGACCATGGGTCAGGTACTGTGCGTACCGATGATCGTCGGCGGTCTGTACCTGATCTGGCTGGCGTATCACCGTGCACCGGCGGCTCCAGCGGCGGCGGTATAAATTCGAACCCCGGGGCGACGGTCCCGGGTTCAAGGACACAGGTAACTCATGAAGCAATATCTCGAACTGGTCGCCCACGTCATCAAGAACGGCACCAAGCAAGCCAACCGCACCGGCGTGAACACCATCAGCTTCCCCGGCGCGATGCTGCGTTATGACCTGAAGGAAGGCTTCCCGGCGATCACCACGCGCAAGATGGCCTTCAAGTCGGCCATCGGCGAGATGTGTGGTTTTTTGCGCGGGGTGAACAGCGCTGCCGAATTCCGTGCGCTGGGCTGCAAGGTCTGGGATCAGAACGCCAACGAAAACGCCCAGTGGCTGGCCAACCCGTTCCGTCAGGGCGAAGACGACCTGGGCGAGATCTACGGCGTGCAATGGCGCAAATGGCCGGCGTACAAGCAGATTCCGGTCAGCAACCAGGCCGCCATCGAACAGACCCTGAGTCAGGGCTACCGCCAGATCGCTGAAGGCGAAGAAGACGGTCAAGCCTATGTGGTGCTGTACAAGGCGATCGACCAGATCCGCCAGTGCGTCGACACCATCATCAAGGACCCGGGCAGCCGCCGCATCCTGTTCCACGGCTGGAACGTTGCCCAGCTCGATGAAATGGCCCTGCCGCCGTGCCATTTGCTGTACCAGTTCCACCCGAACGTCGAGACCAAAGAGATTTCTTTGACTCTGTACATTCGCTCCAATGATTTGGGCCTGGGCACGCCGTTCAACCTCACCGAAGGCGCAGCGCTGCTGAGCCTGATCGGTCGCCTGACCGGCTATACGCCGCGCTGGTTCACCTATTTCATCGGTGATGCCCACGTCTACGAAAACCACTTGGACATGCTGAACGAACAGCTCAAGCGCGAGCCGTTCCCGATGCCAAAACTGGTGATTAGCGACCGTGTACCGGAATTTGCCAAGACCGGTGTTTATCAGCCGCAGTGGCTGGAGTTGATTGAGCCAAGCGATTTTTCGCTGGAAGGTTACGAGCACCACGCGCCAATGACCGCGCCGATGGCGGTCTAGCCCCGCCTGATCGTTCCCGCGCAGTGCGTGGGAACGATCATGGCTGTTAATGGCCGTGGCTTCTCCTGACATGAGAATGCTCACTCTCCGTCGCCACAACCCCGCCACTGACCTCCAGCCGCTGCAAAATCCCGCACTGATCGATATCCGGCCCTTCGCTGCACCGTTGGCGCAGGTCGAGCAGTTGTGTCTGCAACGCCATCAATCCATCGATCCGCGCTTTCACGTGATGAATGTGTTCGTCGATCAATGCATTCACGCTTTCACATTGATCTTGCGGACTGTCGCGCAGGGCCAGCAGGCTGCGGATTTCTTCCAGCGTCATGTCGAGCGTGCGGCAGTTGCGGATGAAGGTCAGGCGCTCGGCATGGGCCTGGGTGTAGACGCGGTAGTTGCCGTCGCTGCGGGCCGGCTCCGGCAGCAGGTTTTCGCGCTCGTAGTAGCGAATGGTTTCCACGGCGCAGTCGGTGAGTTTGGCCAGTTCTCCGATCTTCATGACGACAATCTCCAAAAGGGTGCTTGACCCTATAGTGGCTACAGGGTCTTTACTTGGCAACAGGCACCTTTATGGACGCGACCCGATGAGCGATTCCCTTCACACGCACAAACCCGAGGCTGACGATCACAGCCACAAACTGCAGCCTGTGCCCCAGCATGACCATGGCGGGCACGGGGATTCCTGCTGTGCATCCAAAGTGGCAGCACCTTCGCTGATCAAGTTAAGCGAAACGCCGACCGCTGGCGCGCGACTGAGCAGTTTCCGCATTGACGCCATGGACTGCCCGACCGAGCAGACGCTGATTCAGAACAAACTCGGCAAGCTCGTGGGCGTGCAGCAACTGGAATTCAACCTGATCAACCGAGTGTTGGGCGTCACCCATGACTTGCCGAGCACTGCGCCGATCATCGACGCCATCAAGTCCCTCGGCATGCAGGCCGAGCCGATAGAGCAGGGCGCTGAACCGCCAGCGACGTCGCCCGAGAAAAAGCCCTGGTGGCCCCTGGCGCTGTCGGGTGTTGGCGCACTGGTCGCCGAAGTGATCCACTTCACCAGCGCTGCGCCGAACTGGGTCGTGGCGGTCATCGCGTTGATCTCGATCCTCAGCGGTGGGCTCGGGACCTACAAGAAGGGCTGGATCGCGCTTAAAAACCTCAACCTGAACATCAACGCGTTGATGAGCATCGCGGTGACCGGTGCGATTTTGATCGGTCAGTGGCCGGAAGCGGCGATGGTGATGTTCCTGTTTACCGTCGCCGAGTTGATCGAAGCCAAGTCGCTGGACCGGGCGCGCAACGCCATCGGCGGTTTGATGCAGATGACCCCGGAACGGGCCACGGTGCAGCAGGCCGACGGCAGTTGGATCGAGCGGGATGTCAAAACCATCGAGTTGGGGGCGCGAGTGCGGGTGCGTCCCGGTGAGCGTATTGGTCTGGACGGTGAAGTGGTGGCGGGCAGTTCAACCATCGATCAGGCACCGATCACCGGCGAAAGCCTGCCGGTGGAGAAGACCATCGGCGATAAAGTCTTCGCCGGCACCATCAATCAGGCCGGCTCGCTGGAATACAGCGTGACCGCGGCGGCCAACAACTCGACTCTGGCGCGGATCATCCACGCCGTCGAGCAGGCCCAAGGTGCGCGGGCGCCGACCCAGCGTTTCGTCGATCAATTCTCGAAAATCTACACCCCGGCCGTGTTCATCTTTGCGCTGGCGGTGGCGGTGATTCCGCCGCTGTTCATGGGCGCGGTGTGGTTCGACTGGATCTACCGAGCGTTGGTGTTGCTGGTGGTCGCCTGCCCATGCGCGTTGGTGATTTCCACCCCGGTGACCATCGTCAGCGGCCTCGCGGCAGCGGCGCGCAAAGGCATTCTAGTGAAGGGCGGCGTCTATCTGGAGGGCGGTTACAAGCTCGATTACCTGGCCTTGGACAAGACCGGCACGATCACGCACGGCAAACCGGTGCAGACCGATTACCTGTCGCTTGATCCGACCGCGGACGAATCAGCCCCGGCGATTGCAGCCGCACTGGCCGGTCGCTCCGATCACCCGGTGTCCTTGGCCATTGCCAACGCGGCGGTGGATCAACAACTCGCGCCGCTGATGGTGGATAACTTCGAAGCGCTGGCCGGTCGCGGCGTACGCGGCGAAATTAACGGTCAGGTTTACCACTTGGGTAATCACCGTTTAGTGGAAGAACTGAACCTGTGCTCGCCTGCACTGGAGGAAAAGCTGTTTGCGCTGGAGAAACAGGGCAAGTCCGTGGTGCTGCTGCTCGACACATCCGGCCCATTGGCGCTGTTTGCCGTGGCCGACACCGTGAAAGAGTCCAGCCGCGAGGCGATCCAGCAACTGCATGACCTGGGCATCAAAACCCTGATGCTGACCGGCGACAACGTCCACACCGCTCAGGCGATTGCCGCGCAAGTCGGCATCGACGAGGCCAAGGGCGATCTGCTGCCGACCGACAAGCTGCAAGCCATCGAAGCCCTTTATGCACGGGGCCATACCGTCGGCATGGTCGGCGACGGCATCAACGACGCTCCGGCGCTGGCGCGGGCCGAGATCGGTTTTGCCATGGCGGCGGCGGGCACCGATACCGCCATCGAGACTGCCGATGTCGCCCTGATGGACGATGATCTGCGCAAGATTCCGACCTTCATCCGGCTGTCTCGGCAAACCTCAAGTATCCTCAAACAGAACATTGCCCTCGCTTTGGTCATCAAAGCGATCTTTCTTGGGGTAACCTTCGCCGGGATCGCCACCATGTGGATGGCGGTGTTCGCCGACATGGGCGTGAGCCTGTTGGTGGTGTTTAACGGTTTGCGCTTGTTGCGCAAATAGACGATGAGGAAAGGGTGTGCTGAGTGCCGAGCTGAAGGCGTTTTACATGGTTGCCCGCCTGGGCAGCATTACCCTGGCGGCGAAAAAACTCGGCCTGAGCCAGCCCACGGTAACCACGCAGATTCGCAATCTGGAAAGTCAGTACTCGGTTGAATTGTTTTACCGTGGTGGCCGCCGCCTCAGCGTCAGCGATGAAGGTGCGCGGCTGTTGCCGATGGTCAAGGCGCTGCTGCAGCAGGAAGCCGACATCGAGTTTTTCCTGCGTAACAGCGGTCAGGTTCAGGGGACGTTGCGCATCGCGGCCACGGCGCCTTACTACATCCTTGATCTGGTGAAGACCTTTCGCGAGCGCTTGCCGCAGGTGGAAGTGTCGGTGGAGATCGGCAACTCCCAGCAGGTGCTGGAGGCGCTGGAAGATTACCGGGTCGATATCGCCGCGTCTTCGCAGTTATTGGAGGATGCGCGGCTGATTCGCCGGGTGCTCGGCAGTGATCCGTTGGTGCTGGCGGTGCATCGCAATCATCCGCTGGCGGTCCACGACCCTGTGCCGCTCAGTGCGTTGGCCGGGCATACGTTATTGATGCGCGAACCGGGTTCGACCACTCGACGCCTGACCGAGGAATTGCTGGCCAGCGCCGGGGTGAGTTTCGGGCCGCTACTGGAAATTGGCAGCCGTGAGTCGATCCGTGAGGCGGTGTTGCGCAATATTGGCATCAGCATCATTGCCCGGCAGGAAGTGCCGCATGATCCACAACTGCGCGTGCTGACCATCGAGAATGCGCCGCAGATCCCCGAGTATTTGTACTGCCTCAAGGAACGAAAAGGCGCACGGCTGCCGGCGGCGTTTCTGGGGTTGGCGCAGGAAATGGCCCCGGCTTGAGTTCAGCGGTGACGGGGCCGGCCTGTTCGCGAAGGGGCCTGACCGGACAACCAATACCTTCAACCAAAATCCCTGAATACCACTATCAGCGGTTTTTGCCTCACTGCCACATGATGGACGCATTACAAATCTAGGATGGCCTTCATCTGCTTGATGAGGCCTTTCCATGAACCACTCGATCGCAACTGCCCTGACCAACCCCGGCGCCCCGATGAAAGTGCGCGGCGTGCAGAAGCGCTTCGGCGCCTTCACCGCGCTGGATAACGTTTCCCTCGACGTGGCGGCCGGTGAACTGGTGTGCCTGCTCGGTCCGTCGGGTTGTGGCAAAACTACCTTGCTGCGTTGCATCGCCGGTCTGGAGAGGCAAGACAGTGGCGAGCTGTATCTCGGCGATCGCGACGTTTCCCGCCTGGCGCCTCAGGCCCGGGACTACGGCATTCTGTTTCAGTCCTACGCGTTGTTTCCCAACCTCACCGTCGAAGAGAACATCGCCTATGGCCTCGCTGGCAGTGGTCGCGATGAAGTGCGCAAGCGTGTCGGTCAGATGCTGGAACTGGTCGGCCTGATCGGCAGTGAAAAAAAGTACCCCGGCCAATTGTCCGGCGGCCAACAGCAACGCGTCGCACTGGCTCGTGCCTTGGCACCGGCGCCTTCGTTGTTGCTGCTTGACGAACCGATGTCGGCCCTAGACGCCCGAGTCCGCGAGCATCTGTGCACCGAACTGCGCCAACTTCAGCGCAACCTCGGCATCACCACCCTGATGGTCACCCACAATCAGGACGAAGCCATGCTGATGGCCGACCGCATCGCCGTGATGAACAACGGCAAGGTGGAGCAATACGCCACGCCACAGGAAATCTACGACCACCCGGCCACACCGTTTGTGGCGGAGTTCGTCGGTCAGGGCAACTGGCTGCCATTCCAGCGTAGCAGCGACAGCCACGCCCAGGTCGGCGGGATGAACCTGCGCCTGGCGGCCGATTCGGGCAACGCTGCATCGGGTCGTCTGTTTTGCCGCCCCGAAGCGATCAACGTCAACCCGCCTGTGCAGGAAGAAAACCTGTTCCCGGCCAAAGTTCGCGAGATCACCTTCCTCGGCAACCGCTGTCGCATGAGTTTCGAACTCGATCAACTGCCAGGTCATGCGCTGTTGGCGGAACTGGCGCCGGAAGCGATGCCGCGTCTTGGCGCGCAGCAAATCATGGTCGCTTTGCCTCCGCGCAGCCTGCAGGTGTTTGCCTGATGAGCGCGAACCTCGCGCTGCCGATACCGCACAAGCAGGGTCGGCAGACCTCCCGTGCCGAGATCGGCGACCGGGTGTTTGTGGTCGGCGGCAAAGTCCTTTTGCTGGTGTTACTCGGCGTCGCGGTGTTGATGCCGTTGCTGGCGATCTTCTGGCGGGGTTTCAGCTCTGAGGCCGGGCAGGGCGGTGGTCTGGACGCTGCACGAGAGCTGGTCACCAGCGCGAATTTCCACTGGTTGCTCGGCAATAGCCTGAAGGTTTCCCTCAGCGTAGCGGCGATTGTCGTACCGCTGGCCTACCTGTTTGCCTACGCCCTGCAACGCACATTGATACCGGGCAAAGGCATTTGGCGCGGCATGTCGCTGTTGCCGCTGATGGCGCCGTCGATGTTGCCGGGCATTGCGCTGGTGTATCTGTTCGGCAACCAGGGCCTGTTGCGCGGTTTGCTCTCGGACAATATCTACGGCTTCTGGGGCATTGTTCTGGGCGAGGTCATCTACACCTTCCCACACGCCTTGATGATTCTGCTGTCGGCCCTTTCGCTGGCAGACGCGCGACTCTTCGATGCTGCCTCCAGCATGGGCGCTAGTCCGGCGAAAGCTTTCCGTAGCATCACATGGCCTGCGACTCGTCAGGCTGTGTTCGCGGCGTTCTGTCTGGTGTTCACCCTGACCATCACCGACTTCGGTGTGCCCGTAGTGGTCGGTGGCGATTATCAGGTGCTGGCGCTGGAAGCCTACAAAGCCGTGGTCGGCCAACAACAATTCGGTCGCGGCGCATTGATCGGCATGGTCCTGCTGGTGCCGGCGCTGTTCAGCTTCAGTGTCGACGCCTGGTTGCGTCGGCGTCACGGCGACTCCATGAGCGGTCGGGCACAGGTCTTTCAACCGGCGCCGTCGAAACTGCGGGACGGCTGCTACCTGGCCATCGTGCTGCTGATCTGCGCGGTGTTGCTGCTGGTGTTCGGCATGGCGGTGTATTCGTCACTGGTGAAATTCTGGCCGTACAACCTGTCGCTGTCGCTCAACCATTACCAGTTCAATGACACGGCGGGCGGAGGCTGGCTGGCCTATAGCAACAGCGTGAAGATGGCCTTGTGCACGGCGTTGATCGGCAGCGTGCTGATCTTCACCGGTGCTTATCTGATGGAAAAAACCAAGGGCCAGCGCGGGCTGAATCTGACACTGCGCATGCTCAGTTTCGTACCGATGGCGGTGCCGGGGCTGGTGCTGGGTCTGGGCTATGTCTTTTTCTTCAACCTCAGCGGCAACCCGCTGCATGTGCTCTACGGGACCATGACCCTGCTGGTGGTCTGCACCATCGCTCACTATTTGACCACCGCGCAAATGACCGCCACCACCGCCCTGCGCCAACTCGATGCTGAGTTCGAAGCTGCCGCGCTGTCGCTAAAAGCGCCGCTGTATCGGCACTACCTGCGGGTCACCGTGCCGATTTGTCTGCCGGCATTGCTGGACATCGTGCGCTACCTGTTCGTCTCGGCCATGACCACCGTGTCGGCAGCGATCTTCCTCTACAGCCCCGACACCATCCTTGCGGCGGTGGCGGTGCTGAACATGGACGATGCCGGCAATGTCGGCGGCGCGGCGGCAATGTCGACTTTGATTCTGTTCACCTCGGCGGGCGTTTCCCTGCTGCTGGCCTGGGCCTCGCGCGGTTTGCTGCGTCGCTCCCAAGCCTGGCGGCAGACCGCGCCTGGCAACTGATTCGCTGCTCCTAAAACCGAAAGCCCCTCAACTCAAAAACAGGAAAAGATCATGTTCAAGCCTATGGCCCTGGCCGCTGCTGTCCTTACCGCTTTCAGCCTGAACGCCTTCGCGGCGAAAACCGAGTTGACGGTGTACACCGCCCTCGAAGCCGAACAACTGAAGACCTACAAAGACGCCTTCGAAAAGGCCAACCCGGACGTCGAGATCAAGTGGGTGCGCGACTCCACCGGTATCATCACTGCCAAACTGCTGGCCGAAAAAGCTCGCCCGCAGGCTGACGCCGTCTGGGGCCTGGCCGCGTCGAGTCTGGCGATCCTCGATCAGCAAGGCATGCTGCAAAGCTACGCGCCGAAGGACTTGGGCAAAATCGGCAGCAACTACCGCGACGCCGCCAACCCGCCGGCCTGGGTCGGCATGGACGTCTGGGCTGCGACCATTTGTTTCAACACTGTCGAAGCCGAAAAGCAGGGCTTGAGCAAACCCGTGAGCTGGCAGGACCTGACCAAGCCTGAGTACAAAGGCAAGATTGTCATGCCTAACCCGGCCTCGTCCGGCACCGGTTTCCTCGACGTCAGCGCCTGGCTGCAAACCTTTGGCGAGAAGCAGGGCTGGGCCTACATGGACGACTTGCATCAGAACATCGGCCAGTACGTTCACTCCGGCTCCAAGCCCTGCAAACTCGCGGCCTCGGGTGAATTTCCGATCGGCATTTCCTTTGAATACCCGGCGGTCCAGCTGAAACGCCAGGGCGCCCCGCTGGACATCATCCTGCCGAAAGAAGGCCTGGGCTGGGAGATCGAAGCGACGGCTGTGATCAAGGGCACACCGCACGAAGAGGCGGCGAAAAAACTGGCGGACTTCTCTTCCAGCGAGGCGGCGATGGAGCTTTATAAAGAAAACTTCGCGGTGCTCGCGCAGCCAGGTATCGCCAAGCCGCAGACCGAATTGCCAGCGGATTATGAGCAGCGTTTGATCAAGAACGACTTCGCCTGGGCGTCGAAGAATCGCGATGAAATCCTGACCGAGTGGCGCAAGCGCTATGACGGCAAGTCCGAGAAAGTGGCTGCCAAGTAACATCTTCATCGGCTGACAGAGCCCCTCGCGAAGGGGCCCTGGGTTCAGGACAAAACCCCATGACACAACACAACGACATGCTGATCGTCGGCGCGGGCATTCTTGGACTGTCCCATGCCTACGCTGCCGCCAAGCGAGGCCTCAAGGTCACCGTTTTCGAGCGCAGCGAAACGCCTTTGGGCGCCTCGGTACGCAACTTCGGCCAGGCACTGGTCACGGGTCAACCACCGGGCCTTATGCTTGAACTGGCCAAGGCTAGCCGCGAGGTCTGGGGCCAATGGGCACAATTCGCCGGCCTGCAACTCAAGCGCAACGGCTCGTACCTGTTTGCCCGCACCGAAGCCGAAGAGCACCTGCTGGAAGCCTTCTGCGCCGGTCGCGCCGTGGAACACGGTTACCGTGTCGACCTGCTGCGCGGCGCCGCATTGCGTGATTTGTATGGCGGCCAATTCAGCCATCACCGCGCCGCATTGCACGGGATGGACGATCAGCAACTGTATTCCCGTGAAGCCATTCCCGCGCTGATTGACTACCTGCGCCGCGAACTCGGCGTCGCGTTTCACTTCTCCACTCTGGTGCGAGACATCGAGCCTGGGCGCTTGTACAGCACCGCAGGATCCTTCTGCGCCGAGCAGATCGTCGTCTGTTCCGGCCACGATTATCAGACGCTACTGGCCGAGCCGATCGCCGAACTCAACCCGCAAATCTGCCGCCTGCAAATGCTTCGCGCTCGACCGCAAATCAACCTCAACCTGCAACATGCGTTGCTCACCGGTTTGAGTGGCGTGCACTACGGCGCCTTCGCCGATCTGCCAGAGGCCGCCGCCGTACAGGCGCAAATTCTGCGGGCCGTGCCGCACCTGCATGAAAACGGCATTCACCTGCTGATCAGCCCGACGCCTTACGGTGAGTTGATCATCGGCGACTCCCACCATTACGGCAGCGATCCGTCGCCGTTCAATGCCGAGCAAGTGGACAACTGGATGATTGAGCTCGCGGAACACACCTTGGGTTGCAAGGTGCAAGTGGTCGAACGCTGGCAGGGCGTCTATGGTTCACGGGGGCCGGGGCCGTTTTCGTTCTTGCGTCCGATGCAGGGTGTGAGCGTGGCGCTGATGCACGCGGGTGTCGGCATGAGCGTCGGGCCGGCGATGGCTGAGCGTAACGTAGCAACGTTGTTGGGAGAGCGTTGATGGACCGCAATGAGCAAGTGATCGCCGAGGTGTTCGCGCTGTACGAGCGCTTTGGTGACAGCGATTACATCGGCGAGCCGGTGTCGCAGATCGAGCACATGTCCCAGGCCGCTGAACGGGCTATGGCTGAAGGCTTTGATGATGAAGTGGTGTTGGCTGCGTTCTTCCACGACATCGGCCATATCTGTACCGAGAGCGCCGAAAACATGGGTGGGTTCGGCGTGGTCAGTCACGAGCGGCTGGGCGCGGATTATTTACGCCGCGCAGGTTTCAGCGAGCGCATGGCGCGGCTTGTGGAATACCACGTTCAGGCCAAGCGCTACCTGACGCTCAAAGAGCCCGGGTACTACGGGCGCTTGAGTGAAGCCAGCCGCCGGACCCTGGAATATCAGGGTGGTGTGATGACCGCGGAAGAGGCTGAAGCTTTCGAGCAGGATCCGTTGTGTGCGGTCAGTTTGCGCATGCGCCAGTGGGATGAGTTGGCGAAGGAGATGGCGGTGCCGGTGATGGATCTTGGTCTCTTGAAAGCAAAGGCGTTGCGCGTGTTGGCTGCATGATCGTTCCCACGCCGATCAGAACGTGGGAACGATCAATTCAGAGTTGCTGCGCCAGCACTTCGATCTGATCCTGCCTTTGCGCCTGATTCAACTTCGGATGAGGATTAAGCAACGACCACTGCGGATGCGCCCGAGCCTTGTTCAGTGCCTCGGGCAGTTTGCCTTCGCGCCAGGATTTGTCCTGGGGCGTGGCCACTTGAATGCTGTCCATCGCCGCATGCCCACGCGCATTGAGCGCTTGCAGCAGTTGCCGCTGGCGTAATGCCAATAGCCGCAGCACGCTGTCATTGATGGTCAGCTCTCGCTGGCCTTTGATCTTGCCCAGCAAGCGGCTGCCATAACTGCGGGCGGTTTGCAGGGCGCCGCCGGCAATTGCGCCGACGAGCGCCGTTGCGCCAAGGGTCAGTCCGCCCACCAACAGATCGACTCCGGCGCCTGCTGCCGCGCCGGCCGCGATACCGCCACCAAGCCGCACACCCAGCTGTTTCAGGGTTTCCGGGTTGAACAGGTCATCGCCCCAGCGGCCATCGAGCAGAGGCAGGTCACTGGCCGCCGCGTCCTGTGGACGGAAGGCATAGAGCGTGAGCAGCGCTTCGACGCAGCGTTGTTCCCGTTGTCGAACCGCCTTGCGCAATTCGCTGATGGCTTGCTGTTCTTGCTCGTCATCACTGACCACGCTACGCCGACACGCCGCGCAGTCGATCAATAATTCGGCAATCAGCCGCGCCGCACTCTGTTGACGAGCCAGGCGTTGCGCTTGCTGATCGGCGATCAGGCGCTCCAGTTGTGGGCGGGCGCTTTCCAGCAACAGCGCGAGGCTTTCATAGAGTCGACGTTCGCCATCCTCAGGCGGTGCGACGCTGTCGAAGCGGACCAGTGCGTGCAAGCCCAAACGCGCCAATGCCTCGCGCCAATCCGGTTCGCGGTGGTCGGCGCTGCTCACGAAGTTCAGCACCGGCAGCAACGGTTTGCCGCAGCTGGCCAGCACTTCCAGTTCGTCGCGGTATTTGGCCAGCACCGGTTCCCGGGCATCGATCACGTAGAGACCGGCGTCGCAGGTCAGCAGTTGCCGCAGCACCTTGGCTTCCTGTTCGAAACGCTGCCGGGCTTCGCTGCCTTCAAGAAATCGCACAAGACGCGCCGGGCCGTCCAGGCGTTCACCCGGTCGTTCCAGACGTTCGAGGTAGTCGAGCAGAGCGATGGCGTCTTCCAGGCCTGGCGTGTCGAAGAGGTCGAGCAACGGCTCGCCATCCACCGACAACCGCGCGCCTTCGACGTGTCGTGTGGTGCTGGGACGGTGAGACACCTCACCGAAACCGACATCGCGGGTCAGGGTGCGCAGCAACGAGGTTTTGCCGACGTTGGTGTGGCCGACCACTGCGAGCTTCAAGGGCGGGTTCCTGGGGTTAGTCATGACCGGTCTCCAGCCAGTTCAACGGCGCGCAATCGGCGAACGGCAGGTCCAACTGCCGCAGCGCCACGTGCCAGTCGCCCAGCCTTTGGGCATCCAGCGCTTCGCCCGGCGGTGCTTGCAGCAACCAGACGCGGGTGGTGCTGGCGCTACGAGCCAGTTCGGCGATCAGTGCCAGACTGCCGCGGTCCGGCGAACGTCGCGGATCGCAAGCGATGGCCAGGCGGGCTGGGGGAAAGCGGCTCAGCTGCTCGAGGAGTTTGTGTCGCGATTGGCGACTGTCGAGGATGCCAGCGTTGCTCACGGAGCTGGGCAGTGGCGGCGGCCAGGGGCGTTGATCGTCCAGCTCGATGGCTACCAATAACGCGCCATCGCTTGGCAGTTCGCTGACACCGCTTTCAATACGATGCAATTGCTCTGGCGCAGCGTCGCTGACGCCCAGGCGTTCACTGGTCGGCATCAGCCGTTCGCGCAGTTGGGCGTAACCGGGCAGGTTCAAATCCAGACGCAATGCCGCGTGCCCGGTTTTCCAGCGCCACAGGCAGAACAGCGCCAGCAACAGGCGCGGCAAAACACCGTAGACCACCAGCACGCCGACCAGCCATGTTGCCCAGGCCTGACGGGCGCTTTCGATGTTAAGCGCGGCATCGCCGCTGGCGCGGATCATCTCTACGGTCGGTACGTTGAAACCAAGCATGGCCGGCAGGGCGCCGAGGGCCTGGGTCATGGCGACGAAGGTGTCGCCGCCCAGGAGCGTGGTTTCCCAGACGAAGCCGTAACGCCGGGTCGCCATCAGCATCAACAGCATCAACAGCGCGCTGAGCATCGCCAGCAACCACAGGCTATTGACCAGCACGCCGACCGCCCAGCGATTGAGTTTTTGTCGTTGCAGCAAGAGCAGCAGGGCCGGGGCCAGTTGCGCGGCTTTGGCATCGCGAGCGAGTTTTTCGCTGAGCCATAACCATAAGCGGCCGAGGGTCGCGCCGTGGTCGCCAGCGAAGACCAGGCCCAACGCCCAGCTCAACAATAGAATCAGGTTCAGTCCGAGCAAACTGCCCAAGGCCCAGAACACATTCACCGGAGTGTGTCCGTCACCCAGCGCGGCAAACGCCAGGCCGGCGCCGCTGGCGACGGCGAGAACAGTCAGCACCAGCAGTGCCAGCCGCGCACCTTGCAGCCAATGCTTGAGGGCGCTGGTCAGTCCATCGCGGTCGGCCAGCCACAGGGCACGGCGTTGAATGCGTGTCGGCAGATCACCGCCCGCGCTGCGGGCCAGTCGGTTGGCTTCCAGATCATCCAGTGGGCCGGCGTGTTCTTCACGCAGGCGCACCGTCTCGGTCAGCCAGAGGTTTTGCAGTGGGGTCAGTTCAGACACGCGGCATCCCGTCGCTCAATTGAACGGTGAGCATAACCGCTGTGGCGCTTATCGGGGTACGGGAGGCTCTGGTATCCTCGTCGGCATGACTAAATCACTCCCCCTTAGCCTGATCGCAGCCCTCGGTGAAAACCGTGTGATCGGCGTCGATAACAGCATGCCCTGGCACTTGCCGGGGGACTTCAAATACTTCAAGGCGACCACCCTGGGCAAGCCGATCATCATGGGTCGCAAGACCTGGGATTCTCTCGGTCGTCCGTTGTCGGGCCGGTTGAACATCGTGGTCAGCCGTCAGGCGGAACTGCAACTGGAAGGCGCTGAGGTTTATCCCTCGCTTGAAGCGGCGGTGGTTCGGGCGCAGGAATGGGCGAACGAGCAGGGCGTCGATGAGCTGATGCTGATTGGCGGGGCGCAGTTGTATGCGCAAGGGATGGCACAGGCTGATCGGCTGTATTTGACGCGCGTAGCGCTGAGCCCGGAAGGGGATGCGTGGTTTCCGGCGTTTGATTTGAACGCGTGGACGTTGGTGTCGGATGTTCCGAATCCAGCAGAAGGTGACAAGCCCGCGTACACCTTCGAGGTGTGGGAGCGCACATAGATCGTGAACCAACGCCCCGTAAGCCTAACGCCTTGATATCTATTGAATTAATACAAAAAACATCTGAATGCTGTCGTTTTTGGAATAGGTGGGTGTCGCTGAAAGAGATGCGGCTGGCGCAATAGGCACGTTAACGGTCGCAGGTGGGCGAGGAATGTCATATTAATTTGATAGCGTCGATCTCTTTGAATCATGGTCTTTTAATAAGGGAAGCATGCCGATGAAGCTCGCACCGAAATTTCTGGTCGCTGCACTCTGCTTGGGCCTTGCCGGCCAGGTATTCGCCACGGACTTGAAGCATTGGCCAGCCGATCAGGCCAAGGCACTGGACGCAATGATCGCCGCCAATGCCAACAAAGGTAACTACGCGGTGTTCGACATGGACAACACCAGTTACCGCTACGACCTCGAAGAGTCGTTGCTGCCGTTCATGGAAAACAAGGGCCTGATCACCCGCGAAAAACTCGACCCCTCCCTGAAACTGATGCCGTTCAAAGACACTGCCGACCACAAGGAAAGCCTGTTCAGCTACTACTATCGCCTCTGCGAAGTCGACGACATGGTTTGCTACCCATGGGTCGCTCAAGTGTTCTCCGGTTTCACGCTCCAGGAGCTCAAAGGTTACGTCGATGAGTTGATGGCGTCCGGTAAACCGGTGCCGGCGACTTATTACGAAGGCGACGTGGTCAAGAAGCTCGACGTCAATCCGCCGAAAATATTCACTGGCCAGAAAGAGCTGTACAACAAGCTGATGGAGAACGGCATCGAGGTCTACGTGATGACCGCCGCCTCCGAGGAACTGGTGCGCATGGTCGCCGCCGATCCGAAGTACGGCTACAACGTCAAACCGCAGAACGTGATCGGCGTGAGCTTGTTGCTCAAGGATCCGAAGACCGGCGAGCTGACCACGGCGCGCAAGCAGATCACTGCGGGCAAGTATGACGAGAAGGCCAACCTCAGCCTCGAATTGACCCCGTACCTGTGGACTCCGGCGACCTGGATGGCCGGCAAGCACGCGGCGATCCTGACTTACATCGATGAGTGGAAAAAACCGGTATTGGTGGGCGGCGATACGCCGACCAGTGACGGTTACATGCTGTTCCACGATGTCGACGTGGCGAAGGGCGGCATCCACTTGTGGGTCAACCGCAAAGACAAATACATGACCCAGATTAACGGCATGATGGCCAAGCACGCCGCAGCTCAGGCCAAGGAAGGGTTGCAGGTCACGGCGGACAAGAACTGGGTGATCGTGAAGCCAGAAGAAATTCAGTAAACGCAACGAACGGCAGAAAAATGCCCCGCACTTGGCGGGGCATTTTTTTGTTCAACGGTTAAGCATCACAGTCCGTCGAGCATTGCCTTGTTACGCACGGCACCCTTGTCGGCGCTGGTCGCCAACAGCGCGTAGGCCTTCAGTGCGGTGGTCACCTTGCGTGGACGTTTTTCCACAGGTTTCCAACCTTTTTGATCCTGCTCGGCACGACGGCCGGCCATTTCTTCGTCACTGATCAACAGGTTGATCGAGCGGTTCGGAATGTCGATCAGCACTTTGTCGCCATCCTGCACCAAGCCAATCGCGCCGCCCGCTGCTGCTTCTGGCGAAGCGTGGCCGATGGACAGGCCCGAGGTACCGCCGGAGAAACGGCCATCGGTGAGCAGGGCGCAAGCTTTGCCCAGGCCTTTGGATTTCAGGTAGGACGTCGGGTACAGCATTTCCTGCATGCCCGGGCCGCCTTTCGGGCCTTCGTAACGAATGATCACGATGTCGCCGGCCTTCACTTCGTCAGCGAGGATGCCGCGTACGGCGCTGTCCTGGCTTTCGAAGATCTTCGCGTTGCCTTCGAAGACGTGGATCGACTCGTCGACACCGGCGGTTTTCACCACGCAGCCGTCCAGCGCGATGTTGCCGTAGAGAACGGCCAGGCCGCCTTCTTTCGAGTAAGCGTGTTCGACGCTGCGGATGCAGCCGTTTTCACGGTCGTCGTCCAGGGTTTCCCAGCGGGTCGACTGGCTGAACGCGGTTTGCGTCGGGATGCCCCCAGGGCCAGCCTTGAAGAAGTGATGCACTGCTTCGTCGTTGGTCTGGGTGATGTCCCACTTGGCGATGCCTTCAGCCAGGGTTTTGCTGTGCACGGTCGGCAGGTCGGTGTGCAGCAGACCGCCACGGGCCAGCGAGCCGAGGATGCTGAAGATCCCGCCGGCGCGGTGCACGTCTTCCATGTGGTACTTCTGGATGTTCGGCGCAACTTTGCACAGTTGCGGCACGTGGCGGGAGAGACGATCGATGTCGTGCAGGTCGAAATCGATCTCGGCTTCCTGGGCCGCGGCCAGTAAATGCAGGATGGTGTTGGTGGAACCGCCCATCGCGATGTCCAGCGTCATGGCGTTTTCGAACGCCTTGAAGTTGGCGATGTTGCGCGGCAATACCGACTCATCGTTGTCGCCGTAGTAACGCTTGCACAGCTCGACGATGGTGCGGCCGGCCTGCAGGAACAGCTGTTCGCGGTCGCTGTGGGTCGCGAGGGTCGAACCGTTGCCCGGCAATGCCAGACCAAGGGCTTCGACCAGGCAGTTCATCGAGTTGGCGGTGAACATGCCGGAGCACGAACCGCAGGTCGGGCAGGCGCTGCGCTCGTACTCAGCGACTTTCTCGTCAGAAGCGCTGGAGTCGGCGGCGATCACCATGGCGTCGACGAGGTCGAGACCGTGGCTGGCCAGTTTGGTCTTGCCGGCTTCCATCGGGCCGCCGGAAACGAAGATCACCGGGATGTTCAGGCGCAGGGCGGCCATCAGCATGCCAGGGGTAATCTTGTCGCAGTTGGAGATGCAGACGATGGCGTCGGCACAGTGGGCGTTAACCATGTACTCGACGGAGTCGGCGATGATCTCGCGGCTCGGCAGCGAATACAGCATGCCGTCGTGGCCCATGGCGATGCCGTCATCCACGGCAATAGTGTTGAATTCTTTGGCTACACCGCCGGCGCGTTCGATTTCGCGGGCGACCAGTTGGCCCAGGTCCTTGAGGTGGACGTGGCCCGGTACGAACTGGGTGAAGGAGTTGGAAATGGCGATGATCGGCTTTTTGAAATCGTCATCTTTCATCCCCGTTGCGCGCCACAGTGCGCGGGCGCCGGCCATATTGCGGCCATGGGTGGATGTTTTTGAGCGGTAATCAGGCATGAAGCACTCCGGGCGGCTAATCAGGTATCAAAAGGGAAGTGAGCTTCTATTGACGTCTGGAACACTCAGAAATGGCCGTGTGTCCGGAAGTTGCCGATAACTTTGCGGGATCGCCGCGCGCATCAGCTTGAGCTCATAAACCCGCCGGGGGATGACTGGCGATGAATGTCGCGATTCTACACGGCTGGCGTCAGGAGGGAATGCCGGAAGATGTTGAACCGACGCTGACTGGGTGTGCGGGATGACGGCCGGCGGTTATCCCCCTCGATTCAGTGCCAGCTGCCGACGTGTGATCAGTGTGATGAAGGAAACGCCGGTAGTGCTCAGGACGAGGAAGCTCAGTGCCAGGGTCGTTTGCGGGTGGGCCGCGCTCAGGGTGATCAGGGCGCTGATTAGCCCCCCGAAGATGAAGATCAGCGTGTTCCCGGCCGACGCCGAGGTCCCGGCCATGTCCGGGAACACTTCCATTGCTTTGGAAGTGGCAACAGGGCGAGCGATGGTCGTGCCGGCGGTGCAAATAATCATCGGGATCAGCACCGTCGGGGTAGAAAGCCCCAGCAGGTTTGAGAGTAAGAGCATCACCAGCCCCGAAATAAAGATCAGGCCCAGGCCGACGACGATCTGTGTATTGGGTGCGATCCGCCCAGCGAGGACTCGAGCGACAATGCCGCCGATGATGTAGGCCACGCCATACAACAGCAGTGTCAGGGAAAACGCGTAGGGCGAAAGCTGCAACTGCTCCATGAAGATCAGGGGCGAGATGACAATGAAGGAAAAGTGGCAGGTGAAGGCGATTGCGGCGATCAGCCAATAGCCAAGGAAACCAGCATCGCGACACACGCGCCGGTAGGACTGAATAATGCTTCGGCGCGGGGTTGTGGCGGTGTGCCGGTTTTCAAGAAAGAAGCAGGCCTTGAGGAACACGGCGGCGGCGAGGGCAATAAAGACAATGAAGCTTGCTGGCCAGTCCAGTGCCTGTTGCAACAGAGTGCCAGCCAGTGGCGAGACGGAAATGAAGATCCCGCTGGCGGTGACCATCAGAATCCGCAGTTGATCCCGCTCCTTGCCGTCGAACAGGTCCTGGACCAACGCCTGCGAGAGCACGAAGCAACCGCAGCCGATGGCCTGCACCACCCGGAACGTCAGGAACCAGGCGTAGTCGGTGGACAGCACGCAACCCGTCGCACCGACAATCGAGACCGCCATTCCCGCCAGCAGCAGACTTTTGCGCCCGATGACATCCGAGAGCGGCCCGACCAGTAGTTGGGAAAGTGCTATCCCGATGGCAAACAGGCTGATGGAAAACGCGATGTCGGCTGGCGTGGTCCGGAAGTGTTCGGCCAGCGCCGGGAACGATGGCAGCAGGACATCCAGAGGGAAGACCCCGAGCATTACCATGGTCATCAATAGGATGATTGCAGCGCGGCGGTGTTTGACACTGACCGCAGATTTTCCTTCATCCATCGATAAGTCCTGCCTGTGCGAAGAACTGCTGGTTAAAACGCAGGTCGAAAAAGCCTGCCTTTTCCATTGCCTGTAGCGTCGCGCCTGCACCTGATCGGGCGCGCTGAAGGCAGGCTTGCGGGCCGGTAAGGGCGCTGAGGATTTCTGCGACGCAACTCTCCCCGAGGCCCACGCTGTTCAGGCTTTCCTTCAGCCATCGCTCATCGACCTCAAAGAACATCAGGATGATGTCGACCAGCAGCTTCGCGGCGAACGTGCGCTGGCTGCTGTTCAGGGTCAGCCATAGGTAATGGAACACTTCGCAAAAATAACGACTGTGTCGGGCCTCGTCGGTGAGGTGATCCCTGAGCATTTCCTGGACGCTGGATACCAGCTCGTTGCGACAAACCTCGAGCAGTTCCCTGGCGATGATGGTCTCGGACACGAAGCCGACGAGAAACCAGGCCAGCGCCTTATGCCTGTCCGGTGCGTGCTCAAGCAGGGCGTTCAGTCGTGTAATGCGGTGCGGCATCACCGGGCGTTGGGTCATGCCGTAGAGGTCGGCGATTTGCTCGGCGAGACTATTGGAGAACAGCGCGTGATACCCCTCATCGGTATAGAGCTGGAGGGCGGCGGTTTTCATGCGTCGGGGGATGGGCGCGCCGAGCTCATCGTGGACGATGGTTTCCACGGAGCGGTTGACGATCCGATGTTCGAGCCGGGTGGTGTAGTCGAGGAAATACACCAGATGGTTGGCTGATAATCGATGGGTGATCGCGCTGCCGGCTGCTTCGATCGCCGGGTGATTCAGGTAGGGCAGGAAGGCCGGGGGGAACCAGTGTCGTGTTTCCAGTTGCTGTTCCAGATCTGATGGCAATTGATAGGTGTGCTCGCTGGTTCGTACCGAGGCGCGGGTGTTCCAGTCGCCGAGGGTGAAGCGCTGCGCCCAAGCGTCGGACAGTGACGGGTCGTCTGTGCGGGGCTCGGTCATTGTTGTGAGCCTCGGCTGCTTAACAGTGCTTTCAATTCCTTGCACATCACTTGTCCGTCACTCTGGCCGCAGCCCACAAAGAACAACGCTTGTTCGGCGCTGTCCTCGATCCCCAGCAACGTTTCGACCTGATCGTCCGCTAACGCACCGGTCAGCCAGGTGCTTAATCCCAGTGCGGTGGCCACCAGTTGAAAGGTCTGGGAAATATGACCGGCCTCGACGTAAGCCATTCGGTACGCGCGCGAGTGTTCATATTTCCACCACAGTTTGTCGAAGCGAGCAGTGATGAACAGGCCGACTGGCAGGTTGTTGATGAAATGCTGCCCGCACAACAACTGGCCCAAGGGTGAGTCAGGCGCCGGACTGACGAAGCTCAAAGCATGTTCGTCGGGGTGGTAGGCGTAGAGCCCGGGATTCAGGCCGCTAACGTTCTGAACATGAAGAAAACCTTCGCAGGCATTCAGCCCGCCACCGGATGGACTGCTACGCCGGGCGCCGAGACCTTCGGCGATGGTTTCGTCGATGTCGCTATCGCGCTCACGCAGATAGCCAAGGGACAAATACAAAAGAGTGCCCACATCGTCGAGAGAAACCTCTTTCCCCGTGAAGGCGCGACAGGTTTTTCGGTCGATCAACGTCTTTGCAAGTGCGCTTTGCGGCAGACAGCAAGGTTGGGGCAGGGCAATCCGTTCGCGTGTCAGGCGTTCTGTGAGTCTGACCTGCGGGGCAGGAGTGGCCAGTACTTCGGCGCAATGGTCCAGATAGTGTCTCGATCATTCATTAATATCGTGGGGGACATATTCACAAGGAATGTTCTTGGTGCCGATATGAAATATCTTCGACAGTTCATCCCAGCCCCATTCAAGGGCAGCGTGTATTGAAAGTGTGAGTATTCCCGCATTCAGGAGTTGGGCGTCTATTAGGTTGTTTTCATCAAACTTTTCAGGGTTGTCGATAAGGTGTGCGAGACGGGTTGAATATTCAAGGTTCAGTTCGAACTGTTTGTGGTTCTTGTAATCCCAGACTATTTGTTCGGGCGAACGAGGCAGTATGAATATATAAGGGTTTATCTGCATAGCTGGCGACTCACTCTGGTCTTTGCCATAGAAAACGCTGGGTAGCCGGCACTCCCCAGCGTTTCATTTACTTAGCGGGCTTTTGGCGCAACCAGAAAAGCCAGGTTAGCGATTTTGTTGGTTTCCAGAGTAATTGCTTTCATGTTTTGAACTCCTTGTAATTGATAGTGAGTGTCACTCCTTTGTGACGACTTAATCATAGTTTGTAATGAGTTCTTATCAAGGGGGAATTGGGTAGGAATGTTCCAGTAATTTTGTCGGATCAATCTTCGGGCAGGATGAGTCTTGTAAGTTCTGTCCGCCAAAATAAAAGACAAAGCGAAACGTCCTGCAAGTCATGAAGACCGCTGGAGTAGGAAGGTGGAGAGTTCAATAACAGATAATAGAATGGGGAGCCGACTGGCTCCCCGTCAAACCAGCGCAATCAGCTGTTTGGCAGCAGACGGCAGGTGATGCTCTTGATGTAGCGGGTTTCGGCGATGGCCGGGTGAACCGGGTGATCCGGGCCCTGGCCGCCACGCTCCAGCATCTGGATGTTGCGGTCCAGGTGACGGGCGCTGGTCAGCAGGATGTTCTGCAGATCGTCTTCCGGCAGGTGCATCGAGCACGAAGCACTGACCAGGATGCCATCCTTGCTGAGCAGGCGCATGGCTTGCTCGTTCAGGCGACGGTAGGCGCCTTCACCGTTTTTCATGTCTTTCTTGCGTTTGATGAACGCCGGAGGGTCGGCAACGATCACGTCGAAGCGCTCTTCGCTGGCTTTCAGTTCTTTCAAGGCTTCGAACACGTCACCTTCAATGCAGGTCATCTTGTCAGCGAAACCGTTCAGCGCGGCGTTGCGCTCGACGCCGTCGAGGGCGAAGGCCGATGCGTCGACGCAGAACACTTCACTGGCGCCGAACGCAGCCGCTTGCACGCCCCAGCCACCGATGTAGCTGTACAGGTCCAGCACGCGTTTGCCTTTGGCGTAAGGTGCCAGACGCGCGCGGTTCATGCGGTGGTCGTAGAACCAGCCGGTTTTCTGTCCCTGGATGACGGGTGCTTCGAATTTCACGCCGTTTTCTTCCAGGGCAACCCACTCCGGCACCAGGCCGAACACGGTTTCGACGTAGCGGTTGAGGCCTTCGGCATCACGGGCCGCGGAGTCGTTCTTGAACAGAATGCCGCTAGGCTTGATCACTTGGGTCAGCGCTGCGATCACGTCTTCTTTATGGGCTTCCATGGTGGCCGAAGCGATCTGTACCACCAGGATGTCGCCGAAACGGTCGACTACCAGACCTGGCAGCAGGTCGGAATCGCCGTAGACCAGGCGATAGAACGGCTTGTCAAACAGGCGATCGCGCAGGGACAGTGCGACGTTCAGGCGATGCACCAGCAGCGACTTGTCCAGCGGCAACTTGATGTCGCGCGACAAGAGGCGTGCGCAGATCAGGTTGTTCGGGCTCATGGCAACGATACCCAGCGGCTTGCCGCTGGCCGCTTCGAGGATCGCCTGGTCGCCGGCCTTGAAACCGTGCAAAGGCGTAGCGGCTACATCGATTTCGTTGCTATAGACCCACAAGTGGCCGTTTCGCAGGCGACGGTCGGCGTTGGCTTTGAGGCGCAGGCTAGGCAGGGACATGACGTCGCTCCGGAAAAAAGAGCGGAAGTATAGCGTGTTGCGCAAGGCCACGGTTTGGCGGATGGACATGCGGTGAGGAAGGCCCGGGCATTTGATGAAACTTCAGGCGATGTGCTGGCCGAGGTGTCGGATCCAACTTTATAAGGGTTAGAATCGCCGCCTGTCCCCGAGTGTGTACTTATGTCCCCAGAGCTGACTTCCGAACAGATTAAACAGTCCCTGCAAGGCATCAGCGTGCCGGCCCAGCCGCAAATCATGGTGGATTTGCAGATGGAACAGTACATGCCCGATCCGGATCTGGAGGTGATCGCGAAGCTGATCTCCCAGGACCCGGGCCTCTCTGGCGCCTTGTTGAAAATCGTCAACTCGCCGTATTACGGCTTGAGCAACAAGATCGCCTCGATTCAACGTGCAGTGAACCTGTTGGGCAGCCGCTCGATCATCAACCTGATCAACGCGCAGTCGATCAAGGGCGAGATGAACGACGACACCATCGTCACCTTGAATCGTTTCTGGGACACCGCTCAGGACGTGGCGATGACCTGCCTGACCCTGGCCAAACGCATTGGCGCCCAGGCCGGCGATGAGGCGTACGCTCTGGGTCTGTTCCATGACTGCGGCGTGCCGCTGATGCTCCAGCGCTTCCCCAACTACATGACTGTTCTGGAAGAGGCCTACGCCAGTGCCAGCGCCGAATGCCGGGTGGTGGACACTGAGAATCGGGTGTTCAATACCAATCATGCGGTGGTGGGTTATTACACCGCCAAATCCTGGCGCCTGCCCGAGCATGTCACCGCCGCCATCGCCAATCACCACAATGCGTTGGCGATCTTCAGCGATGAGTCGTCGCGCAACAGCCAGCTGAAAAACCTGCTGGCGATCCTGAAGATGGCCGAGCACATTTGTGCGTCTTTCCGGGTGCTGGGCAACCAGCGTGATGACCACGAGTGGAACAGCATTGCACCGCTGGTTCTCGACTACGTCGGGCTCTCGGACTACGACTTCGAGACCCTCAAACAAACGATTCGTGACCTTGGCGCTCATCGCTGAGCGTTGCACAGCCTGATTCGAGAGCACCATGCCGGAACTGCCTGAAGTCGAAACCACCCGCCGCGGAATTGCGCCACACCTGGAAGGCCAGCGCGTCAGCCGGGTGATCGTGCGTGAGCGGCGCCTGCGCTGGCCTATTCCCGAAGACCTGGATGTGCGGCTGTCTGGTCAGCGCATCGTGCTGGTGGAGCGACGCGCGAAGTACCTGCTGATCAATGCCGAAGTCGGCACGCTGATCAGCCATTTGGGGATGTCGGGAAATCTGCGTCTGGTGGAAGTCGGCACGCCGGTGGCCAAGCATGAGCATGTGGACATCGAACTGGAATCCGGTCTGGCCCTGCGTTACACCGACCCACGACGATTTGGTTCGATGCTCTGGAGCCTTGACCCACTCAACCATGAATTGTTGATTCGCCTGGGGCCGGAGCCGTTGACCGACCTGTTCGACGGCGAGCGCTTGTTCCAGCAATCGCGCGGGCGATCCATGGCGGTCAAACCGTTCATCATGGACAACGCGGTGGTGGTCGGCGTGGGCAATATCTACGCAACCGAAGCGTTGTTCGCCGCCGGTATCGACCCGCGTCGCGAGGCCAAGAGCATCTCTCGAGGGCGTTATCTGAAACTGGCGATCGAGATCAAACGCATCCTGGCGGCCGCTATCGAGCGCGGCGGCACTACACTGCGCGACTTTATCGGCGGTGACGGTCAGCCGGGTTATTTCCAGCAGGAACTGTTCGTGTACGGCCGTGGCGGTGCGCCTTGCAAGGTCTGTGGCACGGAGTTGCGGGAAGTGAAACTCGGGCAGCGCGCCAGCGTCTTTTGCCCGCGCTGTCAGAGCTGAAACGCCTAGGCTCTATTGTCGGTGTGCTGACTGCCTGGCCCAAAGACTGCGCCATGAACCTGTTTCGAACCGTTGTCGTCGTTTTGCTGCTGAGCGCCAAACGAATCAAGCCTTACCGGTAATGATCCGGTACTTCACCATCAACTGCTCTTCAGTCTCCGGATGCGCCTCGTCCAGTGGAATGCAATCCACCGGGCACACTTGCTGGCACTGAGGTTCGTCGTAGTGGCCGACGCACTGGGTGCACAGGTTCGGGTCGATCACGTAGATCTCTTCGCCCTGGGAGATGGCGGCGTTCGGGCACTCGGGTTCGCAGACGTCGCAGTTGATGCAATCGTCGGTGATAATCAGGGACATGCTAACTCCAGCCAGGGCGCAGGGCCCGGGCGCAATAAACCAATGCGCACAATTGTGCCGCATTGGCGCCCGCAGTGCACGCGGGCGCCGCTTGAGCGGTTGTTACTTCTTGAAGCGTTCGGTCAGGGCATCCGCCACAGCTGGGTGAACGAATTTGGTGATATCACCGCCCAGGGCTGCGATTTCACGCACCAGCGTCGAGGAAATGTACGAATAACGCTCGGACGGGGTAAGAAACAGACTTTCCACATCCGGCGCCAACTGACGGTTCATGTTGGCCAGCTGGAACTCGTATTCGAAGTCCGACACCGCACGCAAACCACGCAGGAAAACGTTAGCGTTCTTCTCTTTGGCGAAGTGCGCCAGCAGCGTCGAGAAGCCGACGACCTCAACGTTGGGCAGATGTTTAGTGACCTCGCGGGCCAGCGCCACACGCTGTTCCAGGGGAAACAACGGGTTTTTCTTCGGGCTGGCGGCAACGGCGATGATCACATGATCGAACAGGCGCGCGGCGCGTTCGACCAGATCGCCATGGCCCTTGGTAATAGGGTCGAAGGTACCTGGGTACAACACTCGGTTCATCGCGTCGTCCTGGCGGGAGTCCGTTGGGGAGTCGGATGGTATCGCAGCCTTCCCGGTCGGCCAAGTCGCCTTTTGGGTAACAAAGCACTATAGGCGATCGGAATATTCTCCATTTTCATGGGTTTTTCAAACGTTCGGCCAAAGAAGTTGCCAGCTGCGCCGTCAGCCCGTAGACCGACAATTGCGGGTTTGCGCCAATGCTGGTGGGGAACAGCGAGCCGTCATGAATCGACAGATTGCCTAACTGATGATGCCGGCCGAGGCTGTCGGTCACGGCGTTTTTCGGGTCTTCACCCATGGCACAACCGCCCATCACATGGGCGCTGCCCAGGCGTGTGCGATACAGCTCAAGGCTCAGGCCGTCGATCAGCGTGCGCGCTTCGGCCAGGGTTTTCACGTAGCGAGCGTCGGCGTGCAGGGGCATTACCGCATTGGCACCGCCGGCGAACTGGACCTCGGCCATGCTGTGGAACGCGCGACGCAATCCGTCCCAGGCATAGGGTGAAACCTGATAGTCGAGCACCGGCGTGCCGTCACCGCGCAACTCGACGTTGCCGCCGGGGCTGTCCGGGTGAAAGCCGTCCCGCAGCAACGCCAACATGGCGTGGGTGTGGGGCAGGCTTTCCATGTGTTGGGCGTTTTCCTTGCCAAAACCGCCGAGCAGGGTCGTGGCCAGTGCCGGGTGCAGCGGCGGCACTTCGAGTTTGTAAGACATTTTTCCGGTGGTGCCGTCCTGCCATTGGAAATGGTCGGAATAGATCGACTGTGGTGCGCCATAAAACGGGTTGATCACCTCGTCGAACAGCCCGGCCGACATGCTCACCAGGTGTAGAAAAGTCCTTTTACCCAGCCGTTTGTGCGGATCGGGCGCCTCGGAGCGCATGAGCAGCGCCGGGCTGTTGATCCCGCCGCCGGCTAGCACATAATGCCGCGCCTTGACCGTGATCGTGTGTCCGGTAGGTGCGACGCAGCGGTCGTCCATCGCTACGCAGTGCACACCTGTGACGGTGTCGCCGCTGATCAAGAGCTTTTCGGCGCGAGCCAGATAGAGCAACTCGCCCCCTTTTTCCAGGGTCGCCGGGATGGTCGTCACCAGCATCGATTGCTTGGCGTTGGTCGGGCAACCCATGCCGCAATACCCAAGGTTCCAACAGCCACGCACGTTGCGCGGGATCACATGCCAGGCGTAGCCGAGTTTTTCGCAGCCTTTGCGGATCACGTCGTTGTTGGCGTTGGGCGGGATCATCCAGGGGGCGACGCCCAGGCGTTGCTCCATTTTCTCGAACCACGGCGCCATCTCGGCCGGCGCGTGGCCTTTGACGTCGTGTTCTTTGGCCCAGTGGTCAAGGGTCGGCTCCGGCGTGCGAAAACTTGAAGTCCAATTGATCAGCGTGGTGCCGCCCACGGCCCGGCCCTGAAGGATGGTGATCGCGCCGTCCTTGCTCATGCGGCCGATCCCTTCCTGATAGAGGCTGGTGTAGGCCTGGTCTTCGAGCATCTTGAAGTCGCTGCTGGTCTTGAGCGGGCCTTCCTCAATCAGCAATACCTTGTAGCCCGCGGCGCTGAGGATTTCGGCGGTGGTGCCACCGCCCGCGCCACTGCCGATAATCGCCACGTCCGCTTCGAGGGTCAGGTCTTGGGTCAGTTGTGAACCGTTATAGGTTTTCCAGCCACGGGCAAGGCCTTCAAGGAACGGATCGGGTACGGGCATCTTCAGGATCTCTTATTGTTTTGGATTCGTTGGTGACGCGGCTGACGCCTTCGCGGGCAAACCACGGTTTCAGACCGTGGGCGGTCCGGGGTACCCGCAATGCGCCCACGATTGCGAGCGGCTGTACCACGCCATCATCACCAGTTTCAGCAGCGAGCTGTGACCCATGCGCAGCAGACTTAACGAGCTGTTTTCCCAGCGATCGAGAAAGTGCCGGATATCGTCGGCACGGGCGTTTTCCCAACGGCCCCAGATCCCGGTCAGTGGTCCGCGGGTGATGCTCATTCCCAACACATCGAATAACTGTTGGGTCAGCTTGAGCATTTCCGGCGACAGGTGATTCAGACCGTTATCCAGGCTGTGCAGGGTTTCACCGACAGACGTCGGCATTGTTTCGACGGCCACAGCGCCGTCGAGCATCACCGGAATCAGTGCCCGCAAAAACAGCAAGTCACCGCTGCGCAGAATCGCGAAACCGCTGGCCGGCAGGCTCGATGAGCAGCCGCTGAGGCTCGCTCCCAAACCGGCGGTGGCGAGAAAAGCGCTGGCACCCAGGCTGAATTTAAGCAATCCGCGCCGTGACAGCGCGGGTGTATCGGACAGGCTTGGGCTCATTCTTGTTATTACCCGAAGGGGATGATTGTTAGCGGATAAACAGCTTCTGAATCAGCTTCTGAATGGATTTTCCGTACGGCGGATAGATCAGTTTCGCCGCATTGAACCGCTGTTTGATCAGCACACCTTTGGCTTTACTGAAGGTCAGAAAACCTTCATGGCCGTGATAATGGCCCATGCCCGAGGCACCGATACCGCCGAAGGGCATGTCGTCCTGAGCGACGTGCAGCAGGGTGTCGTTCAGGCAAACGCCGCCGGAATGGGTTTCGTGAAGTACGCGGTGTTGCTCTCGCTTGTCGTAGCCGAAGTAGTACAAGGCCAGCGGACGGGGGCGTTGGTTGATGTAGGCAAAGGCCTGATCCAGATCCTTATAGGGAACGATCGGCAACAGCGGGCCGAAGATTTCGTCCTGCATCACCATCATGTCGTTGCTGACGTTGAGCAGCAGGCTGTGATTCATGCGCCGCCCCTGGCCCTGGTCGAACAGCGGAATCAGCAGCGCGCCCTTGCTGGTGGCGTCGCTGATGTAACCATTGAGGCGCGACAGTTGTCGGTCATTGATGATCGCTGTGTAGTCCGGGTTGTCAGTCAAGGTCGGATAAAACCCGCGAACCGCCTGGCGATAGGCTTCGACGAACGCTCCGACGCGATCTTCCGGCACCAGCACATAGTCCGGGGCCACGCAGGTCTGTCCGGCGTTGAGCGTCTTGCCGAAGGCGATGCGTTCGGCAGCATCCTTGAGCGGCACGTCGCGGGACACAATGGCCGGGGATTTACCGCCAAGTTCGAGGGTCACCGGGGTCAGGTTTTCGGCCGCCGCACGCATCACGTGTTTGCCGATGCTGGTGGCGCCGGTGAACAGCAAGTGATCGAAACGCAATCGGGAGAACGCTACGCCGATATCGGCTTCGCCCAGTACCACGCAGACCAGGTCCTGCGGGAAGATTCGGCCCAGCAATTCCTTGAGCAACACACTGGTGGCAGGGGTCGATTCGCTGAGCTTGAGCATCACCCGATTGCCTGCCGACAACGCGCCTACCAATGGGCCGATGGCCAGATACAGCGGATAGTTCCACGGCACGATTACCCCGACCACCCCCAACGGTTGATAAACGACTTTGGCCGCCGCGGGTTGAAAGGCAATCCCGACCTTGCGCTTCGACGCCTTCATCCAACCTTTGAGGTGCTGACTGGCGTAGTGAATGCCGTGCAGACTGGGCATCAGTTCGGCGAGCAGGGTTTCATCGGCGCTGCGATGGCTGAAATCCTGGCTGATGGCATCGATCAATGCCTGACGCTCATTGCTCAATAGATCGCGCAGGGCTTTTAGCCATTGCAGGCGCTGGGCGGCGGGTGGCATCGGGTTGGCGGCATACGCCGCGCGCTGGGTGTCGAACAGGGTCTGGAGCTCTTCCAGGGGCTGCTGAAGGTTCTGCAGGTAGGCGATGTCAGCCGTCATGGTCGGTTCCGGATTTATTGTAATCAAGGACTTTTTAGAGTCTATGCTCTAGAAAGTCAAATGACATCCTGGCGCAGCTTTGTTTTATCCGCTCGCGGATAGGTCGTAAGATGCCGGTCAACGCACTTTGAATTAAAGCCCAAGCCATGGCCCCTCGGATCAAAACCAGCGAGCGCATCGTGCAGAACAGCCTGGAGCTGTTCAATCAGCAGGGTGAGCGCAGCATCAGCACCAACCACATTGCTGCCCACATGGAAATTTCCCCGGGCAACCTGTACTACCACTTCCCCAACAAGCAGGCGATCATCGCCGTGCTGTTCAGTGAGTACGAAAGCCTGGTGGACAGCTTCCTGCGCCCGCCCCAGGGGCGGGCCGCCACGGTCGAAGACAAGCGCTTCTACCTTCAGGAATTGCTGTCCGCCATGTGGCGCTACCGGTTTTTGCACCGCGATCTGGAGCACTTGCTCGACAGCGATCCGGAGTTGGCTGCCCGTTACCGACGCTTTTCCCAACGCTGTCTGATCCATGGCACGCACATCTATGCGGGCTTCGTCGAGGCGGGCATCCTGCAAATGGACAAGGTTCAGATCGAATCCCTGACGCTCAATGCCTGGATCATCCTGACGTCCTGGGTGCGTTTTCTGTGCACCACGCGTGAAAATTCCAATCACCTGAGCGAACAGGCCATTAAACGGGGGGTGTATCAAGTGCTGGTGCTGGAGGCCGGTTTTGTCACGGATCGGTCTCGCGACGCGGTGAATGCGCTGTTCGAGGAGTTTTACGTGCCGCTGGCCCAAGCGCTTGAAGAAGTGGGATAGAAAGTCCAGTAGGATCAAGCGTCGCCCAATCACAGGAGCCCGTTATGCCCATTGCGCAACTGATCAGCCCGCACGCGTTGGACCTGAAAAAGGAGCAGCCGGGGCTGGTGATTCTGGATTGTCGTTTTGCCCTCGAAGACCCGGATTACGGTCAGCGCAGTTATGCCGAAGGGCATATCGCCGGGTCGAGCTTTGCCGATCTTGAGCGTGATTTAAGCGGAACAGTGGTCAAGGGTGTGACGGGGCGCCATCCGTTGCCTGAACCTGAACAGTTGATCGAGCGTCTGCAAGCCTGGGGCGTTAACGCCGACAGCGATGTGATTTTGTACGACGACGGTCCGGGTGCGTACGCGGCGCGGGCCTGGTGGTTGCTGGCCTGGCTGGGCAAATGTGACGGTGTGTTCATTTTGGACGGCGGGCTCAAGGCCTGGCACGCGGCCGGTTTGCCCCTGAGTCTTGATGCGCCGCAGGTTGAACGCGGCACCTTCACAGGGACGCCGGACAACGCGCTGATCTTGAGTGCCGAACAGCTCCAGAAACGTCTCGGCCAACCCGCGCTGACCTTGCTCGATGCCCGCGGCTTGCCGCGTTTCAAGGGCGAAGTAGAACCGATCGACCCGGTTGCCGGGCACATCCCTGGTGCGCAATGTGCGGCGTTCACCGACAACCTGAGCAGCGACGGGCGTTTTCTGCCGGCGGATCAGCTCAAACAACGCTTTGCTGCGAAGCTCGGCGATCGTTCGCCGGCCGATCTGGTGGCGTACTGCGGTTCTGGCGTAACGGCCTGTCACAACCTGTTCGCGCTGTGCCTGGCGGGTTATCCGTTGGGATCGTTGTATGCCGGGTCGTGGAGCGAGTGGATCAACGATCCTGCGCATGGCATCGCCATCGGCGAGTAATCCCCAATCTAAAAGTGGAAGCGGGCGTGCTCGCAACCCATTACTCGCGCCCCACGGCGGTCAGCCACTGCGGGATGCGCCGTTCCAGGTAGTAACCCGGTTGCCTGAACGAGCCATCGACGAAGCCGACATGCCCACCCTTGGTCTGTAACTCGAATTGAGTGCAGGCGGACAATTCGTCGGCTTGCGGCAGGCTATGAGGAAAGACAAACGGGTCATCGGCCGCTTGAATGATTAGGGTCGGTGTACGAATCTCGCCGAGGAAATAGCGACTCGACGCGCGGCGATAGTAATCCTCGGCATCGGCAAAGCCGTGCAGCGGCGCCGTGACCCGGCCATCGAAATCCCAGAACGTGCGCATGTTCTCCAGCGAGCCCAGCGCGGTCAATGCCGCCAGTCCATCCTCGCGTCCGTCATGCAGGAATTGTCGCTGCTTGTTCTTGATGTAGGCCACCATCTCGCGCATGAAATGCGCTTGATAAACCTTGGAGAAACCCTGGCCGATACGGTCGGCGCATTGGTCGAGACGAAACGGCACCGACACCGCCACCGCGCCGACCACGCCACTATTACTGCCGGATTCGCCCAAGTGCTTGAGCAAGACATTGCCACCCAGGGAATAGCCGACTGCATACAACGGCGCGAGCGGTCGTTGAGCCTTCAGGTGTTTGATGGCTTCGGCCAGGTCTTCACTGGCGCCGGAATGGTAACTGCGCGCCAACAGATTCGGTTCGCCCGAACAACCGCGCCAGTTCAGCGCGACGCTGGCCCAGCCTTGGGCGCCCAGTACTTTCTGCACCCCGGCCACGTAAGGCGAATTTGAAGAACCGGTCAGGCCGTGCAATACCAGCACCAATGGTGCATCGGCGCTGTGCGGGCCGTGCCAGTCGAGATCGAGAAAGTCGCCATCCTCAAGCCACAAGCGTTCGCGTTGGCGCTCGATGTGTGTGGTTTTGCGCCACAGTGGTCCCCACAAGGTTTGCAAGTGCGGGTTGCCGAGGCCGAAAGCGGGGGTGAAGCGATCTGGCGGATGGGACACGATGGTTCTCGATGCAGCGGTGCGAGCCTCGCTTGAGGCGCGCACCTTTTTCAGGCCGGTTGATTAACCGGCAATCTCTGCCATACGTTGCCACAACGCGTAATACACCCGCCCGGATTTCTGCTCCCGGTGCAGGCGCCAGTTGCCTGGCAAGCCAAGGCTCGATGGCGCATTCTCGCTTTCAGTGTAGATCCAGGCTTCATCGGCCAGCCACTGACGCTCTTCGAGCAATGCGCAAACGCCCGGCAACAGGTTCTGGTTGAATGGCGGGTCGAGGAACACCACGTCGTATGCAGTCGCTGTCTGGGTTTCCAGGTAGCGCAGGGCATCGGCGGTTTGAATCTGGCCGGTCGTGCAGCGCAACGTACCCAGATGTTCCTTGATGCTGGCGACTGCAATGTTGCTGGCGTCCAGCGCCTGACCCATGGCTGCGCCACGGGACAAGGCTTCGAGGAACAACGCGCCGCTGCCGGCGAACGGGTCCAGAACCTTGGCGCCAGCGACATAAGGCGCGAGCCAGTTGAACAGGGTTTCACGCACCCGGTCCGGGGTCGGACGCAGCCCTGGCGCATCCGGGAAGCTCAGCTTTCGGCTGCCCCATTCACCACCGATGATGCGCAATTGGTTCACGCCGTTATGGACGTTGTGAACGGGTTTTTTAGGACGAGTGGCCATTAATGCTCCGGAACCCCGAGCGGTTGCTCGGCAGGTTTATCAGTGGGGGCCGGTAACGGCTTTTGCGGCACGGTCGGGCCAGCGCTGACGATGACCATTTTGTCCGTGCTCAAGTGTTTGTTCAGTGCAGTTTTGACCTGCTCGACCGTCAGGCTCTGGGACTCGCGCATAAAGTCATCCAGATAGCTCAGCGGCAGGTTGTAAAAACCCATGGCGCCAAGTTGGCCGACGATATCGGCGTTGCTGGCAGTGGACAGCGGGAAGCTGCCGGCCAGTTCACGCTTGGCGTCGTCGAGTTCTTTTTGGGTCGGGCCGGTTTTAAGGTAGTCGGCGAGCACATCCTGCACCAGTTTCAGCGTGCCTTCGCTCATCTCGGCGCGGGTTTGCAGGTTGATCATGAACGGGCCGCGAGCCTGCATCGGGGTGAAGCCTGAATAGACGCCGTACGTCAGGCCGCGTTTCTCGCGCACTTCGCTCATCAAGCGTGTACCGAAACCACCGCCACCGAGGATCTGGTTACCCATGGACAGTGCCGCGTAGTCCGGGTCGTCACGGTCGATGCCCAATTGCGCGAGCATCAGGTTGGTCTGCTTGGACGGAAACTCGATGTGGTCGATGCTGGCTTTCGGCTCGATGGGTTGTGCGATTTTCGCCAGCTCCGGGCCTTTTGGCAGCGAGCTGGAAACGTGTGCGGCAATCGCTTCGGCCTCGGTGCGAGACAGGTCGCCCACCAGTGCAATCACCACGTTGCCAGCCGCATAGGCCTTCTCATGGAACGCGCGCAGTTGCGCCACGGTAATCGCCGGAACGGTTTTCGCCGTGCCGTCGCTGGAGTGCGCGTACGGGTGATCGCCGTACAAGCGCTTCATCAGCTCCAGGCTCGCCAGTTTGCCCGGGCTCTGCTTCTGGTATTCGAAACCGGCAAGCATCTGGTTCTTGATGCGCGCAAAGGAGTCGGCCGGGAAGGTCGGTTTGCCGACGACTTCAGAGAACAACTTCAGGGCCGGTTCGCGTTTGTCCGTGGCGCTGAGGCTGCGCAGGGAAGCCAGTGCCATGTCTTTAAACGCGCCGTTGCCAAAGTCTGCGCCCAAGCCTTCGAAGCCCTGAGCGATGGCGCCGACGTCTTTCCCGGCGACACCTTCGTTGAGCATGGCGTTGGTCAGCAGGGCGAGGCCAGGTGCAGCGCCGTCCTGGCTGCTGCCGGCAGCGAAGATCAGGCGCATGTCGAACATCGGCAGCTCCCGGGCTTCAACAAACAGCACCTTGGCGCCTTCCGCGGTTTTCCAGGTCTGCACGTCCAGGGTGCGGTGGCTTGGCGCTTTTCCGTCGAGTTCTGCCAGTGATTGCAGCTTCTGGGTGGCCTTGGCCTTGTCCAGGGCTTCGCTGGCCTTGGAATCGTCGGTCTTAGAGAAGTAAAACGCGGCAGATCCGATCAGGGCGACAGCAATCAGGCCAATCAGCGCCAGGCGCGGCTTTTTACGCTCACTCATGAGTCGTCTCCTCTGGCAATACATGGGCGACGCTGAGACGTTCGCGGGTGAAATACAGTTTGGCGGCCTTCTGGATGTCTTGCGGGGTCACGCTTTCCAGCTCGGCGAGTTCGGTATCCATCAGTTTCCATGACAGGCCGACGGTTTCCAGTTGGCCAATAGCGGTGGCCTGGCTGGTGATCGAGTCACGCTCGTAAACCAGGCCGGCGATGACCTGCGCGCGGACGCGTTCCAGCTCTTCAGCGGACGGCGCAGTGGTTTTCAGTTGGTCGAGCAGCTTCCACAGGCCAGCTTCAGCCTGGGCCATGGTTTTGTTTTTCTGGGTATTGGGTGTTGCCGACAAGGTGAACAGGCTGTCGCCACGGGTATAGGCGTCGTAACTCGACGAACCGCCGGAGACCAGCTCTTCGCCGCGCTCCAGTTGTGTCGGGATACGTCCGCTGTAGCCGCCGTCGAGCAGGGCGGAGATCAGGCGCAAGGCGTTGACCGAGCGTTTGTCTTCAGCAGTGGCGATGCTTGGCACGTTGAAACCCAGCATCAGGCTTGGCAGTTGGGTCTGCACATGCAGGGTGATCTGCCGTTCGCCGGGTTCGGCCAGTTCGAGCGGGATTTTCGCCGGCGGCACATCACGTTTGGCGATCGGGCCGAAATAGCGCTGGGCCAGGGTTTTGACCTCGTCCGGGGTCACGTCGCCCACCACCACCAGCGTGGCGTTGTTCGGCACGTACCAGGATTGGTACCAGTGGCGCAGCTCTTCGACTTTCATACGGTCAAGGTCGGCCATCCAGCCGATGGTCGGTGTGTGGTAACCGCTGGCCGGGTAGGCCATGGCCTTGAAGCGTTCGTAGGCCTTGGACATCGGCTTGTCGTCGGTGCGCAGGCGACGCTCTTCTTTAATGACTTCGATCTCGCGTGCGAACTCGTCGGCCGGCAGGCGCAGGCTGGCCATGCGATCGGCTTCCAGCTCGAAGGCCACACCCAGACGGTCGCGGGCCAGCACCTGGTAATACGCCGTGAAGTCATCGCTGGTGAACGCGTTCTCTTCGGCGCCGAGATCGCGCAGGATCAGCGAAGCTTCGCCGGGGCCGACTTTCTCGCTGCCCTTGAACATCATGTGTTCCAGCGCGTGGGACAAACCGGTCTGGCCCGGGGTCTCGTAGCTTGAGCCGACCTTGTACCAGACTTGGGAAACCACCACCGGCGCACGATGGTCTTCGCGCACGACGACCTTCAGGCCGTTTTCGAGGGTGAATTCGTGGGTGGGTTGTGGATCGGCAGCCAGGGCCGAGAGGGGCAGGCAAACTGTGCTGAGCAGCAGGCCTGCAGCGCGGCGGGCTAGAGCATTCATTCGTTTTTAAACCTTTGGGGTTGCCCGCTTGGTCTTAGCGTCGGCGGGCGAGAGGGTGCTAGGATACTGATCCGTTTTACTGGCGGCCACGCCTATCAGGTCTTTGATCGGTCAGCAGGTTGTTTTGGTTTACGGCTAAAGCTTTGATTTTGTCAGCTAAGCTCTGCGTTTTCGCCGACGATGCCGTTTCAGTCCTTCGTATTAGTCGACCTTTTAGGTGCTGTTTGCACCTCGACAAAATGTTGCGCGTGAACAAGCTGGGTCAATCGCAGTCTGTTCTGCATCGAATATTTATTTGCCGAGGCGCCCTTTGGCGCGTCGCTACCGTGAGATAGCCGTCCTCCATGTTTGGTTCCAACGACGACAAGAAAGCCCCAGCTGCGGCTGGTGAGAAGAAAAGCCTGTTCGGATGGCTGCGCAAAAAGCCGCAGGAACCCGTCGTCGAACAGCCACAGCCACTCCCTGAGCCCACGCCCACGCCTGCGCCGGTAATAGAAGAAGAGCTTGCGCCGATTGCCGAGCCTTGGCTGACGTTGCCTGTGGCAGAAGAGCCGGTGGCATTGGTCGAAGATGAGCTGGCGCCGCACGTTACGCCGCCGATTCCGGCGCCGACTGCGTTTGCTCCTGAGCCCGTTCAAGCGCCAGTGGTTGAGCCGGTTGTCGCGCCCGTTGTGGTGGCCGAGCCAGAACCGGTTGTTCAAGCGCCTGCGCCGGTAGTAGCGCCCGTAGTTCCCGTTGCCGTCGTACCTGTCGTTACCATCGACGTGCCTGCCGAGTCTGCACGTACCGACGAAACCAAAGCCGGTTTCTTCGCCCGCCTGAAACAAGGCTTGTCCAAGACCAGCGCCAGCATCGGCGAAGGCATGGCCAGCCTGTTCCTTGGCAAGAAGATCATTGATGACGAGCTGCTCGAAGACATCGAAACCCGCCTGCTGACTGCCGATGTGGGCGTGGAGGCGACTTCGGTGATCATTCAGCGTCTGACCCAGAAGGTCGCCCGTAAAGAATTGGCCGATGCCGATGCGCTGTACAAATCCCTGCAAGCGGAACTGGCGGCGATGCTCAAGCCCGTCGAGCAACCGCTGAAAATCACTTCGCAGAACAAGCCGTTCGTGATTCTGGTCGTCGGCGTCAACGGTGCCGGCAAGACCACCACCATCGGCAAACTGGCGAAGAAGCTGCAGCTCGAAGGCAAGAAAGTCATGCTCGCGGCCGGCGATACCTTCCGCGCCGCCGCCGTCGAACAACTGCAGGTCTGGGGCGAGCGCAACAAGATCCCGGTCATCGCCCAGCACACCGGCGCCGACTCGGCTTCGGTTATCTTCGATGCCGTGCAAGCGGCCAAGGCCCGTGGCATCGACGTATTGATCGCCGACACCGCCGGTCGCCTGCACACCAAAGACAATTTGATGGAAGAGTTGAAGAAGGTTCGCCGGGTCATCGGCAAACTTGACGCCGACGCGCCTCACGAGGTGCTGTTGGTGCTTGATGCCGGTACGGGGCAGAACGCGATCAACCAGGCCAAACAATTCAACCAGACCGTCCAACTGACCGGCCTGGCATTGACCAAGCTTGATGGCACCGCCAAAGGCGGGGTGATTTTTGCCCTCGCCAAGCAGTTTGGCCTGCCGATTCGCTATATCGGTGTCGGTGAAGGCATTGATGATTTGCGTACTTTTGAAGCAGAACCCTTTGTCCAGGCACTGTTTGCCGAGCGGGAGCGTTCATGATTCGTTTCGAACAGGTCGGTAAACGCTATCCGAACGGTCACGTCGGCTTGCATGAGCTGAGCTTTCGAGTCCGTCGGGGCGAGTTTTTGTTTGTGACCGGCCACTCTGGCGCCGGTAAAAGCACCTTGTTGCGTCTGTTGCTGGCGATGGAGCGTCCAACCACCGGCAAATTGCTGCTGGCCGGGCAAGACCTGAGCACCATCAGCAACGCACAGATTCCCTACCTGCGACGGCAGATCGGCGTGGTGTTCCAGAATCACCAACTGTTGTTCGATCGCACGGTGTTCAACAACATCGCGCTGCCCTTGCAGATCCTTGGGCTATCCAAGGCCGAGATCGCCAAGCGCGTGGATTCGGCGCTCGAGCGCGTGGCGCTGTCGGACAAGACCGACTTGTACCCTGGCGACCTGTCCACCGGTCAACAACAGCGCGTCGGCATCGCCCGCGCCATTGTCCACCGCCCGGCCTTGCTGCTGGCGGACGAACCGACTGGTAACCTCGACCCGCGTCTGGCGGCAGAAATCATGGGCGTGTTCGAAGACATCAACCGTCTGGGCACCAGCGTGCTGATTGCCAGTCACGACCTGGCACTGATCGCCCGCATGCGCCACCGCATGCTGACCTTGCAGCGCGGCCGATTGATCGGCGACGGGGAGGCAGGCGTATGAGTGCGACACGCAGCCCCAAGGTTTCCGAGCGCGTGGCCCCCAAGGCCGCCGACCAGCAACCGCAGAAGAAAAAACGCGACGAGGATGATGGCCCGGATTTCGCCACACTGTTCCGCGCCTGGGTCGAGAGTCATCGCGCCAGCCTGCTCGATAGCTTGCGTCGTTTGGGCAAGCAGCCCATCGGTAGTTTCTTCACCTGCATGGTGATGGCGGTTGCCCTGAGTTTGCCGATGGGCCTGTCACTTTTGCTAAGTAACGTCGAGCGTCTTGGCGGTTCCTGGCAGCGTGCGGCGCAGATTTCCCTGTATTTGCAAATCGAGGCCAGCGCCACTGAAGGCGAGTCGTTGCGTGAGCAGATCAAAGGCATGCCTGGCGTAGCCGATGCTGAATATATCGGCCGCGATCAGGCGCTGGAAGAGTTTCAGCAGCAGTCGGGTTTGGGCGAGGCGCTAAAGGAGCTGCCGGAAAACCCGCTGCCAGGCGTGGTTCTGGTGACACCGAACGAAGTCGACAAGCCGACCCTTGAAGCATTACGACAAAAACTTTCCGAGTTGCCCAAGGTACAACAGGCGCAACTTGATCTAGTCTGGGTCGAGCGTCTGGCAGCCATCCTCAAACTGGGCGACCGTTTTGTCTTCGGTCTGACCGTGCTTCTGGTTTCTGCATTACTTTTGGTGATAGGCAATACCATTCGTCTTCATATTGAAAACCGTCGCACAGAGATAGAAGTGATTAAACTCGTCGGCGGCACTGACAGCTATGTGCGCAGGCCCTTTCTGTATATGGGTGCGCTTTATGGCTTCGGTGCGGGGATTCTTTCCTGGGGCGTATTGGCGTTCGGTCTTGATTGGCTGAACGACGCGGTAGTGGGGCTGGCCGGTTTGTACGGCAGTAATTTTGCGCTGGCCGGAGTGCCAGTTGCCGACGGTCTGTCTCTCTTGCTTGGTGCGGTGCTGTTGGGGTATATCGGTGCATGGATTGCAGTCGCACGCCACCTGAGGGAGCTTGCGCCTAAGTAGCATCATTTTGCTCGTATTGACCTTTCAGCGTTTATGGGAACTTGTCATTCGGTTTCCGGTCAATTTTCGCAGTGCTGAACTGCACGAGTTATGTAAGTCGGAGGTTTTTTCGTATGACCAATTCTTTGCAACCTGCATATGCTCTGGTCCCGGGTGCGAACCTGGAGGCTTATGTGCACACGGTGAACAGCATTCCATTGCTGACACCGGAGCAGGAGCGTGAACTGGCCGAGAGTCTCTATTATGAGCAGGATTTGGGGGCGGCTCGGCAGATGGTCCTCGCCCACCTGCGTTTTGTTGTACATATCGCCCGTAGCTATTCCGGCTACGGTCTGGCTCAGGCTGACCTGATCCAGGAAGGCAACGTCGGCCTGATGAAGGCCGTGAAACGCTTTAACCCGGAAATGGGTGTGCGTCTGGTGTCGTTCGCGGTGCACTGGATCAAGGCGGAAATTCACGAGTTCATCCTGCGCAACTGGCGCATTGTGAAAGTTGCGACCACCAAGGCCCAGCGCAAGCTGTTCTTCAACCTGCGCAGCCAGAAGAAGCGTCTGGCGTGGCTGAACAACGAGGAAGTCCACCGTGTGGCGGAAAGCCTCGGTGTAGAGCCTCGGGAAGTGCGCGAGATGGAAAGTCGCCTGACCGGCCATGACATGGCCTTCGACCCGGCCGCGGAAGCGGACGACGACAGTGCTTTCCAATCGCCGGCCAACTATCTGGAAGACCACCGGTACGACCCGGCCCGTCAATTGGAAGATGCTGACTGGAGCGAAAACTCGAACCACAACCTGCACGAAGCGCTTGAAGTGCTGGACGACCGCAGCCGTGACATCCTCTATCAGCGCTGGCTGGCGGAAGAAAAAGCCACGCTGCATGACCTGGCGCAGAAGTACAACGTGTCGGCCGAGCGTATTCGTCAGCTCGAGAAGAACGCGATGAACAAGCTCAAGTTGTCGATCGCCGCCTAACCGCGACACAGGCATAAAAAAACGCCCCGATCATTGATCGGGGCGTTTTGTTTGTGCACCAAAAAATCACTGAGCCCAAGGTGCGCGGCGTGAATCATTGATCCCCACCAGATAGCTGTCGCCTCCGAGCTGACTCATCTGCTGTCGAATCCATCCCGCTCGCCGTGCGACATAGCGGGTTGGGTGACTGGCGCTCCACACTCGCGGGTTAGGCAGCACCGCAGCCAGCAAACTGGCTCGCTGCCGGGACAGCGAACGAGCGCCGACACCAAAGTGATGCCTGGCTGCTGCTTCAGCGCCAAACACACCCTCATCCCACTCGACACTGTTGAGGTACACCTCAAGAATTCGCTGCTTGGGCCAGAACACTTCGATCAGCCCGGTAAACCAGACTTCCAGGCCTTTGCGCAGCCAGCTGCGGCCGGACCACAGAAACAGATTCTTCGAGACCTGCTGGCTCAGGGTGCTGGCGCCGCGAATTGTTCCACCGAGTTCGTTGTGAGCCAGTGCGGCCCGGATCGCGCCGAAGTCAAAACCCCAATGCTCCGGGAATTTCTGATCTTCGCCGGCAATCACGGCGACTTTCAGATCATCGGAAATTTCATCCCAGGGTTTCCAGGTGCGTTGCAGGTCGATGGGCTCGCCGTCGAACCAGGATTCGACCTTGCGCTCGACCATCAGCGCGGTTCCCGGTGGCGGTACCACGCGAAAGAGCAGCACCAGCAATACGCTGCCACCCGCGAACCAGAGCAGGGCCTTCGTGAATCGTCGCAAAAATAAACGCAGCATAGAGATGGCTTGGCCGAACCCATTGAGCGGGCCATTATACAGACCCTGTGAATCGAGTCTGGCTGGAGTTCTTCATGCTGCGTGGTTTTCTGATGCTGGCCGCTTTTTTCGGCTTCACTGGGGTTGCCCTTGGCGCATTCGCCGCCCATGGCTTGAAAAGCCGCCTGACGCCCGAGTACCTGGCGATTTTCCACACCGGCGTGACCTACCAATTGGTGCACACCTTGGCGTTGCTGGGCGTTGCACTGCTGGCCACGCAGATTCCCGGTCGCCTGATCACATGGGCGGGTGCATCGTTTGTCGTCGGCATCCTGCTGTTTTCCGGCAGTCTGTACCTGTTGACCATGACCGGTGTCAGCAAGCTCGGGATTATCACCCCCTTCGGCGGGCTGGCATTTCTGGTCGGCTGGTTCTGCCTGGGGCTTGCCGCCTGGCGGTTGAGCTGACCGGGTGGTCCATTTCATGACGAATGGCTTGGGTCGCCAAGACTGATCGGGCTAGAATGCCAGCCCCTAAAAGTGATGGTGGCTTGCGGCATGCGCATTCAGTTGAACGGCGAATCCCTTGAACTGCCCGACGGTGAAACCGTTGCGGCCCTGCTGACCCGTCTGGAACTGACTGGGCGCAGGGTGGCGGTCGAGCTCAATCTGGATATCGTCCCGCGCAGCCAGCACGCCGAAACCACGTTGAACGACGGCGACAATGTCGAAGTGGTACACGCCATCGGCGGCGGTTAGTCGTCCGGCCCGCAAGGGCACAGAATTCTGCAAGAACCTCACCCCTACAGAGGATTTCCCATGAGCATCGTTCGTAGCGACAAGCCCTTCGTCCTGGCCGGTCGTACTTACCAGTCGCGTTTGCTGGTAGGTACCGGCAAGTACCGCGACATGGAAGAAACCCGCCTGGCCATCGAAGCCTCGGGTGCCGAGATCGTCACCTTCGCCGTGCGCCGGACCAACCTCGGGCAGAATCCGGGCGAACCGAACCTGCTTGAAGTCCTGTCGCCGGATCGCTACACCTTCCTGCCTAACACCGCCGGTTGCTTCGACGCTACCGAAGCGGTGCGCACCTGTCGCCTGGCCCGTGAGCTGCTCGGTGGCCACAACCTGGTGAAGCTGGAAGTGCTGGCGGACCAGAAAACCCTGTTCCCCAACGTGATCGAAACCCTCAAGGCCGCCGAAGTGCTGGTCAAGGAAGGTTTCGACGTGATGGTCTACACCAGCGATGACCCGATCATTGCCCGTCAACTGGCGGAAATCGGCGTTATCGCGGTCATGCCGCTGGCAGGTCTGATCGGCACGGGCCTGGGAATCTGCAACCCGTACAACCTGCAGATCATCCTTGAAGAAGCCAAGATTCCTGTGCTGGTCGACGCCGGTGTCGGTACTGCCTCCGACGCCACTATCGCCATGGAACTGGGTTGCGAAGCGGTGCTGATGAACTCGGCCATCGCCCATGCCCAGCAGCCGATCATGATGGCTGAAGCCATGAAACACGCCATCGTTGCAGGTCGCTTGGCCTACCTCGCCGGCCGCATGCCGAAAAAACTCTATGCCAGCGCCTCCTCGCCGCTGGATGGTCTGATCAAGTAAGAGCCATTGATGACTGAATCAAACGACACGCCTATCCAGCCGGAAGAAGGCGACGAGCGCCAACACCGCCGCATCAAGAGTTTCGTGATGCGCGCCGGGCGCATGACTGAAGGCCAGCAACGCGGTCTGGATCAGGGCACGCCACTGTTTGTGCTGCCTCTGGCCGACGCGCCGGTGGACTTCGACCAGGTGTTTGGCCGTTCGGCGCCGCGCTCGCTGGAAATCGGTTTCGGCATGGGCCATTCGCTGCTGGAAATGGCCGTGGCCTCGCCCGAGCAGGATTTCATCGGCGTGGAAGTGCACCGTCCGGGTGTCGGTGCGCTGCTCAATGGCGTGCTGACTCAGGGCCTGACCAACCTGCGGGTCTACGATTGCGACGCGATCGAAGTGCTCAACCGCTGCGTGGCCGACAACAGCCTCGATCGCCTGATGCTGTTTTTCCCGGACCCATGGCACAAAAGCCGCCACCACAAGCGTCGTATCGTTCAGGCGTCATTCGCTGAACTGGTACGCAGCAAGTTGAAGGTTGGCGGTGTGCTGCACATGGCCACCGATTGGGAACCGTACGCCGAGTACATGCTGGAAGTGATGAACGTCGCGCCGGGTTACCGCAACCTGGCCGAAGACGGCAAATGCGTCCCACGCCCGGCCGAGCGCCCGATCACCAAGTTCGAACGCCGTGGCGAACGTCTCGGGCATGGCGTGTGGGATCTGAAGTTCGAAAAACAGTCCTGACCGGACACTGATCGTTCCCGCGCAGAGCGTGGGAACGATCATCAGCCCTCAGCGGCGGTCGGCGACCACGCCAATCAATACCAGCACCACCAACAACACTGGCGCTAAGCTGTAGTTGTTGAACTGGCTCAGGCCTCTGATGATCCACGGAGTCGCGTAGATCAGCGCGACGCCACTGCCGATCATGCACAGCAGGGCCATCAGCGGGACGCGCAAGGCGCCGGCGATGCTGCCCAGTCGTTGGTCGACCCAGCCTTTGATATCGGCGCCAAACAACACCAGCAGGCAGCCCACCAGTGCCAGAGCGATTTCAGACAGGTTGCTACGGCTCCAGCGGGACGCGGTGGCGAGCAGGTCGAGTATCAAATCCATTCGTTTTCCCTTAAGGCTGAAATCAGCTCAAAAATGTCTGCAGCAAATCATTGAGGAAGAGTTGTCCGCGCTCGGTGGCCGCCAGACGTGATGGTTCGACCTGCAACAAGCCACTTTGTTCGGCTTCGTGGCGGCCTTCGGCGAGGCTTTCCAGGCTCAGCCCGGTGCGTTCCGGATACAGGCGCGATTCCACGCCCTCGTTCAGGCGCAAGGCGTTCATCAGGAACTCGAACGGCAGTTCTTCATTGGTCAGGGCTTTCTCCCCAGCCTTGAAGCTTTTGGCCGGGTTGAGGTAGTCCTTCGGTAACCGGGTCTTCCAGGTACGGACGATGCGCCCGTCCGGGTGACTGAGCTTGCCGTGAGCCCCGGCGCCGATGCCGATGAAGTCGCCGAAACTCCAGTAATTGAGGTTATGTCGTGCCGGACGGCCAGGCTGGGCGTACGCCGAGACTTCGTACTGCGCGTAACCGTGCTCGGCCAGTAACGCCTGGCCGGCTTCCTGAATGTCCCACAGCGTGTCGTCTTCCGGCAGCGTTGGCGGCTGGTTCCAGAACACTGTGTTTGGCTCCAGGGTCAGCTGATACCAGGACAAGTGGGTCGGTTTCAGGGCAATGGCCTGGCGCAAATCGCTCAGGGCGTCGTCCAGGGACTGATCGGGTAAACCGTGCATCAGGTCCAGATTGAAGTTGTCGAACCCGGCCTGACGGGCCATGCCGGCGGCACGTACCGCTTCGTCACCGTTGTGAATTCGCCCCAGCGCCTTGAGTTTCTCTTCCTGAAAGCTCTGAATGCCGATCGACAGGCGATTGATGCCCAGCGCCCGGTAGGCGAGGAACTTCTCTTGTTCAAACGTCCCGGGATTAGCTTCCAGGGTGATTTCGATGTCGCGGGCAAACGGAATGCGCTGCTCGACGCCCTTGAGCAAGCGGCCCAGCGCCTCGGCGCTGAACAGGCTCGGTGTGCCGCCACCCAAGAAGATCGAACTCAGCTCACGGCCGTAAACCGCATGCAGGTCCTGATCGAGGTCGACCAGCAGCGCGTCCACATATTCTTCTTCCGGCAGCACCGGGCTGGCAGTGTGGGAATTGAAGTCGCAATAAGGGCATTTGCGCACACACCACGGGATGTGGATGTACAACGCCAGGGGCGGCAGCACGGGGAGTGCGGCCCGAGGCGATTGAGCGGCACCGCCGAAGATCAGCGGCGACGCGGATGGGTCATGGATCATTTCAGGCCCAGACGCTGGCGCAGCAGATCCATTGCACGGGCGCGGTGGCTGATAAGGTTTTTGTCGCTCGAGCTCAGTTCGGCGCTGGAGCAGTCGCGTTCCGGTACCCAGAACAGCGGATCGTAACCAAAACCCTGTTCGCCACGGGCCGCTGGCAGGATTCGTCCGTGCCACAAGCCTTCGCAGATAATCGGCAACGGATCGTCGGCATGACGCACCAGCGCCAGCACACAGACGAATTGTGCGCCGCGCTCGGCTTGCGGCACGTCCTTCAATACGTCGAGCAGTTTGGCGTTGTTCGCCGCATCGCCCTGACCATCGGCGTAACGAGCCGAGTAGATACCCGGCGCACCGCCGAGGAAATCCACTGCCAGCCCCGAATCGTCGGCCAGCGCTGGCAGACCGCAGATGCGCGCGGCATTGCGGGCCTTGAGGATGGCGTTTTCGACGAACGACAGGCCGGTTTCTTCAGGTTCGACACGGCTGAACTCGCCGATCGAGCGCAGTTGCACCGAATCGCCGAGCATGGCCTGGAGTTCCTTGAGTTTGCCGGCGTTGTGGCTGGCCAGTACGAGTTGCGTGAAGTTGATCATTCGCCGGGGAAAAGCTCTTGGTTGAAATTGATGGTGTTGATTTTGTTACCGTTCTGCACCTTGATTTCGAAGGTGCGGATTTCCTGCTGATCCACTGGGTATTGCGCGATGTAGTAGACCGCGCCTTGTTCGGTGATTTGGCGGAAGGTCAGCGGGATGGTCTTGCTGGTCAGGTCTTTGACCGAGCCGCTCACCTGAGCGATCAGCGGCTTACCTTCCTTGATTACCGAGACGTTGATCACGCCCTGGTTTTTGCTGCGGATCAGCTCGGCCGATTTGGCGATGTCCGGTGTCAGAAAGGTGGAGTTGAAGGTGTTGTAGTGCACCGTCACGTCGCCAAAGGTTTCTTGGCGATCGCCCTTGATGGCGTCGGCGGCCATGGTGGTGACGCTCAGGCAGGCAGTAAGTACAAACAGCGCTAGACGACCCATGATCGTTCTCCTCGAAGTGTCGTGACTCAGACCGCGACCTTGTGGTCTTGCAGCGCGGGGCTGCTGACGCGGTAAATACCGATTTCACCTAATAGATTAGGCCATAGCTTACTGGCCCACCCGTGACGGTGCTGTTGATCCACGGCAAGCCGATCAATGACCTTGGCTTCACGTTCGCGACACAATGCTTCAAAGTCTTCGAAGGTGCAAAAGTGGATGTTCGGCGTGTTGTACCAGGTGTACGGCAGAAAATCGGACACCGGCATCCGGCCCTTGCTCGCCAGGTACCAGCGGCAGCGCCAGTGACCGAAGTTGGGGAAAGTGATGATGCACTGGCGACCGACGCGCAGCATCTCGTCGAGGATCTTGTCCGGGTAGTGCACGGCTTGCAACGCCTGGGTCATGACCACGACGTCGAAGCTGTTGCTGGCAAAGTTGCCCAGGCCCTTGTCCAGGTCCTGTTCAATAACGTTGATGCCCTTGGCCACGCAATCGGCGATGTTGTCCGGGTCATTTTCCAGGCCATAGCCAGTCACTTGCTTGTGGTCGCGCAGCCAGGTCAGCAGTTCACCGTCGCCGCAGCCAAGGTCGAGTACGCGGCTACCGGCGGGGATCCATTCCTGGATGATTTCCAGATCAGCTCTCATGGCTTTCTCACAACGTAATGCGGTTCATGTAATTGCTGAATGCCTGCAAGTAGCGCGGGATCGGAATCAGGAAGGCGTCGTGGCCTTGCGGAGCATCGATCTCGAGGTAGCAGACGTCTTTCTTGGCCGCCATCAGCGCGTCCACCAGTTCCCGCGAGCGGGCAGGGGAGAAGCGCCAGTCGGTGGTGAAGGACATCACGCAGAACCTGGCGGTGGCGCCGGCGAAGGTTTTGGCCAGGTCATCGTCGAAGTTCGCCGCAGGATCGAAGTAATCCAGCGCCTTGGTCATCAGCAGGTACGTGTTGGCGTCGAAACGTCCGGAGAACTCTTCGCCCTGATAACGCAGGTAGCTTTCGACCTGGAATTCGACGCTGTGGAAGTCGTAGTTGAGCTTTTCGCTCTTCAGGCCCCGACCGAATTTCTCACCCATGGAGTCGTCGGACAGGTACGTGATGTGCCCGACCATCCGCGCCAGCATCAGGCCGCGCTTGGGGATCACGCCCGCTTCCTGGAACGAACCGCCGTGGAACTCGGGGTCGGTGAGGATTGCCTGGCGCGCCACTTCGTTGAAGGCAATGTTCTGTGCCGACAGCTTGGGGGCCGAGGCGATGGCCAGGCAGTGGCGAATGCGATCCGGGTAAGTGATGCTCCACTGCATCGCCTGCATGCCACCGAGACTGCCGCCAATCACGGCGGCCCATTGGCCGATGCCGAGCCGGTCGGCCAGGCGCGCTTGGCTGTGAACCCAGTCTTCCACGGTCAACACCGGGAAGTCGGCGCCGAACGGCTTGCCGGTTTCCGGATTGAACCTGCTCGGGCCGGTAGAACCGTTGCAACCGCCGAGGTTGTTCAGGCTGACCACAAAGAATTTGTTGGTATCAATTGGCTTGCCAGGACCGATGCAACTGTCCCACCAACCGGGTTTACGGTCGTCAGGGCTGTGGAAGCCGGCAGCGTGATGATGACCGGACAAGGCGTGGCAGATCAGCACGGCGTTGCTCGCCGCGGCATTCAGCGCGCCGTAGGTTTCGTAGATCAGGTCATAAGCTGGGAGCGAACGACCGCAGGCCAAGGCCAGGGGTTCGCTGAAGTGCGCCACTTGCGGCGTCACCAGACCAACAGAATCGGGGGGAAAGGCAGTTGGCATCGACCCTGCTCTCGTTGAAATGAGGCGTAAGTCTAAAGACCACTGCCTTTAGCAGCAAGCTAACTTCCCCGTCGCTAACGATCGTTCCCACGCGCAGGGTGGGAACGATCAAGGACGGGTCAATTCAGGCAAATCAGGCAACTTCTTCGGAGCGCAGATCCGCACCCGTTTCTGCCGATTCAACTCGCCGCTAATCAAATTCACCTGGCGCTTGGAAACACCAAACGCCTGGGCCAAAAACGCTATCAAATACGCATTGGCCTTGCCTTCGACCGGCGGCGCCGTCAGGCGAATTTTCAATCGATCCCCATGCAGCCCGCAGAAATCATCGCTGCGGGCTGCCGGTTGCAGGTGACACTCCAGAATCAGGTCTTCACCGTCCCAGCGAAAGTAGCTCACCGGGTCAGATCAGCAGACGCAGGATTTCCGGCATCATCGTCATGGCGGCGAGGTTGTTGATCACCAGCATGTCGATCAGCTTGAGCGCCATGAACGCCAGGATCGGCGAGATATCCAGGCCGCCGAGGTTCGGCAGGATCTTGCGGAATGGCGCCAGGGCTGGCTCGCAGATCTGGTTCACCAGCTCGGCACCAGGGTTATGGCTGCCCGGTGCGACCCACGACAGGATCACGCTGATAATCAGCGCAAAGAAGAAAATCTTCAGGAACAGTGCGGTCACACCAATCAACGACCAGATCAGCAATTGCAGCGGGTTGCCGGTGGTGCCGTAAGTCAGCAGCAGGGTCAGGGCCATCAGTGCCAGTTGCACGAGGATCGCCAGCACCAGCGAGGACATGTCCAGGCCAAACATGCTCGGGATGATCCGGCGCAATGGCTTGAGCAATGGCTGAGTGGCTTTCACGGCGAACTGGCAGAGCGGGTTGTAGAAGTTTGCGCGGACCAGTTGCAGCACAAAGCGCAGCAGCACGATCAGCAGGTACAGGCTGCCGAGGGTTTGCAGCACGTAGACCGCTGCAGTGTTCAAACCAATCATGTGAGGCTCCTTATTGACCCAATTGTTCGGCCATTTCGGCCGAGCGGTGCGCAGCGGCGCCGAGTGCTTTTTCTACCAGGGCTTCGAAGCCGCCGGCCTGGAACGACTTGATCGCCGCTTCCGTCGTGCCCGCAGGCGAGGTCACGCGCCGACGCAGTTCCGCAGCGTCGACGTCACTGGCCACGGCCATTTGAGCCGCGCCCAAAGCGGTTTGCAGGGTCAGTTGTGCAGCGGTTTCCGGCGGCAGGCCAAGTTTCACGCCCGCGGCGGTCATGGCTTCGATCAGCAGGAAGAAGTACGCAGGGCCCGAGCCGGAAACGGCCGTGACCGCGTCCAGTTGTTGCTCTTCATCCAGCCATAGTGCGATGCCGACGGCGGACAGCAGTTCTTGCGCCTGTTTGCGTTGCTCGGTGCTCACTTCGGCGGTGGCGAACAACCCGCTCACGCCCTGACGCAGCAGTGCCGGGGTGTTGGGCATGCAGCGCACGATCGGTTGGGCGCCGAGCCAGCTGTTCATGCTGGCGCAGGTGATGCCGGCCGCAATCGAGACCACCAGTTGATTGGGCTTGAGGCTTGGGCGAAGTGCTTCGCAGACGGCTTTCATCGCTTGGGGTTTGACCGCCAGTACGACGACTTCGGCGCCCTGGATGGCTTCGGCGTTGTCGGCGAACACGTCGATACCGTGTTCAGTGTTCACGCGAGTGCGGGTTTCAGCGCCCGGATCGCTGGCGCGGATCTGCGCGGCGTCCAGACCTTTGGCGCGCAGGCCGCCGATCAGGCTGGCGGCCATGTTGCCGGCACCGATAAAGGCAATACGAGTCTTGCTCATGTCAGGTCCTTATAAAGAGAGGAGTCAGCCATTGATCAGGGCTGGCCATGCATTTGTTGAGAGCCGCGAGCGCCAAACAGGGCCGTACCGATACGGACCCAAGTAGCGCCTTGGGCGATGGCCGACTCGAGGTCGTGGCTCATGCCCATGGAAAGTGTGTCGAGCGGCAGGTTCAGGCGGGCTTGCAGGTTTTGCACGGCAGCAAAAGCGGCATCCTGAGCGGCGCGATCTTCCGTCGGCTCGGGGATTGCCATCAACCCGCGCAGCTTGATGCGCGGCAGTTCGCTGATGGCATTGGCCAGGGCCGGCAGGTCGGCCGGGGTGCAGCCGGATTTGCTGGCTTCACCGCTGACGTTGACCTGGATGCAGATGTTCAGTGGGGGTAGCTCGGCAGGCCGTTGTTCGGACAGGCGTTGTGCGATTTTCAAACGATCCACGGAATGCACCCAGGCAAAGTGCTCGGCGATAGCGCGAGTCTTGTTCGATTGAATGGGGCCGATGAAGTGCCAGATCAAGGGCAGGTCGACCAATTCCAGCTGTTTGCTCAAGGCTTCCTGCAGGTAGTTCTCGCCAAAGTCGCGCAGCCCGGCGGCATACGCTTCGCGCAGGGCTTCGGCGGGCTTGGTCTTGCTCACAGCCAGCAGATGGACGCTGTCTTCGTCGCGTTTTGCGGCGACGGCAGCGGCGTGGATGCGTGAACTAACCTGTGCAATGTTGTCTGCTATCGTGGACATCAAGAGGCGCCGGCGGCTGAAGGTTCGCGGCATTCTACTGGAATTGAGGAACGCTATGGATATCACTGAGCTGCTGGCTTTCAGCGCGAAACAGGGCGCGTCCGACTTGCATCTGTCCGCCGGCCTGCCACCGATGATTCGGGTCGACGGCGATGTACGGCGCATCAACCTGCCAGCCCTGGACCACAAGCAGGTGCAGGCGCTGATCTACGACATCATGAATGACACTCAGCGGGTGGATTTCGAGAAGCATCTGGAAACCGACTTTTCCTTTGACGTGCCCGGCGTGGCGCGTTTTCGGGTTAACGCGTTCAACCACCATCGTGGTGCTGGCGCGGTGTTCCGGACCATTGCGACCAAGGTCCTGAGCATGGACGACCTCGGTATGGGGGAGGTGTTTCGCAAGATTACTGAAGCGCCGCGGGGACTGGTGCTGGTGACCGGTCCGACCGGCTCCGGCAAATCCACCACCCTGGCGGCGATGATCGATCACCTGAACACCCATCGTCATCACCATATCCTCACCATCGAAGACCCGATCGAGTTCGTCCACGAGCCGCGCAAATGTTTGATCAACCAGCGTGAAGTCCATCGCGATACACGCAGCTTCGCCACGGCTCTACGCTCGGCCCTGCGCGAGGACCCAGACGTCATTCTGGTGGGGGAGATGCGGGATCTCGAGACCATTCGCCTGGCGTTGACCGCCGCCGAAACCGGTCACCTGGTGTTTGGCACGTTGCACACGACATCAGCGGCCAAAACCATCGACCGGGTGGTGGACGTGTTTCCGGGGGACGAGAAGTCGATGGTTCGTTCGATGCTTTCCGAGTCGTTGCTGGCGGTGGTATCGCAGACTCTGGTCAAGAAGATCGGCGGCGGGCGGATCGCGGCCCACGAAATCATGCTTGGCACGTCAGCGATCCGTAACCTGATCCGCGAAGACAAGGTGGCGCAGATGTACTCGTCGATTCAGACCGGGGGAAACCTGGGGATGCAGACGCTGGATATGTGCTTGAAGGAGCTGGTGACCAAGGGCTTGATCAGCCGCGAGCATGCGCGGGAGAAGGCGCGCACGCCGGATGGCTTTTGAAGGTCAGTAGATCGTTACCACGCGGCGCGTGGGAACGATCAGTGTCGGGTTAGCGCTGAACAACCTGCAGGGTGTTCTTCTCTTTGGGCATAACCCGCTTGGCAACCACGTAGTGGCTTTCCCAGTAGGGTTTTTTCAGCGTGTCGATGGTCACCGACTTGCCACGACGTGGTGCGTGGATGAAGCGGTCGTTGCCCAGGTAGATGGCAACGTGATTGATTCGACGGCTCTTGATGTTGAAGAAAATCAGGTCGCCAGGCTTAAGGTCCTTGCGATCGACTTTCTCCCCATGACCTTTGGCCATGGCGTTGGAAGTGCGCGGCAGGTCAAATTTGGCGTCATTGAACGCGTATTTCACCAGGCCACTGCAGTCGAACCCTTTACTTGGGCTGCTGCCGCCCCAACGGTAAGGCGTACCGAGGACGTTTACGGCGCGGCTCAACACGTTGCTGCTTTCCTTGGTTGCCATAGGCGGAACCAGGCTGCTTTTGCTGCTCAGTTGAGGAGAGCGTTTTACGGTCTGTTTATTTTTGCTCGAAGGAGCAGAAACATGGGATTTTTGGGTGTAACCATTAACGTTAGGAAGACGTTGCTCACGATTGGTGGCGTGGGCGGCCAGAGGCATTAACAGGCAAATGGTTAGCCATGTCTTGAAAAATGGACGCATTAGGCAAGGCTCATATAAGTTAGCGCGCAACTTTATAACAGCTTTTTTGACCTTTCCGAGGCCGTTGGTCGATTCACTTTTGGGGTCGACGGAACCAAATAAGCGGAAAGTTGACCCAATTGTCGGACACACGTCAGGCGTTATAAGGCTCTGACGGGAGACAAGGTGGCAGATGCCATTCGTCGGCCACTGGTAAAAAAGTCACAAATAATTCAAGAATATTTATCTATCGTGTGAAACGAGGACCTTCATGAATACCTATCAACAGTCCGATCCGCAACAAGATACCCACAGCAAAGTGATTGGCTACCTGCTGTGGATTTTGGGTTTTACCGGCGCTCATCGCTTTTATTACGGCAAGCCGGTAACCGGGACGATCTGGTTCTTCACCTTAGGGTTGTTGGGTATCGGTTGGCTGATCGACGTGTTTCTGATCCCGGCCATGGACCGTGAAGCGGACCTGCGTTTTACAGCCGGGCCCATTGAGTACAACGTTGCGTGGATTCTGCTGACGTTTCTTGGGGTGTTCGGCGTACACCGGATGTATCAGGGGAAGTGGATCAGTGGGTTGCTGTACCTGGTGACAGGTGGGGTGTTCTTTCTGGGGGTGCTGTACGACTTTTGGACGCTGAATGATCAGGTGTCGATTCGCAATGCGCAGAGCCGCTGATGATCGTTCCCACGCCGCGTGGGAACGATCAGATTGCGCTTACGCCTGGTGGCTAATGCGTCCATCCACCAAGGTGTAACGCACCACGCCCGGCAGGCTGTGGCCAATGAACGGGCAGTTTTCGCCTTTGGACAGCCATGTCTCGCCGGCCACGGTCGAAGCCGCCGGGTCGAACAACACGATGTCCGCCGGTCCACCTACCGCCAGTTTGCCCGCCGGCAGGCGCAATGCCTCGGCCGGTCCGGTGCTCAAGCGTGCCAACAGCGTTGGCAGGTCCAGCACACCGTCTTCCACTAGCGTCATCGCCAACGGCAGCAGCAGTTCAACGCTGCTGATGCCCGGCTCGGTGGCCCCGAACGGCGCCAGTTTGGCATCCCGCTCGTGGGGTTGGTGGTGACTGGAGATCGCCGAGACCACCCCCGATTTCACCGCTTCACGCAGGCCATCCCGGTCGGCGCGGGTGCGCAGCGGCGGCTGGACGTGATAGAGGCTGCTGAAGTCGATCAGCGCTTCGTCGGTCAGGATCAGCTGATACAGGGCGACATCGGCCGTCACCGGCAGGCCGCGAGCCTGGGCCTGAGCGATCAGGGCCACGCCACGTGCGCTGGTGAGTTGGCTGAAGTGCGCGCGCACGCCACTTTGCTCGACCAACAGCAGGTCGCGGGCCAGAGCCACGGTTTCGGCGGTTTCGGGAATGCCCGGCAAGCCGAGGAAGCTGGCGGTCGGGCCTTCGTGAGCCAGTCCACCTTCGGCCAGGTCATGGTCCTGAGAATTGAAAATCACCGTCAAGTCGAAGGTTGCGGCGTATTCCAGCGCCCGGCACAGCGTGCGGGTGTTGCGGAAGCTGTCCAGGCCATTGCCGAAGGCCACGCAACCGGCATCGCGCAAGGCGACCAACTCGGCCAGCTGTTCGCCGTCCAGGCCTTTGCTCAGGGCACCGATCGGGAATACCTTGGTGTTGCCGGCCTCGCGGGCTCGGTCGAGGATCAGTTCGGCCACGGCCGAGGTGTCCAGCACCGGTTTGGTGTTCGGTGGGCAGCACAGGCTGGTGACGCCACCGGCCGCGGCGGCGCGGGTTTCACTGACGATTGAACCTTTACGGCTGTAGCCCGGCTCGCGCAGGGCGACGTTCAGGTCAACCAGCCCAGGGGCGGCGACCAGGCCTTTGGCGTCGAGGGTGTCGACGGCGACAAAACCGGCTGGCGCGGCGCCAAGGGCAATGATCTTGCAGGCTTCAATATGGATATCGGTCACTTGATCCAGGCCGCTGGCTGGATCAATGACGCGGGCGCCGAGAATGCTGAGCTTCACTGGGCGTTCTCCTGCTCGAATTGGCGTTGGGCAGTCTGCCCGCTCATGGCCATGGACAGCACAGCCATACGAATCGCAATACCGTAGGTGACTTGATTGAGGATGACCGAGTGCGGGCCGTCGGCCACCGCCGACTCAATCTCCACGCCACGGTTGATCGGTCCCGGGTGCATGACGATGCAATCCGGTTTGGCTCCGGCCAGGCGCGCAGTGGTCAGGCCGAACAGGCGGTAGAACTCGCCTTCGCTCGGCAGCAGACCGCCGGTCATGCGTTCACGCTGCAGGCGCAGCATGATCACCACATCGACGTCTTTCAGGCCTTCGGTCATGTCGGTGTAGACCTTCACGCCGTATTGCTCGATGCCGATCGGCAGTAGGGTTTTGGGCGCGATAACGCGGATGTCCGGGCAGCCGAGGGTTTTCAGCGCCAGCATGTTCGAGCGCGCCACCCGCGAGTGCAGGATGTCGCCGACGATAGCCACCGAAAGGTTTTCGAAGCCGCCTTTGTGCCGGCGAATGGTGAGCATGTCGAGCATGCCCTGGGTCGGGTGGGCGTGACGGCCGTCGCCGCCGTTGATGATCGCCACTTGCGGGCAGACATGTTCGGCGATGAAGTGCGCCGCGCCGGAATCACCGTGGCGCACGACGAACATGTCGGCGGCCATGGCTTCCAGGTTGCGCAGGGTGTCGAGCAGGGTTTCGCCCTTGCTTGCCGACGACGTGGACACGTTCAGGGTGATGACGTCGGCCGACAGCCGCTGGGCCGCCAGTTCGAACGTGGTGCGGGTGCGGGTGGAGTTCTCGAAGAACACGTTGCACACGGTCTTGCCGCGCAGCAACGGGACTTTCTTCACCGCCCGGGCGCCGACTTCGAGAAACGAGTCGGCGGTGTCGAGGATTTCCGTCAGCAGCTCGCGGCGCAAACCGTCGAGCGAGAGGAAGTGGCGCAGCTGGCCCTGATCATTGAGCTGCAGCGGGCGCTTGGTTTCTAGAGGCGTCATCGCGAGGGGGACTCTCAATAGGGCGAATTAAAGGGCGAGGTCTTGCAGTTCGAGCTTGAGTTCCGGGCCGGACAGTTTCACCCGTTCGTGGGCGGCCAGCGACAGCGTCGCCCCGACCACATTCGGGCGGATCGGCAGCTCGCCGGCGTCCAGGTCCAGCAGGCATACCAATGTCACGCTGGCCGGGCGGCCGTAGTCGAACAGCTCATTGAGGGCGGCGCGGATGGTCCGGCCGCTCATCAGCACATCGTCGATCAGCACCAGGTGCTGGCCTTCGATCTCGAACGGCAGAGCCGAAGGGCGCACTTGGGGGTGCAGGCCGTTCTGGCTGAAGTCGTCGCGGTAGAAGGAGACGTCCAGGGTGCCGAGGGGCGAGTCGCTGCCCAGTTCATCGAGCAACGCCTGGGCCACCCAGACGCCCCCCGTACGAATACCGATGTAGCGCGGTTCGCTGATGCCACGCTTGGACAGATAGGCGTCAAGCCGGGTCGCCATCTGGCTGATCAGTTCAACGGGATTGGGTAGGCTCATGGTTGCTCCTTCTTGGGTCCGAGCCGGGTTCTGCTGGAGAGGTGGCTCGGGTTGTCGCTAAGTAGAGACGCTTGTTGCGGCTCTTCAGGATTCGAACAGTGCGGTGTTTTCGTCGAGCCAGCCTTGCAGCAGCAGGGCGGCGGCGATGGCGTCCACCGGGTTGTCGCGGTAGCTGCCCTTTTGTCCGCCGCGATCGCGCCGTTCACCCTTGGCTTCGAAGGTGGTCAGGCGTTCATCGTGGGTATAGAAGGGCACGTTGTAGCGGCCGTTGAGGCGGCGGGCGAATTTCTCGGCGCGCAGGCACATGTCGCTCGGCGTGCCGTCCATGTTCAAGGGCAGGCCAACCACCACGGCATCGGGTTTCCACTCTTTAATCAGGGCTTCGACCTGATTCCAGTCCGGAATACCGTTTTGTGCCTTCAAGGTACACAGCTCGCGGGCCTGGCCGGTAATCACCTGGCCGACCGCAACGCCGATCTGTTTGGTGCCGTAGTCGAAACCCAAAATCAGGCGCAGGGCCATCAGGCGTGTCCTGCCTGGCTGGTCAGCAGGCTGAGATTGACGCCCAGGCGCTTGGCTGCGGCTTCCAGGCGCAGTTCGCTGCTGGTGTTGAACAAAATATCGGCATCGAACGGGCAGGTCAGCCAGGCGTTCTGGGCCAGTTCGGCGTCCAGTTGCCCGGCTTCCCAGCCAGCGTATCCGAGGGCGATCAGACTTTTCGCCGGACCGACGCCGTCGGCGATGGCGAACAGCACATCCTGGGAGGTCGACAGGGCCAGTTTCTCATCAAGCTCAACGGTGGCCTGATAAGTCTGCCCCGAGGGGTGCAGGACAAAACCGCGATCGGTCTGCACCGGGCCGCCGATGAAGATCGGCACATGCTGGCAGAGGACCGGCGGTTCGATGTCGGGGCGCAGTTGCTCGAGGATATCGGCCAGGTTGAGATCTTGCGGACGATTGACCACCAGGCCCATGGCTCCATTGGCCGTGTGCTCGACGATGTAGGTCAAGGTGTGCGCAAAATTCGGGTCGACCATGTGAGGCATGGCGATCAGGAACTGATGCTTGAGGTAGCTGGGGCTGACGTTCTTCATGAGCGCTAGTGTGGCGTTGGAGGGGCGAGCTGACAAGCTGAGGATGGTGCAATTTGGCAGTCGACATCGATCACACAGGGGATTTGTGGGGTGTCAGTTGCTGAAGAGTTTGTCCCCGCGCGCAAACTTCCAGGTCCGGATGATTTCCAGACGATCGATATCCGACAGATCCCCGGTAAACGGTGAAAACGGCGCCGCCAGCCGCACGATGCGCTGCGCCGCCTGATCCAGCAGCGGTTGCCCGGACGACTCGAGCACCAGCACTTCAAAGAGCGAGCCGTCACGGTTGATCGAAACCATCAGGCGCAAATTGCCGTAGATCTGCTTGCGTCGCGCTTCGTCGGGGTAATTCAGATTGCCAATGCGCTCGACCTTTTTGCGCCACTCGTCCTTATACCAGGCGCCTTTGTCGCGCATGGTCGACGCGGCGCTCATGCGGTGGATACGCGGGCGCTTGGCGTACAACTGTTGTTCGCTGGCCAGTTCCGCTTCCAGGCTGGCGATGTCGCTGGACAGCTGTTCACTGTCGAACGTCGGCGCCGCGACTGCGGGTTTGGTGACCGGCTTGGGTGCTTCGGTTTTGGTCGCAGCCTTTTTCGGCTTGGGCGCGACGGTCGTCACGGCTGCTTTCGGTGCGGCTTCCCGCACTCGCGGTTTGGCCGCCGGCGGTGGCGTAACTTTCTGCACCTTGTTGTCCTGGAAAGGCGCGACCTCGGTGGTCTTGGGAGTCGCCTTTTTATCCAGCGTGCCGCTGCCTTGCTGATTCTCTTGAGCGAGGAAATCAGCTTTTTCAGGCTTCTTTTCGCTTTTGAAGGTAGCGAGGGTGATTTCCAGGGTTTTACTGATTTGCTTGGGTTCGACCATCGTAAAGCCGATGCCCAACAGCAAGGCCAGGTGAATCAGCGCCGCGAGAAACAGGGTAAAACCGAGGCGATCAGCCGGGCGCACGCCACGATGGGCGAGTTCAGCGGGCAGATCGGACGGAAGTGTCATGACAAAAAAACCAACATCGCGTTTTTCACAGGCCGCGGATGATAACGCAATGTTGGTCGTTTCTTGGCTGTTCTATATCAACGGGCCTTGAGCTTCTGATCGATGGCATCCATCAACAGGCCGCCGATGTCAGTGCCGAACGCGTTATCAATCTCGCGAATGCAGGTCGGGCTGGTGACGTTGATTTCCGTCAGATGCTCGCCGATCACGTCGAGACCGACGAACAGCAGGCCTTTTTCGCGCAGGGTCGGGCCGACTTGGGCGGCGATCCAGCGATCTTTCTCGGTCAGCGGTCGGGCTTCGCCACGGCCACCGGCGGCGAGGTTGCCACGGGTTTCGCCAGCGGCCGGAATTCGTGCCAGGCAGTAATCCACCGGCTCGCCGTCGATCATCAGAATACGTTTGTCGCCATCGACGATCGCCGGCAGGTAACCCTGAATCATGATCTGCTGTTTGCCATGCAGGGTCAGTGTCTCGAGGATCACCGACAGGTTCGGGTGGCCAGCGGTGTGACGGAAAATCGAAGAACCGCCCATGCCATCCAGCGGCTTGAGGATCACGTCGCCGTGGTGGTCGGCGAATTCGCGCAGTACGTCCGGGCGGCGGCTGACGATGGTCGGTGGGGTGCACTGCGGGAACAGCGTGGCGAACAGCTTTTCATTGCAGTCACGCAGGCTCTGCGGCTTGTTGACCACCAGCACGCCAGCGCGTTCGGCTTGCTCCAGGAGGTAAGTGGAGTAGACGAATTCCATGTCGAACGGCGGATCCTTGCGCATCAGGATCACGTCCAGATCGCTCAGCAGCGCGTCGTTCTCGGCTTCGAGTTCGAACCATTTTTCCGGGTTGGCGAAGACTTTCAACGGACGCATCCGCGCCCGCGCTTCGCCTTCGGCCTGGTACAAATCGCCCTGCTCCATATAGAACAGTTCCCAGCCGCGCTTCTGTGCGGCCAGCAGCATGGCCAGCGAGCTATCCTTTTTATAGGAAATGCTGGCAATAGGATCCATGACAATCCCGACGCGAACGCTCATGGGTTTTTCCTCGACATTGGGTGGGTCGCAGTGACCTGCAAAAGTGGCGTCAGAGTGGCGCTGAGTGTGTTCCCGGTCAAGGAAAAACCACCGCCAGGGTTGGCCGATAGATTGGTTTTGGAGACTGTGCTAAAAAGGCTGCCATATCGCGCTGGCCCCTGAACATCAAGGGTTTCAAGCCTCCGGTTATCGGAAATGGACAATTTGATTCGCAAAGGCGACGGCAGAGCATTTATGGAACAGCATTCCAGCGCCTTGAAGGTCATGGTGATCGATGATTCGAAGACGATTCGCCGCACTGCCGAAACGCTTTTGAAAAACGTGGGTTGTGAAGTGATCACCGCCATCGATGGTTTCGATGCCCTGGCCAAGATTGCCGACCATCACCCCGGCATCATCTTTGTCGACATCATGATGCCGCGTCTGGATGGTTATCAGACCTGCGCTTTAATCAAGAACAACAGTGCGTTCAAGTCCACGCCAGTGATTATGCTGTCGTCCAAGGACGGGCTGTTCGACAAGGCCAAGGGGCGCATCGTCGGCTCCGACCAGTTTTTGACCAAGCCTTTCAGCAAGGAAGAGCTGCTGAACGCGATCCAGGCCCATGTACCGGGCTTTGCCGCTGTTTTGCCGCAGTAGGACACGCACAGTGACGCTCGGCCAGCGGGTCCGGCGTCGACAAAGAATGGGGAAGACCATGGCACGTATTCTGATCGTCGATGATTCGCCGACCGAAATGTACAAACTGACCGGCATGCTGGAAAAGCACGGTCATGAAGTGTTGAAAGCCGAAAACGGCGCCGACGGCGTGGCCCTGGCCCGCCAGGAAAAACCCGACGCCGTGCTGATGGACATCGTCATGCCTGGCCTCAATGGTTTCCAGGCCACCCGTCAGCTGACCAAAGACCCGGAAACCGGGCACATCCCGGTGATCATCATCACCACCAAGGATCAGGAAACCGACAAGGTCTGGGGCACGCGCCAGGGCGCCAAGGACTACCTGACCAAACCGGTCGACGAAGAGACCCTGATCAAGACCCTGAACAACGTGCTGGCCGGTTGATCGTCCGGCCATGACCGAGTCGCTAACGGCTTTCGAACTGCTGCTGCAGATCGACCAGCGTTGTCGTCTGCTGGCGGCGGACTTGCCGTCCCAGCCGACCCGACAAGACAGTTGGAGCGGCATCGGCTTCCGTCTGGGCGAGCGCTGGTACGTCGCGCCGATGGGCGAGGTCAGCGAAGTGTTGCACGAGCCTTGGTTCACCCAGCTGCCCGGGGTCAGACCCTGGGTCAAGGGCGTGGCCAATCTGCGCGGGCGTCTGTTGCCGATCATCGACTTGTGCGGCTTCTTCGGGCATGAGCTGTCAACAGTGCGCAAGCAGCGCCGGGTATTGGTGGTGGAGCATAACGACGTGTTTACCGGGTTGATGGTCGATGAGGTTTTCGGCTTGCAGCACTTTGCCCGGGACAGTCTGGAGCCGGCAGATACCTTGAGCGGCCCGATTGCACCGTTCATCAAAGGCCGGTTTCAGCGCGAGCAGGCCTGGCAGGTATTCAGCCCGTTTGCATTAGCGCAGTCGCAGAGCTTTATGCACGTCGCGCTGTAAACGCTCCCACAGATCCTTCGGCAAGCTTTAAAGGGTGTTGGTTACCGATGATAAAAGCAAAAACAGGCAAGCCAGAAGGGTCGCGCAGCCGGTCACAGATCATCGCGCTGTTCATCGCGCTGATCGTCTTCATCATGCTGCTGTTCGCTAACTTCGCTTACCTCAATACCCAGGCCACGTATGACAAACAGTACATCGGCCACGCCGGTGAGTTGCGCGTGCTGTCCCAACGCATTGCCAAGAACGCCACCGAAGCGGCTGCCGGCAAGGGGGCGGCGTTCAAGCTGCTGAGCGATGCGCGCAATGACTTTGCCCAACGCTGGGGCTATCTGAAGAAAGGTGACCCCGTCACCGGCCTGCCGCCGGCGCCGTCCACCGTGCGCCCGCAAATGCGCGCCGTGCAACTGGACTGGGAACGCCTGCTGAAAAATACCGACGCGATCCTCTCCAGCGAACAGACCGTGCTGTCGCTGCATCAAGTCGCCGCGACCCTGGCCGAAACCGTGCCGCAGTTGCAGGTCGAGTACGAAAAAGTCGTCGAAACTCTCCTCCAGCGCGGCGCCCCGGCCTCGCAAGTGGCCATGGCGCAGCGCCAGTCGCTATTGGCTGAGCGGATTCTCGGTGCGGTGAACACGGTGCTGTCCGGTGATGAAAATTCGCAGCAGGCCGCCGATGCCTTCGGTCGCGATGCGGCGCGATTCGGCCAGGTGCTCAACGGCATGCTTCAGGGCAATCCGTCACTGAAAGTCAGCCAGGTTGAAGACCGCGATGCTCGCGCGAGGCTGATCGAAATTTCCGAGCTGTTCGAGTTCGTCTCGGGTTCGGTGGATGAAATCCTTGAAACCTCGCCGGAGCTGTTCAAGGTCCGTGGGTCGGCCACCAGTATGTTCACCCTGTCACAGACCCTGCTCGAGGAAGCCTCGCACCTGGCCGGCGGTTTCGAAAACCTGGCAGATGGGCGCAACACCGACACCATTGGTGGCTACGTGCTGGGGCTGTTGGCGCTGATGTCGATCATCCTCATTGGTCTGGTGATGGTTCGGGAAACCAATCGTCAGCTGCGCGAAACGGCTGAGAAGAACGAGCGTAACCAGAACGCGATCATGCGCCTGCTTGATGAGATCGAGGACCTGGCGGACGGCGACCTGACCGTGACCGCCTCGGTGACCGAAGACTTCACCGGGACCATCGCCGACTCGATCAACTATTCCGTGGACCAACTGCGCGATCTGGTGGCGACTATCAATCTCACCGCTGGCCAGGTTGCTGCCGCCGTGCAGGAAACCCAGGCCACCGCCATGCACCTGGCGCAAGCTTCGGAGCATCAGGCGCAGCAGATTGCCGAAGCCTCCACTGCGATCAACGACATGGCCCAGTCTATCGACCAGGTCTCGGCCAACGCCGCCGAATCATCGGCGGTGGCCGAACGCTCGGTGGAAATCGCCAACAAGGGCAACGAGGTGGTGCACAACACCATCCACGGCATGGACAATATTCGCGAGCAGATTCAGGACACCGCCAAGCGTATCAAGCGCCTCGGCGAGTCTTCTCAGGAAATCGGCGACATTGTCAGCCTGATCGATGACATTGCCGACCAGACCAACATCCTTGCGCTGAACGCGGCGATCCAGGCCTCCATGGCCGGTGATGCCGGGCGCGGTTTTGCGGTGGTTGCTGATGAAGTCCAGCGGCTGGCCGAGCGCTCGTCCGCCGCCACCCGGCAGATCGAAACCCTAGTGCGGGCGATTCAGACCGACACCAACGAAGCGGTGATTTCCATGGAGCAAACCACCACCGAAGTGGTGCGTGGCGCTCGTCTGGCGCAGGATGCCGGAGTGGCCCTGGAAGAAATTGAAGGCGTGTCGAAGACCCTTGCCGCGTTGATCCAGAGTATTTCCAACGCAGCGCAGCAACAGACGTCTTCGGCGGGTCAGATTTCCCTGACGATGAACGTGATCCAGCAGATCACTACACAGACCTCGTCTGGCTCCACCGCCACGGCCGAGAGCATTGGCAACCTGGCGAAAATGGCCAGCCAGCTGCGGCGTTCGGTATCCGGTTTCACCTTGCCGGCCGCCAAGGCGCAGGCGTCGGATAACGTGTGAAACGCCTGCGAGCGGATGCTTTTTTTGAGTAGCGCCGTAATTTGGAGTGGTTATGGGTGATCGGCACGACTATGTGGCCCTCGAGTGGGTCAAAGGCGAGATTGCCGAAACGCTGAAAGTGGCTCATCAGGCGATTGAAACATTGCTTGATGACCCGCAGGCGACGTACGCGCTCAGTGAATGCCTGGCGTGCATCCATCAGGTTCACGGCAGTTTGCAGATGGTCGAATTCTATGGCGCGGCGCTGCTCGCCGAAGAGATGGAACACCTGACCACGGCTTTGCAACAGAACCGCGTCAATCATCGCGATGAGACGCTCCACCTGTTGCTGCAAGCCCTTGGGCAGTTGCCGATTTACCTCGAGCGGGTGCAAGGTGCGCGCCGCGAACTGCCGCTGGTGGTGCTGCCGCTGATCAACGATCTGCGCAGCGCCCGTGGCGAAAGCCGGTTGTCGGAAACCAGCCTGTTCAGCCCGCAATTGCCGGGCCTGCCGCCCTTGGACGAAGAGTCGCTGGCACTGCTGGAACCAACGGATTTACCGAACGTGCTGCGCAAGTTGCGGCAGATGTTGCAGATGGCCCTGGTCGGGTTACTGCGTGAACAGGACGGCGAAACCAATCTCGGTTACCTGACCAAGGTTTTTGCGCGCCTCGAAGCGCTGTGCGCCAACGCACCCTTGAACCCGTTGTGGCAGGTCGCCTCGGCGCTGGTCGAAGGTATGCGCGGCGGTTCGATTGCTAACAGTCCGGCGTTGCGCAGTCTGTTCAAGGAGGCCGACAAAGAACTCAAGCGCCTGCTCGAACAGGGCATGCACGGAATCAATCAGCCGGCGCCGCCGGAGTTGCTCAAGAGTTTGCTGTTCTACATTGCCAAGGCCGAACATCCCACCGGGCAGATGCTGACCATGAAAGATCGCTACGGACTGGACGACGCGCTGACTGACGGCGCGATGGTCGACGAAGAACGAACACGGCTGGCCGGTCCCGACCGCGATGCCATGCGCTCGGTGTTGGCCGCTTTGTGTGAAGAGTTGGTGCGGGTCAAGGAGCGCCTGGACCTGTTCGTGCGCAGCGACCGCCAACACATCTCGGACCTTGAAAGCCTGCTGGCGCCCCTGCGGCAAATCGCCGACACCCTGGCGGTGCTCGGTTTCGGCCAACCACGCAAGGTCATCATCGATCAATTGGCGGTGGTGCTGAGCCTCGTCCAGGGCCAGCGTGAGCCCAACGACGCGATCCTGATGGACGTCGCCGGCGCCTTGCTCTACGTCGAAGCGACGCTCGCCGGGATGGTCGGCACCGTCGAGCCGCAAAGCCAGGAAGAAAGCCGCCTGCCGACCACCGACCTGACACAGATCCATCAGATCGTGATCAAGGAAGCGCGCATCTGCCTGCAACAGGCCAAGGACATGATCGTCGACTACATCGACGCCGACTGGGACCGCCAGCACTTGCAGCCATTGCCGGCCTTGCTGACCCAGGTGCGCGGTGCACTGGCAATGATTCCGTTGAGCCGTGCGGCGAGCCTGATCGAGACGTGCAACCACTTCATCCGCGAACACCTGCTGCTGGATCCGGATCATCCCGGCTGGCAGGAACTGGACAGCCTGGCCGACGTCGTCACCAGCATCGACTATTACCTGGAGCGCCTCAGCGACGACCCCGAAGCGCCGGGTGAAAAGTTGCTCGACGTCGCGGAAAAAAGCCTGGCCTCACTCGGCTTTTTCCCCAGCGAGCAGCAGGTGCCGGTGCTTGAAGATGTGCTCAGCCCGAGTGAAGCGCAGGTCATGCAGGATCTGCAGGAACTGGACGACCCTGAGACCGTCAAGTCACTGGCCGATGTATTGGCCAGCCCGGTGTCCTCTGTCAATCCGCCTGCCCTGACCACACCGGCAAGCCTGTTGCCACCGCCCACCGGTGAAGAACCGGTGGACGATGAGCTGCGGGAAGTTTTCCTTGAAGAAACCGATGAAGTCCTGGAAATTCTCCGGGAGTACCTGCCGCGCTGGTCGGTTAATCCCGACGACAAATCGGCCCTGAGCGAACTGCGCCGGGCCTTCCATACGTTGAAAGGCAGTGGCCGGATGGTCCGCGCTTTAGTCTTGGGCGAACTGGCTTGGGCGATGGAAAACCTGCTCAACCGCGTCCTGGAGCACAGCGTTCTACCGGGGCCGGCGGTGCAACAACTGCTGGGCGATACGCTGAATCTGCTGCCGGAACTGGTGGCCGAGTTTGCCCACCATGCCCAGCGCCAGCGCAACGACGTTGACCAATTGGCCGTACGCGCCCACGCCTTGGCCAAGGGCAAAGAGCCGATACCCGATGAGGATGCCCTGGACGTCGCAGCCCTCGATCCGCTGCTGCTTGAGATTTTCCGCAACGAAGCTGAAACCCATTTGGGCAGCCTCAATCGGTTCCTCGATCAAGCCGCCGAGCACGTGCCGTTGCTGGCCAGCGACGAGTTACAGCGGGCGCTGCATACCCTCAAGGGCAGCGCCTCCATGGCGGGCGTATTGCCGATCGCCGAACTGGCAAGGCCGCTGGATCATCTGACCCGGGAGTACAAGGCGCACCTGATCGCCCTCGACCTGGACGAAGTCGAGCTGTTACTCGAAGCCGAAGGACTGTTCCGTCTCGGGTTGCGGCAGCTCAAGCGTGATCCACTGGCGCAGATTCCCGGCGCCCGCTCATTGATCGAGCGAACCCAGGCGTTGCTGGCCGAGCGTCTGGACACGCTCCTGAGTGCACCGAATACCGGGTTGCGCATCAAGCGAGATCCACAACTGATCAACAACTTCCTCGCGCAAGGCATGGACATCCTGCTGGACGCCGAAAGCCTGTTGCAGCGCTGGCAGCAACATCCTGGCGAGCGTCAGGAACTCAGCGCGTTGCTGGATGAGTTGACCACCCTTGGCGAAGGCGCGCACCTGGCTGATCTGCATCCGGTGGATGAACTCTGCGAAGCCTTGCTCGACCTCTATGGTGCGGTGGAGGAAAGCAGCCTGGCGGTCAGCGAGGCGTTTTTCCACGAGGTGCAAAGTGCCCATGAAGCGCTGATCAACATGCTCGACGAACTGGCCGCCGGCCAGGAAGTCAGCCCGCAACCGGAACGCATCCGGGCGTTGCGCGGGTTGCTCGATGAGAGCCTGGATCCGTCGGCGACGGGGCTGATCCGCAGCGATGGCAGCCGCACGTTGAGTATTCGGGAACTGGGCAGCGCCACGGCTGAGCTGGAACAGACCGCCACCCAGGTTGAGCTGGACGATGAGATTGTTTCGATCTTCCTCGAAGAGGCGGTGGATATCCTTGAAAGCGCCGGCCAGGCTTTGCAGCGCTGGCTGAGCGACCCGGACAACGTTGCGCCGTTGTCGTCGTTGCAGCGAGATTTGCATACCCTCAAAGGGGGTGCGCGGATGGCCGAGGTCGAGCCGGTCGGTGAACTGGCCCATGAACTGGAAAGCCTTTACGAAGGTCTGGTGGACCGCCGTTATACCTACAGCGAAGCATTGGCGCACCTGCTGCAACACAGTCATGACCGGCTCGCGCAGCTGCTTGATCAGTTGCGGAACCAGCGGCCATTGGGCGATCCGGGTGAGGTGATCGAGGCTATTCGCGAGTTTCGCCAGGGCAACGCCAGCGCGGTTGAAACGGTCGACCCGGCACGGGCCGAGGATTCACCTGGGCAGGATCCGGAGCTTCTGGAAATCTTCCTCGAAGAAGGTTTCGACATCATCGAAAACTCCGGCGCGGCGCTGGTGCGCTGGCAGGCCGAGCCGTCTAATCGTCAGGAAGTGGAAACCCTGCTACGTGATTTGCACACCCTCAAGGGTGGCGCGCGGATGGTGGAAATCGCGCCGATTGGCGACCTCGCCCATGAGCTGGAATTCCTCTACGAAGGCCTGTCCGCTGGCGTGTTGCAGTCCACCGCCGCGTTGTTCGGTTTGTTGCAAAGCAGCCACGACCGACTGGCGCAAATGCTCGACGCGACCCGTGCCGGTCAGCCATTACCCCCCGCCGATCAACTGATCGACGCGATCAAGAACTTCAGTCATCCGGCCGTGCCCGAAACACCGGTCCCGGTCGTGGCGTGCGCAACGCCGAAAGTCGAGACGCCGCCACCACCGCCGGATGCTGGCGCGGATATGGTCAAGGTCTCGGCAGAGCTGCTCGACGACCTGGTCAACCTGGCCGGTGAAACGTCGATTTTCCGTGGCCGAATCGAACAACAGGTCAACGATGCACGTGTGACGCTGAGCGAAATGGAAACTACCATCGAGCGCATGCGCGACCAATTGCGCCGGCTCGATACCGAAACCCAAGGGCGGATTCTCAGCCGCCAGCAAGTCGAAGCCGAACGCCTGGGTTACGAAGAATTCGATCCGCTGGAAATGGACCGCCACTCACAGTTGCAGCAACTGTCGCGCGCGTTATTCGAATCCGCCTCAGACTTGCTCGACCTTAAGGAAACCCTCGACCGACGCAATCAGGACGCGGAAAACCTGCTGCAACAGCAGGGCCGCATCAATACCGAATTGCAGGAAGGCCTGATGCGTACGCGCATGGTGCCGTTCGAGCGGATGCTACCGCGCTTGAAGCGGATCGTCCGTCAGGTCGCCGGTGAGTTGGGGAAAGATGTGCAGTTCATCGTCGGCAATGCCGAAGGCGAAATGGACCGCAACGTTCTCGAACGCATGGCCGCGCCGTTGGAGCACATGCTGCGCAACGCCGTGGATCATGGCCTGGAATCGGCCGAGGTGCGTATTGCGGCGGGTAAACGGGCTCAGGGGCGAATCACCCTCGACCTGTCGCGAGAGGGCGGCGACATTATTTTTGATATCCGCGACGACGGTGCCGGCGTGCCGCTGGACGCAGTGCGGCGCAAGGCGATCAAGCGCGGGTTGCTGGCGCCGGACAGCGACATCAGCGACCGCGATGTACTGCAATTCATCCTGCAGCCGGGGTTCTCCACCGCCGAGAAAATCACCCAGATATCCGGGCGCGGCGTCGGCATGGACGTGGTGCATGAAGAGGTCCGGCAACTCGGAGGCAGCATGAACATCGACTCTGTGCCGGGGCAGGGCGTGCACTTCCGGATTCGCCTGCCATTCACCGTGTCGGTTAACCGGGCGCTGATGGTGCAGTGCTTTGATGATCAGTACGCGATCCCGCTGAACACCATTGACGGCATCGTTCGCGTGTTGCCCAACGAGCTTGAAGGGCGTTACCGGCTTGATCCGCCGACCTACAAATACGCCGGTCAACACTATGAACTGTGCTACCTGGGTGAACTGCTGAAAACCAGCCATCGCCCGAAACTGCTGGGCCAGAGCTTGCCGCTGCCCGTATTGCTGGTGCAGTGCAACGAGCGGCACATCGCGGTGCAAGTCGACGCCATGGCCGGCACTCGCGAGATCGTGGTCAAAAGCCTCGGTCCGCAGTTTGCAGCGGTGCAGGGTTTGTCCGGGGCCACGATTCTGGGCGATGGGCGGGTGGTGCTGATTCTCGACTTGCTGGCGCCGATCCGCGCGATGCAGGCCCGCGTGCCGCAACAGTCAGCGACTCAGGGGGCGGAGGTTGAGCCGCACAAGCCACTGTTGGTGTTGGTGGTCGACGATTCAGTCACGGTGCGCAAGGTCACCAGCCGTCTGCTGGAACGCCACGGCATGAACGTGCTGACCGCCAAGGACGGTGTCGACGCCATGCTGCTGCTTGAAGAACACATGCCCGACCTGATGCTGCTGGACATCGAAATGCCGCGCATGGACGGCTTCGAAGTCGCGACCCAGGTACGTACCGACGAACGTCTGCAGCACCTGCCGATCATCATGATCACTTCCCGCACCGGGCAGAAACACCGCGATCGCGCCATGGCCATCGGCGTCAACGACTACCTCGGCAAGCCGTACCAGGAATCGGTGCTGCTCGAAAGCATCGCGTTGTGGAGCAAAACCCATGCTTGATGACCATTTTTACCCGCGCACCAACACCCTCACCGGGCTGCTGCTGCCCTTGGCTGACCGCAACCTGATTTTGCCCAACGTCGCTGTTGCGGAGCTTATTGATTACCAACCCGGTGCCTTCGACCTCGACACGCCGCCGTGGTACCTCGGGCGGGTAATGTGGCGCAAGCGGCAGATTCCGTTGCTCAGTTTCGAGTCGGCGTGCGGCCAAAAAACCGTCATCGGTGAGCGGGCGCGGATCGTCATCCTCAATGCGCTCGGTGGGCGGCCCGATCTGAAATTCATCGCCTTGCTGGTGCAGGGGATTCCGCGGTCGTACAAGCTCGACAGCCAGTTGAGTTATGTGGATGTGCCGTTGTGTTCGCTGGAACAGGCGGCGGTGCAGGTGGGGGAACAAGTGGCCAAGGTGCCTGACTTGCTGGCGTTGGAGGAGTTGCTTGTAAGCGCGGGGTTGATCTGACCGGCACCTTCACGCGAGCAAGCTCGCTCCGGGCGGCGTTCCGACGATGGCGTCCGCCCAGTCAACCATTACCCTAAGCGTAACTATCCACCACTCTGCTTGATTGATGCCCCCCACCCAACGCTCCTAAGGTGACTCCCACGACAGCGAACCCGTGGAGTGGTCATGACAACAACAATATCCCCCGACTCGCGATGGACGCGGCGGCGCAGCGAAAAGCAGCGGCGTCTCGAGCGGGTACGGGGTTTAGCCGACGGTGTGGTCCTGCCCACCGACAAAATCATTGCGGCGCTGGAGGCCTTGATCTTGCCCGGTGACCGTGTGGTGCTGGAGGGCAATAACCAGAAACAGGCGGATTTCCTGTCCCGCTCCCTGGCCAAGGCCGATCCCGCGAAGCTGCATGACCTGCACATGATCATGCCCAGCGTCGGACGCTCCGAGCATCTGGAGCTGTTTGAACGCGGCATCGCCCGCAAGCTCGACTTCTCTTTCGCCGGCACTCAAAGCCTGCGCATCAGCCAATTGCTGGAAGACGGCCTGCTGGAAATCGGCGCGATCCACACCTACATCGAGCTCTATGCTCGGCTGGTGGTCGACCTGATTCCCAACGTCGTGCTCTCGGCCGGTTTCATGGCCGACCGCGCCGGCAACATCTACACCGGCCCAAGCACCGAGGACACCCCTGCATTGATCGAACCGGCTGCCTTCAGCGACGGCATCGTGATCGTTCAGGTCAATCAACTGGTGGACGATGTCAGCGACCTGCCTCGCGTTGACATCCCGGCCTCCTGGGTCGATTTCGTGGTGGTGGCCGACAAACCGTTCTACATCGAACCGCTGTTCACCCGCGACCCTCGCCACATCAAGCCTGTGCACGTGTTGATGGCAATGATGGCGATCCGTGGGATCTACGAAAAACACAACGTCCAGTCCCTGAACCACGGCATCGGTTTCAACACCGCCGCTATCGAATTGATCCTGCCGACCTACGGCGAATCCCTCGGCCTTAAAGGCAAGATCTGCCGCAACTGGACGCTCAATCCGCACCCAACCTTGATTCCCGCCATCGAAAGCGGTTGGGTCGAAAGCGTGCATTGTTTCGGCACCGAACTGGGCATGGAAAACTACATTGCCGCTCGGCCCGACGTGTTCTTCACCGGTCGCGACGGCTCCCTGCGTTCGAACCGGATGTTCTGCCAACTGGCGGGGCAATATGCGGTGGACCTGTTCATCGGCGCCACGCTGCAAGTCGATGGCGACGGCCATTCCTCCACCGTGACACGCGGCCGCCTGGCCGGTTTCGGTGGTGCGCCGAACATGGGCCACGACCCGCGCGGTCGTCGTCACGGTACGCCGGCCTGGCTCGACATGCGCCATGACGATGCGCCCGAAGCGCTGCTGGAGCGAGGCAAAAAACTCGTGGTGCAAATGGTCGAGACCTTCCAGGAGGGCGGCAAACCGACCTTCGTCGACACCCTCGACGCGGTAGAAGTGGCGCGCAAAAGCGGCATGCCGCTGGCCCCGATCATGATCTACGGCGACGACGTGACTCACCTGCTGACCGAGGAAGGCATCGCCTATCTGTACAAGGCGCGTTCGCTGGAAGAGCGTCAGGCGATGATCGCGGCCGTGGCCGGGGTAACCGTCATCGGCCTGCGCCACAATCCCAAAGACACCGCGCGCATGCGCCGCGAAGGGCTGATTGCGTTGCCTGAAGACCTCGGCATTCGCCGCACCGACGCCACCCGCGAATTGCTGGCGGCGAAAAGCGTGGCGGATCTGGTCGAGTGGTCCGGTGGCCTCTACAACCCGCCCGCCAAGTTCAGGAGCTGGTAATGCACGCATTTAACCTGCAACCGAAAACGCTGTCCCTGGCTGAGCGGCTGGCGGATCTGGCCGTGGACGCACTGATCGACGAAGCGGACCTGTCGCCGAAACCAGCGCTGGTCGACCGTCGCGGCAATGGCGCGCACACCGATTTGCACCTCGGGCTGATGCACGCTTCGGCACTGTCCCTATGGCCTGCATTCAAGGACATGGCGGAGGCCGCGATCGAGTTTGGCGAAGTCGGTTTGCCGCTGCGCGAAGCCATTGGCCTGATCGGTCGTGAAGGCGAACAAACGATGCTCGCCACCACGGGGGGCGTGAATACCCATCGCGGGGCGATTTGGGCCTTGGGTCTGTTGGTCGCGGCGGCTGCACTGCAACCCGAATCCAAGGCTGCAGGCTCGATTACTTTGCGTGCTGCACGCCTGGCCTTGCTCGACGACCGTGCCGCGCCACGTCCTCTGAGCCACGGTGCGCAAGTCGCCCAGCGTTATGGCGCACGCGGTGCCCGCGAAGAAGCGCAGCTCGGTTTTCCGGCGGTGATTCAACGGGCGCTGCCGCAACTCAAACGCAGCCGCGCCGCCGGTCATGGCGAGCAGAACGCCCGGCTCGATGCCTTGCTGGCGATCATGACGAATCTGGCCGACACCTGCGTGCTCTACCGCGCAGGCGAACAAGGCCTGCAGACCATGCAGCTCGGCGCCCAAGCGGTACTCGACGCGGGCGGCAGTGCCAGCCTCGCCGGCCGCCGCCGTTTGCATGAACTGGACCAACAGCTCATCGCCTTGAATGCCTCACCCGGCGGCGCTGCCGACTTGCTCGCAGCCTGTTTGTTCATCGACCGCATCGAGTCTGGCGCCGGCCTCAACCAGGGAGCTTTCTGATGGAAACCTTATCTTTTGAATTCCCCGCCGGGCAGCCGCCACGCGGCCGGACGCTGGTGGGCTGTGTTGGCTCGGGCGATCTGGAAGTGCTGATAGAACCGGGTCAGACCGGCAAACTGACGATCAAGGTGCAGACCTCGGTCAATGGCAGTGAACAGCGCTGGCAGCATCTGTTCGCGCGGATGTTCGACGGCCAGACACCGCCTGCAATGGCCATCGATATCCACGATTTCGGCGCGACGCCTGGTGTGGTGCGCTTGCGTCTGGAACAAGGCTTTGAGGAGATCGGCCATGACTGATCTCCTCCACAAACATAGCTTCGTCGAACTCGGCGCCCGGCAACGGGCGAAAGCCTTGCTCGACGCCGGCACCTTTCGCGAATTACTCGACCCATTTCAGCGCGTCATGTCGCCGTGGCTGGCGCGTCAGGGCGTAGTGCCGCAAGCCGATGACGGCGTGGTGATCGCCAAGGGCTGCATCGGCGGTTTGCCGGTGGTGATCGCTGCCATCGAAGGCGCGTTTCAGGGCGGCAGTCTCGGTGAAGTCGGCGGGGCGAAGATTGCCGGCCTGCTGGAGTTGGCCGTCGAAGACAACCGAAATGGCCTTCCTACTCGCGCCGTGCTGCTGCTGGAAACCGGTGGCGTGCGTTTGCAGGAAGCCAACCTGGGGCTGGCGGCGATAGCCGATATTCATGCGGCGATTGTCGATCTGCGCCAATACCAGCCAGTGGTGGGTGTGGTGGCGGGCAGCGTTGGATGTTTTGGCGGGATGTCGATTGCCGCCGGATTGTGCAGTTATTTGCTGGTAACGCAGGAAGCGCGGCTTGGTCTTAACGGTCCGCAAGTGATCGAACAGGAAGCCGGGCTTGAGGAATACGACTCCCGTGATCGTCCCTTCATCTGGAGCCTGACCGGTGGCGAGCAACGTTTCGCCAGTGGTCTGGTGGATCGTTTTGTCGCTGACGACGTGGCGCAGGTTCAGCGGCAGGTCAGCGAGCTGCTGCAACAGGGTTTGCCAGCGCAACAACGCAGCCGTCAGGCCGATCTGTTCCTGCAACGGCTGGCCCGCCTGGACGCCGAGCCGCAAATCGAGCCGTCAACGGTTCGTGATCTGTATCAAGGAGAGCGCTCATGAGAGGTTTGAACTGGTTCAACGCCTTGAGCTCCGGTGCGAAACCGATCGAAGGGTTGCCTGCTTCGTTGGCAGTGGCCGACGGCGTATTGGGCGATCAGTCTGTGCGGTTTATTGCGGTGGTGACCGACCCCGACAACCGTTTCGTTCGCGCCCGCAATGGCGAGGTCGGTTTGCTGGAAGGTTGGGGGCTGGCCAAAGCCGTGGATGAAGTCATCACCGAGGATCTGGATAAACCGCACAAGCGAGCTTTGATCGCCATCGTCGATGTGCCGAGTCAGGCCTACGGTCGGCGTGAAGAAGCGCTCGGCATTCATCAGGCATTGGCCGGCGCGGCGGACAGTTATGCCCGCGCCCGATTGGCCGGCCACGCAGTGATCGGTTTGCTGGTGGGCAAGGCGATGTCCGGGGCGTTTCTCGCCCATGGGTATCAGGCCAATCGGCTGATCGCCCTGCGCGACCCCGGCGTGATGGTTCATGCGATGGGCAAGGCTTCGGCGGCGCGGGTGACGTTACGCAGCGTCGAAGAGCTCGAAGTCTTGGCTGCCCGCGTGCCGCCGATGGCATACGACATCGACAGCTACGCGAGCCTTGGGTTGCTCTGGGACATCTTGTCGGTGGAACAGATCGAGCAACCGACGGCGGCGGATCTGAGGCGAGTGACTGAATGCCTGACCCAGGCAATTGACGATGTCGCCGCCAATGGTCGCGACCTGAGCAGCCGCTTGGGCGCGACCAACCGCGCGGCGTCGAGCCAGGTTCGCCAACTGTTGAGAGAACAGTGGTGAACTCGCTTCTGGCCCACGACCTGCTCTGGGGGCTGACCCCGGAGCAGTTGCCCGCGGATGCACCTTCGTGGGTGATTGAGTCGATCAGTGCCGGTCAACCGGTGGTGGTTCGGCGTGCGTTGAGCGCGGCGGGCCACATCGCGGTCGGCGTGCGTGGACAGTTGCGTGAGCAGCGTTTTGCAACGGTGATGTCGGTTGACGCGCTCCAGCGTCAAGTCCGGCCGGAAGCGCTTTGCCATGTCTCGATTGATCGGGATTTGCCGGCAGTGCGCGCCCTCAATCAACTGCGGCCGATGCTCGATTCCTGTGAGTGGGTTTGGGGTGTCAGCGGCAGCGCCGGGTTTGAATTGGCCAGCGGTTTTCAGGCCTTGCACGAAGGCAGTGATCTCGACTTGATCCTGCGAACACCGCAGCCGTTGGATCGTGTGCAGGCGCAGAGACTGGTGAAGCTTCTCGATGCCGCGGTGTGCTGGGTGGACATGCAATTGCAAACGCCAAACGGCGCTGTCGCCCTGCGCGAATGGGCCGGTCCTTCGCAACGGGTCCTGTTGAAAAACGCCAGTCAAGCATGCCTGGTAACCCATCCCTGGCACCTGCAGGAGCAAGCAGCGTGAGCAGTTTGCTGGTGTTTCCCGGCCAGGGCACGCAGCAGCCGGGCATGCTCCATCGTTTGCCTCGCGAGACGGTGATCGAGGCGAGTGAAGTGCTTGGCGAAGATACTTTGCTGCTGGATTCTGCCGAGGCGTTGAAGTCGACAAGGGCGGTTCAGCTCTGCCTGCTGATTGCCGGCGTCGCTACTTCACGCCAATTGCTGTTGGCGGCGGATTACGTGGCCGGGCTTTCCATCGGCGCTTACCCGGCAGCGGTGGTCGCCGGCGCCTTGAGCTTCAGCGATGCGTTGCATCTGGTGAGCCTGCGCGGTGAGCTGATGCAGCAGGCTTATCCGCAGGGCTATGGCATGACCGCGATCATCGGCCTGGACCTGGCCACGGTGGAAGAGTTGCTGACGCAGGTTCACAGCGCCGACACGCCGGTTTACCTGGCCAACATCAACGCCGATAACCAGGTGGTGATTGCCGGTAGCGATGGCGCTATGAAGGTCGTCGCGGCGTTGGCCAAAGGTCGCGGTGCAGGTCTGGCCAAACGTCTGGCCGTCAGCGTGCCGTCTCACTGCCCGCTGCTGGATATTCCTGCGAAAACCCTGGCCGACGCCTTCGCCAACGTGCAGTTGAAAACACCGACGCTGGGCTACCTGAGCGGCAGTCGCGCCCGGCCCGTTATCAACGTTGAAGCCTTGCGCGACGACCTGGCCTTCAACATGTGTCGCGTCGTCGATTGGCGTGGCACGGTGCAAAGTGCTTACGAGCGCGGCGTACGTCTACAGATCGAACTGCCGCCCGGTGCGGTGCTGACCGGGCTGGCGCGCCGGGTGTTCGAGCAGGGCACCGTGATTGCCTTCGACGGTGCGCGGCTCGATACCTTGCAAGCGCTATTGCGTGAGGAGGGACGTCGCCACTCCTAGATCACCTGACTCAGGCTTCGAACAACAAAAACAACATTCGACGATGCAACTTGAGGACTACAACAATGATTATTTACGGTGTGGCGTTTCTCGCCTTTTGTACCCTGACGGGTATTTTTATCGGCGAGTTGCTCGGCAAGCTGATAGGCATACCGGCCAACGTCGGCGGTGTCGGTATTGCGATGCTGCTGTTGATCGGGCTCGGCAGTTACCTGAACAAAAGCGGCTGGTTCAAAGGTAAAACCGAACAGGGCGTAGAGTTCTGGAGTGCAATTTACATTCCGATTGTTGTTGCCATGGCGGCACAGCAGAACGTTTATGGCGCGCTCAAGGGTGGGCCCATGGCGATTCTGGCGGGAGTGGCTGCAGTCACCATCGCTTTTGCCTTAGTGCCGGTCCTGGTTCGCATTGGTAACAAAGAACCGGCCTCGGTCATTCCACCTAAGACTGTAGGGTGATTGCCATGTACGAATCGATGATGAAGGTGATTACCGGTTACAGCCTGATCAGTGGCTTTGCGATTGTCGGCGTGACCATGTGGGTGTCCTACTGGATGTCCAATACGTTCACCAAAGGCCGCTTGCACGGTTCGGCCATCGCCATTTTGCTCGGCCTGTTGTTGTCGTATGTCGGTGGTGCGTTGACCGGGGGCCAGAAAGGCGTGGTGGACATCCCGTTGCTGTCCGGGATCGGCTTGTTGGGCGGTGCCATGTTGCGGGACTTCGCCATTGTGGCCACGGCGTTCGGCGTCAGTGTCGATGAGCTCAAACGTGCCGGTTTTGTCGGCGTACTGGCGTTGTTCGTTGGCGTCGGGACGTCGTTCATTGCCGGTGTCGCGGTGGCCATGGCCTTCGGATACACCGATGCGGTGAGCCTGACCACCATTGGTGCCGGGGCCGTGACGTATATCGTCGGTCCGGTAACCGGGGCTGCCATCGGTGCCAGTTCCGAGGTCATGGCGTTGTCGATTGCGGCCGGGTTGATCAAAGCCATTCTGGTGATGGTCATGACCCCATTCGTGGCGCCAATAATTGGTCTGAACAGCCCACGTAGTGCGGTGATTTTTGGGGGCTTAATGGGGACATCCAGCGGAGTGGCGGGTGGATTGGCGGCCACGGATCCGAAACTGGTGCCTTACGGTTGCCTGACCGCCGCTTTCTACACGGCGTTAGGCTGTTTGCTCGGGCCTTCGGTGCTGTTTCTGATCATGCGCGGGTTAATGGGCTGATGAATGATCGTTCCCATGCCCCGCGTGGGAACGATCATTGGGTGGCATTGCGATTGGCATACATCCGACACTCCGCCAACAACGCCAGCAAATTCGGATCCCGCTCCTTGGCCTTCAAGAACACCACCCCAATGTGCTGCTGCAACCGATACTTTTTCTGCAACGGAATCAGCTTCACCCGATTCTCATACACCGCCGCAATCCTCCCCGGCAGCAACGCATAACCCACGCCCGAGCTGACCATGCTCAGCAGGGTGAAGATGTCGTTGACCTGCATCGCCACCTTCGGCTCGAACCCCGCCTGCTTGAACACCCGATTACCGTCCTGGTGCGTGGCAAAGCCCTGGGTCAGCGTAATGAATGTCTCATCGCGCACTTCGGCAAGATCAACTTCGGTCCGTTGGGCAAACTTTGAATCCGCCGGCGTGGCGAGAAAAATGTCGTCGGAAAACAGCTGAATCTGCTCGCAGTCCGGGTCGTTGACGCTCTCGTCCAGCGACACCAGGATCGCGTCGACTTCCATGTTCTTGAGCTTGTACAGCAGGTCGAAATTAGAACCGAGGATCAGGTCGATGTTGAGCTCGCTGCGGCGGATCTTCAGGCCCATGATCAGCTGCGGCACCGTCTTCACCGTCAATGAATACAGCGAACCAAGCTTGAAGCGCTCGGCGGAGAACCCGGCCGCTTCGCGGGTCAGTCGCACGGTTTCGACCACGTCCTGAATCAACTTCTGCGCCCGTTCTTCCAGCACATAAGCGCTTTCCAGCGGCGTGAGATTACGGCCTTCGTGCTTGAACAGCGGGCAGCGCAGGGCGCTTTCCAGGGAGTGGATCGCCCGGTGCACGCTGACATTGCTGGTCTGCAATTCGGCGGCGGCCCGGGCCAGGTTGCCGGTGCGCATGAAGGCCAGGAACACCTCGAGTTTTTTCAGGGTCAACTCTTCATCAATCAGCATGATGCAGACTCTTATTCGAATGGCTCGATTGTGCACGTATGTGGGTTCTTGGGGGATTTGTCTTTTGAAGCATTGCGCTTTTAACTTTCAGGCGTGAGCCTTACGCGATGTTGCAACGAACGTTGAGGTGAGCAACACATGTATCACGGGGAAAAATTGAACGCCTGGACGCATCTGGTCGGGGCGCTGGCGGCGGTGGTCGGGGTGGTGTGGATGCTGGTGATCGCCAGCATGGACGGGAGTCCGTGGAAGATCGTCAGCGTGGCGATTTACGGCTTCACCTTATTGGTGCTTTACAGCGCGTCGACCGTTTACCACAGCGTGCGTGGGCGCAAGAAAGCGATCATGCAGAAGGTCGATCACTTTTCGATCTACCTGTTAATTGCCGGCAGCTACACGCCTTTTTGTCTGGTGACATTGCGTGGGCCGTGGGGCTGGACGCTGTTCGGGATTGTCTGGGGGCTGGCGCTGATCGGCATCCTGCAAGAAATCAAACCGCGTTCGGAGGCGCGGATTTTGTCGATCGTGATCTACGCGGTGATGGGCTGGATCGTACTGGTGGCCGTCAAGCCGTTACTGGCGGCATTGGGCAGTACAGGTTTCGCCTGGCTGGCCGCTGGCGGCGTGCTGTACACCGTGGGCATTGTCTTTTTTGCGCTGGATAGTCGTTTGCGCCATGCCCACGGGATCTGGCACCTGTTCGTGATTGCCGGGAGTTTGCTGCACTTCGTGGCGATTATGTTTTATGTCCTTTGAGGCCTCTACGGAATCAAACGATCCAGCTGCGCCTGCGCCCGTCGGCTGAACACCTGCAACAAGTCACTCAAGGTATGGGGGGGTGGTTCATCGGCGCGGGTGACCGCATACAAGGTGATCGGTAGCGCCGGTGCCAGAGGTCGGATGGCCGTGGTGGCGGGGGATGCGCCGAGCGCGGTAAACGGGTCGATCACTGCCAGCCCGGCGCCGGATTCAACCATTGCCCGCGCCAGCGAATAGGTCTGCACGGCGACACGAACCCGTGGCGGCGGATCGACCGCCTCAAGGTAGCTGTCGAGCCTGGCCGCCAGCGGGTCGGCGCTGGACAGGCCGATCAGCGGCGCACCCGCCAGTTCGCTCAACGGCAACGGTTGGCTCAAGGCGTCGTCGGCCCAATAACCCAACGGCGCCAGTGCCACCAACACCCCGCAGGCCAGGGCTTGCGCCTTCAGGCCCGGATGATCTGGCGGCTGCAAGGTCAGCGCGACATCCACTTCGCGCATCAATAAATTCTGCATCAGCTCACGGCTGTGGGCGCTGGACAGTTCGCAGACGATGTCCGGGTAGCGTTGCGTCCATTCGTTGATGGCCGGCGGCAGCAGCGACAGGGCGAGCGCCGGGATCGCGCCGATCCGTACGCTGTGACCCGGCTCGCGCCGCAGGCTCTGAGCCAGACGTCGCACGCCTTGCAGGCTTTCGGTGACCTTGTCGACTTCGCGCTCAAGTTCCAGCGCTTCAGGCGTGGCCTGCAATTTGCCGCGCACCCGCAGGAATAACGGAAAACCCAGTTGCTGTTCGGCGTGTTGCAGCACTTTGCTCACCGCCGGCTGCGACACGTGAAGCAACTGTGCGGCGCCGCTGACCGAACCGGTCTGGCGAATGGCCTGGAAAATCTCGATGTGTCGCAGTCGCATGGCAAGTCCATAACCTTTGTTTATGGGGCAGGCATCTTTATGCATTGTTCAACGCCTGTCACCTGGTCCTAACCTGAAGCCTGTTTCAACAACGGTTAAGGACAGACATGGCTCAGCGGGTTTGCATCATCGGCGGTGGCGTTATCGGGCTGACGACGGCTTACGCACTGGTTCGCGACGGCATCGACGTGACCCTGATCGAGGCCCGGGACTCGCTGGGCAGCGAGACCAGTTTCGCCAACGGTGGCCAGTTGTCCTACCGCTACGTCGCGCCGCTGGCCGATGCCGGCGTACCGTTACAGGCGCTTGGCTGGATGCTGCGCGGTGACTCGCCGTTGAAGCTGCGCCCGCGCCTGGACCCGGCGCAATGGCGCTGGATGGCGTCCTTCCTGGCGGCCTGCCGTCGTTCAGTGAATCAGCGCAACGGCGCGCACCTGCTGCGTCTGGCACTGCTGAGCCAGTCCACGCTGCAAGGCTGGCGCGACGAAGACCGTCTCGACGGTTTCGACTGGCGGTGCAACGGTAAACTGGTGACGTTTCGTGAAACCGCCAGTTTCGAGCACGCTCGCCGTGGACTGGCTGATCCGCGACAGCAGCACGTGCTGTCGCGGGCCGAATGCGCCCAACTTGAGCCTGCACTCGCCGAGGCGCCGTTTGTGGGCGCGATTTATACCGCTGACGAGGAGGTCGCCGATTGCCATGGGTTCTGCCAGCAACTGCTGGCTCGGCTCCAGGCGTCGGGGCGTTGCGAGTTTTTGCTCGGGCGCAAGGTCACCGGCATTCGCCACGCCGACGGCGCGGTGCAGGCCGTCGAAATAGGTTCGCAAGTGCTGCCGGTCGAGCAACTGGTGATTGCCGCCGGTCATCGCAGTCCGGCGCTGGCATTGCCGGGCATGAACCTGCCGCTGTATCCGCTCAAGGGCTACAGCCTGACCTTGCCCATCCGCGCCGAACACCGCGCCCCGGACCTGAGCATCACCGATTACAACCGCAAGATCGTTTACGCCCGCATCGGTGAACAACTGCGGGTGGCGGCAATGGTCGACATTGTCGGTTTCGACCCGGCGCTCGACCCCAAACGCCTGGCGCTGATCAAGCGCCAGGCGCAGGAAACCTTGCCCAATGCCGGCGATTACACCGCGGCCATCGAATGGGCCGGCATGCGCCCGGCCACCCCCAGCGGCGTGCCGTTGATCGGCGCCACGGCCTATCGCAACCTGTGGCTCAACCTCGGACATGGCGCCCTGGGGTTTACCCTGGCCTGCGGCAGCGCCCGGGTGCTCAGCGAGTTGATCGCCCGGCGCACACCTTCAATCGAAATGCAGGGCCTCGCCCCCCGCGTCGCCTGACTTGAAAAGGAAAAACCGATGAGCATCAACCGTCTCAACAGCAACAGCCGACTCTCTGGCGCGGTGACCTTTGGCGATCTGGTGTTTCTCTCGGGACAGGTTCCGGGTGACAGCACCGACGCCACCGGCCAAACCGCCGAAGTGCTGGCGAAAATCGATGCGTTGTTGGCCGAAGCTGGCAGCGACAAGGACCATCTGCTCAACGCGACCATTTACCTGAGCGACATTGGCCGCGATTTTGCCGCCATGAATGAGGTCTGGTCGCAGTGGCTGTCACCGGGCAACGCGCCGACCCGTACCACCTTGCAGGCGCAACTTGCCCGTCCAGAGGTTTTGGTGGAAATCACCGTGATCGCCGCCCGCCGTTAATCAACTGACCCACAACGGAGAATAACAATGCAAAAAATCACGTTGATCGGCTGCACCCTCGGCCTGCTGCTCGCCAGCCAGGTCCAGGCCAACGAAGCGCCATTGACCGGCACGCTGAACAAGGTCGCCAATGCCAAAAGCATCACGCTGGGCTATCGCGACGCGTCGGTGCCGTTTTCCTACGTGGGTGATCACACGGGGCAGCCGATGGGCTATTCGGTGGACCTGGCAAGCAAGATTGTCGAGCGGATCAAGCAAAAACTTGAGCTGCCGGATCTGCAGGTGAAATACAACCTGGTGACCTCACAAACGCGCATTCCACTGGTGCAGAACGGCACGGTTGACCTTGAATGCGGCTCCACCGGCGTGACCGCCGAGCGCATGCAGCAAGTGACGTTCTCCTACGGCTTCATCTACGTGAAGGGTCAGTTGCTCACGGCGAAGGACAGCGGCATCAAGCGCTTTGCGGACTTGCGCGGCAAGAACGTCGTGACCACGGCGGGCACCACCAACGAACGGTTTCTGAAGAGCTACAACGTCGATCACAAGATCGATATGTTCGTGATCAGCGCCAAGGACCACGGCGAAGCCTTCCAGATGCTGCAGTCAGGTCGAGCGGCGGCGTTCTATATGGATGACGCGCTGCTTTACGGCGAACGCGCCAAGGCCCGCGATCCGCATAAGTGGGTGGTGGTGGGCGAGGAGCAGTCGCGGGAAATCTACAGCTGCATGGTGCGCAAGGGCGACCCGCAGTTTCTCGAATTGGTGAACTCGACCCTCGCCGATCTGTACGGTTCGGGCGAGATCAACGGCATCTATCAACGCTGGTTTCAGCAACCGATTCCACCCAAAGGGCTGAACCTGGAATTTCCGATGACCCGCGAACTGAAAGCAATCATCGCCAAACCAGTGAGTGATCCGGTGCAATAGGATCAGAACCTAAAAGTCGCCCCACAGTTGTTGCGCCACCGCCAATGCCACGACGGGAGCGGTTTCGGTGCGCAAGACACGAGGGCCGAGGCGGGCGGCGTGAAAACCGCCAGCCTTGGCCTGATCCACTTCCGCATCGGACAACCCGCCTTCAGGCCCGATCAGAAACGCCAGCGTCCCGGGTTTGGCATGGCTCAGCAGCGGCTCGGCCACCGGATGCAGCACCAACTTCAATTCTGCCTGGGTCTGCTTCAACCAATCCGCCAGCAGCAACGGCGGATGAATCACCGGCACCCGTGAACGCCCGCATTGCTCGCAAGCGCTGATCGCAACCTGGCGCCAGTGCATCAGGCGTTTGTCGGCGCGCTCGTCCTTCAGCCGGACTTCACAGCGGTCGCTGAAGATCGGGGTGATTTGCGTGACGCCCAACTCGGTGGCTTTCTGAATCGCCCAGTCCATCCGCTCGCCACGGGACAAGCCCTGGCCAAGATGGATCGACAAGGGCGACTCGACCTGCCCGGCGAAGCTTTCATCGATCTGCACGACGACGCGCTTTTTGCCGACCTCCACCAGCGTGGCGCGAAACTCATGGCCCGAACCGTCGAACAGTTGCAGCGCATCACCCTCGGCCATGCGCAACACGCGGCTGATGTAATGAGCCTGGGCCTCGGGCAATTCGTGTTCGCCAATGCTCAAGGGGGCGTCGATAAAGAAGCGGGACAGTCTCATGCTGGGTCTCTAAAAATTGGATCGGAGTTGCTTTTGTGGCTGCTGACTCGGTGTGGCGAAGGGAACTGCCTCGGTCTTTAGCCCGGATCGCGAAAGCCCGGATGAAAGTCTTTCGGTACCGAAACACTGACGCTGTCACGGGTCGCAGTGTCGATGCCTTCGCTGGCCACTTCAGCCAGAAAGTCGATCTGCTCCGGTGTAATCACATACGGCGGCAGAAAGTACACCACGCTGCCCAACGGTCGAAGTAAAGCACCACGCTCCAGCGCGTGCTGGAACACTTTCAAGCCGCGACGTTCCTGCCACGGATAAGCTTCCTTGGTGGCCTTGTCCTTGACCATCTCGATGGCCAGCACCATGCCGGTCTGACGCACTTCCGAAACGTTCGGGTGATCGGCCAGGTGCGCAGTGGCACGGGTCATGCGCTGAGACAGGGCCTTGTTGTTCTCGATGACATTGTCTTCTTCGAAGATATCCAACGTCGCCAATGCCGCCGCGCACGCCAGCGGATTGCCGGTGTAGCTGTGCGAATGCAGGAAGGCGCGCAGGGTCGGGTAATCATCGTAGAACGCGCTGTAGACATCTTCGGTGGTCACGCAGGCCGCCAACGGCAGGTAACCGCCGGTCAGGGCCTTGGACAGACAGAGGAAGTCCGGGCGGATGCCGGCCTGTTCGCAGGCGAACATCGTCCCGGTGCGGCCGAAACCGACGGCGATTTCGTCGTGGATCAGGTGCACGCCGTAGCGATCACAGGCTTCGCGCAGCAGTTTCAGATACACCGGGTGGTACATGCGCATGCCGCCGGCGCCCTGAATCAGCGGCTCGACGATCACCGCCGCCACGGTGTCGTGGTTCTCGGCCAGGGTCTGTTCCATCGCCGCGAACAGGTTGCGCGAATGTTCTTCCCAGCTCATGCCTTCCGGGCGCAGGTAGCAATCGGGGCTCGGCACCTTGATGGTGTCCAGCAGCAAGGCCTTGTAGGTTTCGGTGAACAGCGGCACGTCGCCCACCGACATCGCCGCCATGGTCTCGCCGTGGTAGCTGTTGGTCAGGGTGACAAAGCGTTTCTTGTTCGGCTGGCCGCGGTTGAGCCAGTAGTGAAAGCTCATTTTCAGTGCGACTTCGATGCAGGACGAGCCGTTATCGGCGTAGAAACATCGGGTCAGACCTTCCGGCGTCATCTTCACCAGGCGCTCGGACAACTCGATGACGGGCTGATGACTGAAACCAGCGAGGATCACGTGTTCCAGTTGATCGACCTGATCCTTGATGCGCTGGTTGATCCGTGGGTTGGCGTGACCAAATACGTTGACCCACCAGGAGCTGACGGCGTCGAGGTAGCGTTTGCCTTCGAAGTCTTCCAGCCAAACGCCCTCACCGCGTTTGATGGGGATCAGCGGCAGCTGTTCGTGGTCTTTCATCTGGGTGCAGGGATGCCACAACACCGCAAGATCGCGTTGCATCCACTGATTATTCAGGCCCATCTTCAGTCTCCTCGAGGCGGCTCGCTGGGTGCGCGGGCAAACAATCGCGCAAGCCTATGCAATGCATGGCGTGGGGACAACCCATTGTGTCGATTGAGCTACTTTGTATAGGTGGATAGACGTCGCTGGCGGCCTTTTGATGGCTGACGTATTCTTCGCGGTTCTTTGGGTCGTCTGACTCGTAAAACCGCTATTTCCTCGTGTATTTCCGGAGTTCGCTGAATGTCTGCTGGTTGGCTGCGCGCCTGTGCGCTGGTGATGTTGGGGCTGTTCAGCGTGTCCGCGCTGGCCAAGGATAAAACGGCGATCGTGATCGGCGGAGGGCTGTCGGGCCTCACCGCTGCTTACGAACTGCAAAACAAGGGCTGGCAGGTCACTCTGCTGGAAGCCAAACCGAGCTTGGGCGGTCGCTCCGGCATGGCCACCAGCGAGTGGATCGGCAACGAGAAGACTCAACCGGTACTGAACAAGTACGTATCGATCTTCAAACTGAGCACCACGCCGGCCCCAGAGTTCGTGCGGACCCCCAGCTACCTGATTGACGGTGAGTATTTCACCGCCGCCGATCTGGCCACCAAGCAGCCGGCCACCAGCGACGCGCTCAAGCGCTACGAAAAGACCCTGGACGATCTGGCGCGCTCGATCGAAGACCCGCAGAACCCGGCGGCCAATAGCACATTGTTCGCGCTTGACCAGATCAGCGTGGCCAACTGGCTCGAACGTCTGAATCTGCCCGCCACGGCACGTCAGTTGGTGAATCAGCAGATCCGTACCCGTTATGACGAACCGTCTCGCCTGTCGCTGCTGTACTTCGCACAGCAAAGCCGCGTTTACCGTGGCGTTGCCGACCGTGACCTGCGTGCTTCGCGCCTGCTCGGCGGCAGCCCGGTGCTGGCGCAGGCCTTCGTCAAACAACTGAAAATCATCAAGACCAGCTCTCCGGTCTCGGCAATTGCCCAGGACAAGAACGGCGTGACCGTCAAAGTCGGCAGCGTTGGCTACCAAGCTGATTACGTGGTTGTGGCCGTGCCACTGCGCGCACTGAACAAGATTCAGATGACTCCGTCGCTGGATGCCCAGCACATGGGCGCGATCAAAGGCACCAATTACGGTTGGCGCGACCAGATCATGCTGAAGTTCAAGACACCCGTATGGGAAAGCAAGGCGCGGATGACCGGCGAGATCTACAGCAACGCCGGTTTGGGCATGTTGTGGGTTGAACCGGCGCTGAAGGGTGGCGCCAACGTGGTGATCAACCTGTCCGGCGACAACGCGCGCGTGATGCAGGCCTTCGGCGACAAGCAGATGGTCGATCAGGTGCTGATCCGTCTGCACGCCTTTTATCCACAGGCGCGCGGTTCGTTCACCGGTTACGAAATCCGTCGTTACAGCACCGACCCATCGATGGGCGGCGCTTACCTGGCGTTCGGCCCTGGCCAGATCAGCAAGTACTGGCGTCTGTGGGAGCGTCCGATTCAGCGTGTAGTCTTTGCCGGCGAACACACTGACACTTTGTACCCGGGGACGCTGGAAGGTGCGCTGCGCACAGGTCAGCGGGCAGCCAGTCAGGTCGAAGACCTGGCAGCCGGCAAGTCGTTTGAACCGGCGAAGGTTGTTACGGCGGCGACCGTTGGGGCGGCCGGCGCGGTGGCGGCGAAGAAAGGCAACTTCTTCACCAACCTGTTCGGTGGCTCTGACGACAAACCGGCACCGGTCAAGGCGCCAGAGCCAGTGGCAGCGGCTGCTCCGGCACCGGCGCCAACACCTGCGCCGGCCCCAGCCGAAGCGCCGAAACCAGTGGCGCCGGTGAAAGCCGAACCCGCCAAAAAAGCCCCGGCCAAAGCTGCAGCGAAAAAGCCTGCGGCCAAAGCCGAGGCTAAAAAGGCCCCGGCGAAGAAGGCTGAACCGGCGAAGAAAGCAGCGGTCAAGCCCGCTGCGACTCCGGCGACGTATACCAAAGCGCAGTAAGCGTTGAGACTAAAAAAACGTGGCAGAAATGCCGCGTTTTTTTTTGCCCGAAGAAAATTAATATCAAGAATCGAATAAACCTTGTGGCGAAGGTGTTCTTTAGTTGGCCTTCATTTTTCTTACCTATGGGTCTTTAATCTTTCCTTAACTCACCTATTTGAGACTCTTGATCGTATTTCTCGATATTTCAAAGCGAAATTTTCCGCTTTAACTCGATAGATAACTCGATAGTCTTAGTCGCAGTTCTCACGGGATTTGAGCAATGCAGCTACGTAACTCTTCTTCGCGCTACGGTTGGGTCAGCATCTTCATGCACTGGGGTGTGGCGCTGGTGGTCTTCGGCCTGTTTGCGTTGGGCTTGTGGATGGTCGGTCTCGATTACTACAGCGTCTGGCGCAAAGATGCGCCCGACTTGCATAAGAGCATTGGCCTGGTGTTGTTAACCGTCATGGTTCTGCGGGTACTGTGGCGCTTCATCAGCCCACCGCCACCCACGCTTGAAAGCTATAGCCGCATGACACGCATTGGCGCCAAGTGCGGCCATTCGTTCCTGTACCTCAGTCTGTTTGCTGTAATGATTGCCGGTTACCTGATCTCCACCGCAGAAGGTGTCGGGATTTCGGTGTTTGGCCTGTTTGAAGTTCCTGCACTGGTGTCCGGACTACCGGACCAGGCAGACACCGCGGGTGTGATTCATTTGTATCTGGCGTGGGGGGTGGTGGTATTTTCCGGCCTCCATGCGCTGGCAGCACTGAAGCACCACTTTATCGATCGTGATGCGACCCTGACGCGAATGCTGGGCCGCAACGCTTGAAGTTCAACCTCGACTCCAAAGGAATAGAAAGCATGTTGAAAAAGACTCTCGCCGCTCTGGCCATCGGTTCTGCTCTGCTGTCCGCCAACGTGATGGCGGCCGACTACGTCGTCGACAAAGAAGGCCAGCACGCCTTCGTTGACTTCAAGATCAGCCACCTGGGCTACAGCTTCATCACCGGTACCTTCAAGGATATCGACGGCAAGTTCAGCTTCGACGCTGCCAAGCCAGAAGACAGCAAAATCGAGTTCAACGTGAACACCGCCAGCGTGTTCACCAACCATGCCGAGCGCGACAAGCACATCGCCAGCGGTGATTTCCTGAATGCGAGCGAGTTCGCCAAAGCCACGTTCGTGTCCACCAGCGTCAAATCCACCGGCAAAAACGCCGCTGGCAAAGACACTGCGGACGTGACCGGTGACCTGACCCTGCTGGGCGTGACCAAGCCAGTCGTGGTCAAGGCTACTTTCCTGGGTGAAGGCAAGGATCCATGGGGCGGCTACCGTGCCGGCTTCGAGGGCACCACCAGCATCAAGCGTTCCGACTTCGGCAAGCAAAAAGACCTGGGCCCACAGTCCGACGCGGTCGAGCTGTATGTTTCGTTTGAAGGCGTGAAAGCGAAGTAAGCTGTTTGCGTCATCAAAACGCCGACCTCAGGGTCGGCGTTTTGCTGCCTGGTGTTCAGGAGAGGCTGCTTTGGTAGTCGGCGATTTCATTGCGTAGCCAAGTCAGCAGGCTCGCCAACTGCGCCGAGCGTTGTGTGTGGGTCGGCCAAAGCATGAAATAACGGGATGCGTGCAGCGGTTCAACGTCGGTCAGTTTAACCAGTTGCCCGCTCTGGATCATGGCGTGAGCAATCGAGCGACGGGTTAGCGCAATTCCATAACCCAGGCGCGCCGCTTCAAGCATCAAAGTCGAGTCAGTGAACTCTAGTGCCGCGAGCGGACGCATCTGTTCAACGCCAGCGGCAGCAAGCCAGGTCGACCAGCTTTCACTGGCGTGGAGTAATGGATGTCCCAGAACGGACTCGGCATCGACAGGCAAGCATCCTAGATTGAATCCCGGCGCGGCGACGACCAACAAGGAGTCCTGCATCAACGGCTCACAGTGCACATCGGGCCATTTTCCGTGGCCGAACCGGATCGCCGTATCGATCAGGCCGCCCTCGAAACTTGAAAACTCCATACTGGCTGCCAGCTTGAGGCGCAAGCCGGGCTGCGCGTCGATAAACCTTTGCAAGCGTGGCAATAGCCAAAACATTCCAAAGGACGGCAGCACCGAAAGGGTCAGTTGCGGGTGTCGGGTTTTGGACAGGAATCTTTCCGTTACCCCGGCAATTTCACCCAGGGTTTGCCGGATCTGATAGGCGTACACACGCCCCTCTTCTGTCAGCACCACACCGCGGCCACTACGTTCTGTCAGTCTAACGTCCAGGTATTCCTCCAGCGAGCGTATCTGGTGGCTGACAGCGCTGTGCGTGACGTGCAGTTCCAATGCCGCGAGGTTGACCTTGCCCAATCGTGCCAAGGCTTCAAAGGCCCGGAGGGCCGCTAGCGGAGGTAATTTCAATAGGTGAATTCCATTCACTGAACCGGGCAGAAATCGCCGCTATACATGAATTGACGAGGCTACGGATAATCCGTCTCACGCTCAGTGAGCGTTGGTGACTTCATTTCCGCTCGACAAGGATCCGTACATGCTAATCAATGAAATTCAGAGAACGTTGGAGAATTATTTCAGCGTGTTGCAAAACCAGGATTTGAACCGGTTTGACGAGGTTTTCCATCCCGGCTGTGTCCTCTATAGCGCTCAGGACGGGGTGGTAACGGTGCGTTCTTTCGCAGAATATCGCGCCATCGTACAAGGACGTCAGTCGCCGCAGGAGCGCGGGTTTGCGAGCCTGGATGAGATTTTGATGATTGACGTCATGTCTGCGGAAATGGCAATGGTCAAGGTGCGTCTGCGACTGTTCGACAATGTCATGGTTGATTATCTGAACGTGATGAAAGTCGATGGCCGCTGGATGATCGTTGCCAAACTCTTTCATAAAGAAGGAAGCGTTGCGTGAGTGCGGCGGTTTGACCAAAAACGATCGTGATGATCGGTACAAACAAAAACGCCCCGAATCAGTAGGGGCGTTTTTGTGAGTGACACTCAGCGATTGCGGGTCAGCAACGCTGGTTTCTCGCCGCGCGGACGGCCTGGCAGTTGATCAAGTTGCTCAGGCGTCGGGAAACGATCGGTTTTCGACTCTTTGTGAATGATCTTCGGTGCCGGGCCGCTCGGGTTTTGCACCGCCGGTTCCGAACGCGGTTGATCGTCACGAGCCGGGCGGCGATTGCGGGACTCTTCGCGACGGGCCTGGCCGTCACGTGGAGCACCGTTGCGTGGGCCGCTGCGCTTGGCCGGCGGAGTGCCGGTGGTGGCACCATCGCTGCTGCGCGGGCCACTTTGACGACCCTGAGGCTTGCCGCTGCCGCTGCCGCTGCGCGGAGCACCTGCGCCAGCTGTCGTGCCTTGTGCCGGAGCACCCGGACGGCGACCACGGCCCTGAGCCGGTTTGGCTTGAGGGACGTAGTCGACGCGGTTACCGAAGTTATCGATATCGTCGTCCAGGAACTCGTCCGGAGCACGGTCTGCAGCAGCAGCGCGTGGTGCTGGACGCTGTTGCTCGCGGGCCGGAGTGCCTTCGCGTGGTTTGTGTTCTCGCGCCGGGCGATCACCGCGGCCAGTGGCTGCAGGTTTTTCCTTGCCGCCCTTGTCCTTGCCTTTGTCTTTACGACCACCACCACCGCCGGTGCCGTTCGGACCGTCGCCGCGCGGGCCCCGTGGGTTGCGCGGGTTACGCACATCCGGACGCTCGCGAACTTCTGGTTTCTCGGCTTCTACAGCGCTGGAGTCGAAGCCCATCAGGTTGCCGTCGGCAATCTTCTGCTTGGTCATGCGCTCAATGCTTTTCAGCAACTTTTCTTCGTCCGGGGCCACCAGCGAGATCGCCTCGCCCGAACGACCGGCACGGCCAGTACGGCCGATACGGTGAACGTAGTCTTCGTCGACGTTTGGCAATTCGAAGTTGACCACGTGTGGCAACTGATCGATGTCCAGGCCGCGAGCGGCGATGTCGGTGGCGACCAGGATGCGCACTTCGCCGGCCTTGAAGTCGGCCAGGGCCTTGGTGCGAGCGTTCTGGCTCTTGTTACCGTGGATCGCGACGGCGCTCAGGCCATGTTTGTCCAGGTACTCGGCCAGACGGTTGGCGCCGTGCTTGGTGCGAGTGAACACCAGCACCTGTTCCCAGGCGCCTGCGGTGATCAGGTGCGCCAGCAACGAACGCTTGTGGCTGGCGGCCAGACGGAATACACGCTGTTCGATACGCTCGACTGTGGTGTTCGGCGGCGTGACTTCGATGCGTTCCGGGTTGTGCAGCAGCTTGCCGGCGAGGTCGGTGATGTCTTTGGAGAAAGTGGCCGAGAACAGCAGGTTCTGGCGTTTGCTCGGTAGACGGGCGAGGACCTTTTTCACGTCATGGACGAAGCCCATGTCGAGCATGCGGTCGGCTTCGTCCAGCACGAGGATTTCCACGTGGGACAAGTCGACGCTGCCTTGGCCTGCGAGGTCGAGCAGGCGGCCAGGGCAGGCGACCAGCACGTCCACACCGCGGGACATGGCTTGAACCTGCGGGTTCATGCCGACGCCACCGAAGATGCAGGCACTGACGAACTTCAGGTCACGAGCATAGACCTTGAAGCTCTCATGTACTTGAGCCGCGAGTTCGCGGGTAGGGGTCAGGACCAGTACGCGCGGTTGGCGCGGGCCGTGACGCTGGGATTTGTCCGGGTGACCGTTGGGGAACAACCGCTCCAGAATCGGAAGGGCGAAGCCGCCGGTTTTACCGGTACCTGTCTGAGCCGCGACCATCAGGTCGCGACCTTGCAACACGGCGGGAATGGCCCGCTGTTGCACCGGAGTAGGCTCGGTATAGCCCGCTGCCTCGATGGCACGGACTAAAGCCTCGGAGAGACCGAGGGAAGCAAAGGACATGAGTAATCCTGTTTTAGTTAGGGCTTGGCCCAATGGGAGTCTTGCCTGGCGCGAATGGCGTTTAAGAGGAACGCAATCCCGTCCGGTCCTGCTGGGCCAAGAAGGCTCATCTGGAGCGCTCGCGCGGGCTGAAAAGCTGCGCTGTAGCGGGGTCGAGATGCCTTGAACAAGTCCGAGCGTCCGGGCGTGAGCCTGGCGGGAAGGCCGGAGTATAACAGAGCAATCACTGTGCGCCGCTTTCCTGCTGCTCAACGGTTTTTCCGTTGGCGATGGTGGCGCGGGTGGTTTTCACCTCGGCCGCGGGGGCGGCGCCATAACGGGCGCTCAATTCAGCGTACGCGGGCTCGCGCTTGAAGCGTTTGAGTTCGGCGCCGAAGCGCTGCACCAACAAGTCCATACCGGCGTTGCGGCGTACTGCCAGGAACTGGCTCTGGTGGCTGATGACGGTCGGGTTTTCGGTAATCTGGTCGCGGATGCCCAATTCGTCGAGTAAGTGCTGACCAACCCTGCGATCAGTAATCAGCAGGTCGATCCGCCCGCGCAGCAATTTGCCGAAGTTGGCTTCATGGGTCGGCGCCGGTTCGTGAGTGAACAGGGTCGATTCACGAAAGTCCTGGCTGTACAGATAGCCTGGGGAGGTGCCTATGGTCAGTCCTTTCAGGTCGGACAGGGTGCGAAAAGGGTGGGGCCGTTCATTGGCGTAGAACATTACGAACTCCACTTCCGAGAGCGGCTCGCCGGGGTAGAGCAGGGTGGCGTCGCGCTCATCGCTGTGGAAGATGTCCAGTGCGCCGTCTGCCTGGCCCGTTTCGAGCATCGACAGGCAGCGTTTCCATGGCAGGAACTGCCATTGCACTTCGATGCCCAGGCGTTTGAAGACGATGGCGGTGGTTTCGTAGTCCAGCCCCAGGGATTTGCCGTTTTCCTCATACACGTAGGGCGCCCAAGGCTCAGTGACAATGCGCAGCTTCTCGCCCCGAGCGGCGAAGCTCAGGCAAGTAAAAAGAAACACGGTCAGTAACTGCGTGATCAAAGGCATGGCTTGAGATTACGACGAGAAACCGGAAAGAGCCAGAAACGGGATCCAGAAGCTCTGACGCAGAGTCTTGATGAGCAATAAAAGGGCGTTAAAAGCAAAAGATCGCAGGCTGCGATCTTTTGATCTTGCGGGTATTGACTATCAGCGCGGCAACTTCAGATTGTTCCACACCGCCAGGCTCGGTTCGGCCTGGTTCAGCGTGTAGAAGTGTAGCCCTGGAGCGCCACCTTGCAGCAGGCGTTCGCACATCTCGGTGATGACTTGCTCACCAAAGCCTTGAATGCTTTGGGTGTCGTCGCCGTAGGCTTCCAGCTGCTTGCGGATCCAGCGCGGGATTTGCGCACCGCAGGCATCGGAGAAGCGCGCCAGCTTGCTGTAGTTGGTGATCGGCATGATCCCCGGAACAATCGGGATGTTCACGCCCATCGCCCGTACACGCTCGACGAAGTAGAAGTAGCTGTCGGCGTTGAAGAAGTACTGGGTGATTGCACTGTTGGCGCCAGCGTTGGCCTTGCGCACGAAGTTGGTCAGATCGTCTTCGAAATTGCGCGCTTGCGGATGCATTTCCGGGTAGGCGGCGACTTCGATGTGGAAATGATCGCCGGTTTCTTCACGAATGAATTCAACCAGGTCATTGGCGTGGCGCATTTCACCACTGGCCATGCCCATGCCGGAAGGCAGGTCACCGCGCAGGGCAACGATACGGGTGATGCCGCTCGCCTTGTATTGGGTCAGCAGGCCGCGCAAGTCGTCCTTGCTGTCGCCAACGCAGGACAAATGCGGTGCGGCAGGGACTTTGACTTCGCTTTCGAGCTGCAACACGGTGTTGAGGGTGCGATCACGGGTCGAACCACCAGCGCCGTAGGTGCAGGAGAAGAAATCGGGGTTGTATGTGGCCAACTGACGGGCAGTGGCGAGCAGCTTTTCATGCCCAGCGTCGGTCTTCGTAGGGAAGAACTCAAAGCTGTAGCGACGGTCTTCGGACATGGGAATACCCTTTGCAATCGCAAAAGGCGGGCCGGTGATGGCCGGTCCGCCTGGTCAGGATCGGCGGGCGCAAAGCCCGCCGGGTCCAATCAGTAGCGGTAGGCGTGCGGCTTGAACGGACCTTCAACGGTCACGCCGATGTAGTCAGCCTGGGTCTTGGTCAGTTGAGTCACCACGCCGCCGAAACCGCGAACCATTTCCAGCGCCACTTCTTCGTCGAGTTTCTTGGGCAGTACTTCAACGGTCAGGCGCTCGGCTTTCTGGGCTGGCGACAGGTCGGCGTACTTCTGACCGAACAGGAAGATCTGAGCCAGCACCTGGTTGGCGAACGAACCGTCCATGATGCGGCTTGGGTGGCCGGTGGCGTTACCCAGGTTAACCAGACGGCCTTCGGCCAGCAGGATCAGGTAGTCGTCGTTCTGGGCGTCGAACGCGCCAGGACCGGTACGGTGGATTTTGTGAACCTGTGGCTTCACTTCTTCCCATGCCCAGTTCTTGCGCATGAAAGCCGTGTCGATTTCGTTGTCGAAGTGGCCGATGTTGCAGACAACAGCGCGCTTCTTCAGGGCTTTGAGCATGTTTGCGTCGCAAACGTTGACGTTGCCGGTGGTGGTCACGATCAGGTCGATCTTGCCCAGCAGTGCTTTGTCGATGCTTGCTTCGGTGCCGTTGTTGAGGCCGTCGATGAACGGCGAAACCAGCTCGTAACCGTCCATGCACGCTTGCATGGCGCAGATCGGGTCGACTTCGGAGACTTTAACGATCATGCCTTCCTGACGCAGGGACTGAGCGGAGCCCTTGCCCACGTCACCGTAACCGATGACCAGCGCTTGCTTGCCGGACAACAGGTGGTCGGTACCACGCTTGATCGCATCGTTCAGGCTGTGACGGCAGCCGTACTTGTTGTCGTTCTTGCTCTTGGTCACCGAGTCGTTGACGTTGATGGCCGGGATTTTCAGCTCGCCCTTGGCCAGCATGTCCAGCAGGCGGTGAACGCCAGTGGTGGTTTCTTCGGTGACGCCGTGGACGCGGTCCAGGATCGCCGGGTATTTGTTGTGCAGCAACTCGGTCAGGTCGCCGCCGTCGTCGAGGATCATGTTGGCATCCCATGGCGCGCCATCTTTGAGGATGGTTTGCTCCAGGCACCACTCGTACTCTTCTTCGGTTTCGCCTTTCCAGGCGTAAACCGCGATGCCGGCAGCGGCGATAGCAGCAGCGGCCTGATCCTGAGTCGAGAAAATGTTGCAGGACGACCAGCGTACTTCGGCACCCAGGGCAACCAGGGTTTCGATCAGCACGGCAGTCTGAATGGTCATGTGGATGCAGCCGAGGATTTTCGCGCCTTTGAGCGGCTGCTCACCGGCGTACTTGCGGCGCAGGCCCATCAGGGCAGGCATTTCGGATTCGGCGATGATGGTTTCGCGACGGCCCCAGGCAGCCAGGGACATGTCGGCAACTTTGTAATCGTTAAAATCTGCAGGCGTGATAACAGCGCTCATGATGAGCCTCCATTCGTAATGTATGCGAATGGGCGCCGTTGTGCGTTTAGTGTCTGACCGATAACGGTCAAGCAACGCCCCATCCGAGCCTGACAGGTCGAACCTGCTGCAGCGCCCCTCGGACAGGTGGCGGGAAAACGGTATCAACCGAAGATGACCGTTTTGAAACGGTGGCGATTATAGCCGTGTGAGCGATACTTCCAAAGCGTTTCTGTTGGCCAATGCCTGAACGGTAATCGAGACCATAGTCAATGCTTGATAGAGCTCTAGGTCGGGCTCTGCCATGATGCCCGCCATCATTCGGCAAGACGCTCAGGAGTGAATATGAATTTCCACACCCGCAAATGGGTAAAACCCGAAGACCTCAACCCCAACGGCACGCTGTTCGGCGGCAGCCTGTTGCGCTGGCTCGACGAAGAAGCGGCGATCTACGCCATCGTCCAGCTGGGTAATCAGCGCGTGGTCACCAAGTACATTTCCGAGATCAACTTCATCAGCGCCTCGCGCCAGGGCGACATCATCGAACTGGGCATCACCGCCACCGAGTTCGGTCGCACTTCCATCTCCCTGAGGTGCGAAGTGCGTAACAAGATCACCCGCAAAAGCATCCTGACGGTGGAGAAGATTGTCTTCGTCAATCTGGGTGAAGACGGCTTGCCAGCGCCGCACGGCTGCACCGAGATCACGTATGTCAAAGACCAGTTCAAGGATGATGACATTAGCGAGTGACATAGGCGGCCAGTGAACAGCTCCGAACCGCGCGTGTCGTACCTAAATGACACGCCACAGGTTCAGGAGCTTTATGGGCACGCAAAAAGACGGCAAAACCCCAAACCTTTCGCCTGAAGAACAGCACGACGTCGACAAGAGCCAGCCACCACGGGCGGCGGTGCTGCACGAAATCATCCGCACTCAGGGTGATCAGGAACTCGAGCGCAGTGTCGCCGCCTTGTGGTGGTCGGCGCTGGCGGCCGGGCTGACCATGGGCCTGTCGCTGATGGCCATGGGGCTGCTCAATTCCCGTCTGCCGGACGGTGAAGGCTTCAAGGTGATCGCCAGTTTTGGTTACTGCGCAGGCTTTCTCGCGGTGATCCTCGCCCGTCAGCAGTTGTTCACCGAAAACACCCTGACGGCGGTGCTGCCGATCATGACCAAACCCACACTGAACAATGTCGGTCGATTGCTACGCCTGTGGTCGGTGGTGCTGGTGGGTAACCTCTGCGGCACGTTACTGGTGGCGTTTGTGATGCTGAATCTGCCGATTTTCGACAGCAAGACCGACCTGGCTTTCCTCGATATCGGACGCAAGATCATGGAGAACGACGTCAGCCAGATGTTCGCCAAAGGCATTGTGTCGGGCTGGATGATCGCCACCATGGTCTGGATGATCCCGTCCATGGAGAGCGCGAAGATATGGATCATCATCCTCATCACCTACCTCATGGCGCTGGGGGACTTCACCCACATCGTGGTCGGCTCGGCGGAGGTCTCGTATCTGGTGTTTGCCGGCGAGTTGCCGTGGAGAGATTTCTGGCTGGTGTTCGCCGGGCCGACGCTGGCGGGGAATATCATCGGCGGCAGCTTCATTTTCGCGCTGATCAGCCATGCGCAGATTCGCAGTGAGAGTGGCCCACCGAAGAAGTCAGCGGATCAAGGCCCGGAGCCCGACTCGCAGAAGACCGAAAAATGATCAGTGATGCTCGGTCTGTGCTTGATCAGTTTGCCAATGCACAAACCCTGCAACAGGTCCTTTGGATAAGGAAGTAGATAGAAAGGGATTTCAGGGTTGGGCAGTCACACCGTGTCAGCAACACCGCGACGTTGCAGATAGATGTAGAGAACAGCTGCTGACATATGGCGAATCAATTATCTGGACGCTTCCCGTAAGGGACAACAACCAATAAAGGAGTGTGCCGTGCTTGCAACAGCACTGGTGTTAGTCGCGGCGCTGTTGCATGCGGCGTGGAATACCCTGATCAAATTCAGTGCCGAACGGCTGCTGGTGGTGGCCTGCATGGACAGCGTGGCAATGCTGTTTGTCGCGCTGATGCTGCCGTTCGTGGCGTTGCCACCCCCGGATATCTGGCCGTGGATTCTGGCGTCGGCGGCATTTGAATTGCTCTATCGCTACCTGCTGATCCAGGCCTATAGGGTCGGTGATCTCGGGCTGGTCTATCCGCTGATGCGTGGCTTGTCGCCGCTGGTGGTGCTGGCACTGACGCTGATTTTTGCCGGGGAAGTGCTGACGAACCAGCAGATCTTCGGGATTCTGCTGATCCCGTTCGGCATGCTTTTCCTGCTCTGGCAGGGCGGCGGCGGTGCGCGATTGCCGTGGTCGATGCTGCCGGTGGTGGCGTTGATCGGCCTGTGCATCGGCTGCTACACCTTCATCGATGGACAGGCGTTGCGGCGCTGGTCGCATCCGCTGGATTACCTGGTGTGGGTCACGTTGCTCAGCGCCTGGCCGTTCCCGTTATTGGCGCTGGTGCGTAAGCGACCGGCCTTCATGTTGTTCTGGCGTGAGCAGTGGCGACTGGGGTTGGCGGTCGGTTTTTGCGTGTTATTCAGCTACGCTCTGGTGCTGTGGGCCATGCAGCTGGGCTCGATTGCCGAAGCGGCGGCATTGCGCGAAGTCAGCGTAATTCTGGTGGTGCTGTTCGGCATGCGTTACCTGAAAGAACCTTTTGGTAGGCCACGGCTCTTGGCTTGTGGGCTGGTGCTGATCGGCATGTTGGTGATGAAGTTTTGACTGGGGCTCGACTCTTGAAACTTGAAGAAGGGATTGCGTTATGACGGTTGCTCTGTGGTGCATTTTGATCGCGATTTTCCTGCCCTATATCTGCACGGGTATCGCCAGAGTCAGTGGCGGGTTCAGACCGAAAGACAACCATGATCCCCGGGATTTTCTCGAGTCACTGAATGGTTTGGGCCGGCGCGCGTATGCGGCGCATCTGAACAGTTTTGAAGTGACTCCCGCGTTCGCAGCGGCGGTGATCGTTGCGCACCTGGCCGGCAATGCCGAACTGGTGACGATCAATGTACTGGCGGTGTTGTTCATCACCAGTCGGCTGTTGTACATCATTTGCTACTTGGCGGACTGGGCGATTTTACGGTCGCTGATGTGGTTGGTAGGGATGGGGTTGATCGTCAGTTTCTTTGTGGTTTCTGTTTAAGAGCAAGCGCAAAAGATCGCTGGCGAGGCCAGCGATCTTTTGACTTTAAAGCGTGTCGGTCACCTGAGGCGCTTGAGGCAGGGCTGCGCCTTTAGGCCAGAGCATCCAGATTTGCCCCTGCTGTTTCATGTCGCCGGCCAATTGCCCGGCCGCATCGCCCGTACCCCAGAACAGGTCCGCACGGACTTCGCCGGCAATTGCGCCGCCGGTATCCTGAGCGGCTACGGGACGTACCAGTGCGGTACCGTCCGGTTTAGTGGTTGATAACCACAACAGGCTGCCCAGCGGAATCACTTTGCGATCCACCGCCGCGCTATAGCCTGCGGTCAGCGGTACGTTCAACGAGCCGCGAGGCCCTTCGTTGCTGTCCGGGTTGCGGGTAAAGAATACGTAACTGGGGTTGCTGCCCAGCAGTTCTGGAATGCGCGTCGGGTTGGCCTTGGCCCAATTGCTGATGACGCCCATGGTCACTTCTTCTTTTTTCAGTTCGCCCTGGTCCACCAGCCAGCGGCCGATCGGTCGATACGGGTGACCGTTCTGGTCTGCGTACGCAATGCGCAATTGACGGCCGTCGTCGAGCTGGATACGACCCGAACCCTGGATTTGCAGGAATTGCAGGTTCATCGGGTCGGTCAGCCAGGCAACAATCGGCGCCTTGACCCCTTTGGTTTCAATCGTGGCCGCATCGTCGTAAGGCTTGAGCACGCGACCTTCGAGTCGGCCTCGCAGGCGTTTGCCTTTGAGTTCCGGGTAGATGCTGTCCAGAGAGACGATGATCATGTCCTCGGGCACGCCGTACACCGGGATGTTTGCCACTTCGGTCTGGGTCAGACTGCCGGGGTAGACCGGCTCGTAATAGCCGGTGATCAAACCGTTGGGATTATCATTGGCGGCGCGCAGGCCGTAGACGTCGAGGTTCTGCTTGAGGAAGCCACGAATGTCGCTGGCGGTTTGCGGCACATTGGCGGCAGCCGCACATGTCGAGCCCCACACCGTGTCGGCTTTGAGTCGGGTGCAGGCGCTTCGCCACGAACCGAAGCCTGCGATCAGGTCGTCGTCGGACACCGTCGGAAGTGCTTCCCACGTGGCGCTGGAATAGGTGGCCAGAGCGTGGGTTTTCGGTTTGTTGTTGTCGCCACCGGTGCAGCCCGCAAGCACGGCCACCATCGGAAGGGTCCAGGCGAGGTGGTGACGCCATGCCTTGAAACGGTTGTTCATGGAGTAATTCCTTTGTCGGTTGCCTGAGTGCTCCATGCGCTCAAACAACCCGTATTGATAATAGGGCTATTGGTCTTTGCCGATGACGCGAGGATACTGGCCGCCGTTTCCCGTGACCTGAAGCCACCATGACTCTTAAAAAACTTTCTGTTGTATTGCTGGCCTGCCTTACGTTATCTGCCTGCGGTGGTGTCGATCCCAACTCGCCGCTGGGCCAGCGCAAGGCGATCTTCAAACAAATGCTCAAGACCGCCGAAGACCTGGGCGGCATGTTGCGTGGTCGCATCCCGTTTGACGGTCCGAAATTCGCTGACGGTGCCGTGAAGCTTGATGCATTGTCCCGTGAACCCTGGAAACATTTTCCGCAGGTGCGCGAAGAAGATCACACCAGCGCCAAGAGTGATGTCTGGCAGAAACAGGCAGACTTCCAGGGCATGGCCCGCACCCTTGAAGTCGCCACCGGTGAATTGGTGACTACCAGCAAGGTTCAGCCTTACAAGGCCAGTAACCTGGGGCCGGCCGTGCAGAAGGTTGAAGATGCTTGCAGTGCGTGCCATAAAGAGTTCCGGGACCATTGAGTCCTGATTGATCGATCGATCACCACAAGCGCTCAGAGGGGGACTTACTTGCCCAGCTCGTCGAGTGCGTCCTGCAGTTCCTTGCGGGACTCGGCGAGTTTGTCTTTGCGCTTATTGATCTTCTCGGCGTCGCCTTTCTTCATGGCCTTGTCGAGGTCCGCCTGACGCTTGCTGACTTCGTGCTTGGCGTCGAGCACTTTGTTCTCCCGTTCTTTCTTCAGGGAAGCATCGGTGCAATGAGCGGTGACTTCGCTCAGGGCCGTTTCAAGGCCTGCCTGCTGATCGGCGTTGCCGTGAGACTTGGCCAGTTCAATCTGGTTGATGAGGCCCTGCTTCTTTGCGGCGCAGCCGGTCAGGCCTGGAGCTTCTTGGGCGGCCATCAGTGGAGCGGCCAGCACGCTGCAAAGGGTCAACAGGGCGAGCGGTGAAAGAAGTTTCATAAAAGCTCCATGTGAAAAGGCAATCGGGTCGATGTGGCGGTGGGGTGTTTGAGCCCGACGGCACCATTGGGTTCCTGGGTTCCTGGGTTCCTGGGTTGGCGGGCATCGCCGGCCGCTAAAAACCGACAATCCCCGCAACGCGTAATGTTTCTCTCAAGGCCAGGACCTGCGGGTCGCGGAAAAATGCGCTCAATTGCGCTGCGCGTCCCGGGCCGACGCCTGCTTCTGCCTGCCATTGTTCGATATTTCGTTGTGCCAGTTCCTGCCATGAATCGACGAGTCGCGCTTGGCCGGTCGGCGGTAAGCCCAGGGCTTTGAGCCAGCGAGCGAAAGGGCGTTGTCGGGCACTGGTGAAACTGTTCAGAAGACGAGCGCTGTTGCGTTCACCGAAGCCGTTAATGTTAGCAAGCTCTTGAGCATCGAGGGTCAACCAATCCAGCAGGCCATTCAGGCGGCCTGTTTCGAAAAGTTTCTCCCAAGTGCCAGGGCCGACATGGGGCAGGGCCAGGCCCTGCTTGCCGCTGAGCCAGGTCAGTCGGGCGAGGAATTGGCTTTCGCACCCCGGTGTTGGCTGCCAGCAGCTCAAATGATGAAAGTCCTCCGCCAGCGGTACGCTCAGTTCAGTGCGTTGGGTGCTGCGCAGCATGACACCGTCAAGCCTGGGAATGGTCAGGCCTGCGAGGCTGATGGCGACCTGATCTCCGGGCCGGATATCAAGTGCTTCCCAGCGTTGCAGTGAGCTCACACTGACTCGCTTGATCTGCCGGTCATCGAGCATTACCGGTGTCAGTTCCAGTACCGGGGTGATTCGTCCGGTCCGTCCAATCTTGAAGTGGACCTTGCGCACCTCGGCCAGGGCCTGGGCAAAAGGGTATTTCCAGGCGGCGCTCCAATAAGGTGGTTTTGCCTGCCAGCGCTCGGCGGGTGGGCGCTGATCCTGGCGCAGGACGATGCCATCACTGGTAAACGGAAGGGGCGAGCGATACCAGTGATCGCGCCAGCGTTCAGCGTCGGCAAATACCTTGATCGAGTGACTGTAAGGTGCGGTGCTCGGGAAACCCAACTCATCCAGGACTGCGATGCGGGCGGGCAAACTGTCCGGGCCTTGGGGCCAGTCCCAGACAAACAGGCCGATCCCGGCGGCGTGCTCGGTGCTTAACTTTTTGCGGGCCATCAAACCGGCCACAGTGGTGCGTGCATTGAGGCTGCCGGCACGGGCCTGTACGTGGTCGGTCAGGCGCCAATAGAGTTCACCTTGCAGCAGCAGGTCCAGTCGTTGCGGCAATTGTTGGGGGATGGCGGCGATCTGACGCGCCGAAGCCGTCCAGTCCTGGCCATTTATTCCGTCACCGCGGCTGATTGCCTGAGTCAGCCGGCCTTTGCGGTAGATCAGCGTCACCGCCACGCCGTCGATCTTGGGCTGAATCCAGACATCGCTTCGTCCTTTTAGCCAGGCTTCGACGGCGCGACCATCGCGGAGTTTTTCCAGGCCCGTGTGGGCGATGGGATGAAGCATCGTGCCGCCCGCGTTACGTAGTGGCTCCGCGGATGGGGCCAGATCGAAACAAGTGCGCCATTCGGTCAGTCGTGCACGGGATTGATCGTAGAGTTCATCGGCGACCAGTGAGCGGCCCCGCCGGTGATAGCTGTCGTCCCAGAGGTCGATTTGTTTTTGCAGTGACGTGATTTCGTCCAGGGCGCGTGCGGGTGGCCAGTCGGGGCACTCGTCAGCTTGGATGCTCAGACAGAAAAGGATCAGTAGAAAACCGAAAAACACGCGCAGTTGGAGCGGCATCGTGAGCGTCCTTGCCCAAGTGGAATGTTTGAAGGCTAGGACGGATTTTCAGGATGAGAGGGCCCGCTGTTTTTCAGCGTGTGTCGGCCTCTGGAAAGCAGGCAATAAAAAGCCCCGCACGGCGCGCCGTGCAGGGCTTTTGGTACCGCCGGGGAAGTCTTACAGGCCGGCAGCCGCGCGCAAGGAATCGGCGCGGTCGGTCTTTTCCCAGGTGAAGGTGGTGAAAGTGTCTTCGCCCACAGTCTTGGTTTCCGGCGTACGACCGAAGTGGCCGTATGCAGCGGTTTCCTGGTACATCGGGTGCAGCAGGTCGAGCATGGTGGTGATTGCGTATGGACGCAGGTCGAATACTTCGCGAACCAGTTTGGCGATTTTGTCGTCGCTGATTTTGCCGGTGCCGAAGGTGTTCAACGAGATCGACGTTGGCTGAGCAACACCGATGGCGTAGGAAACCTGGATCTCGCAACGCTCGGCCAGGCCGGCCGCCACGATGTTCTTGGCCACGTAACGACCCGCGTAGGCGGCCGAACGGTCAACCTTCGATGGATCTTTCCCGGAGAACGCACCGCCGCCGTGACGGGCCATGCCGCCGTAGCTGTCAACGATGATCTTGCGACCGGTCAGGCCGCAGTCGCCTACCGGGCCACCGATGATGAACTGGCCAGTCGGGTTGATGTGGAACTGGGTGTCTTTGGTCAGCAGTTCGGCAGGCAGTACGTGCTTGACGATCAGCTCCATCACGCCTTCGCGCAAGTCCTTGTAGGACACTTCAGGGTTGTGCTGAGTCGACAGTACAACGGCGTCGATACCGACAACCTTGCCGCCTTCGTAACGGCAAGTCACTTGCGACTTGGCATCCGGGCGCAGCCAAGGCAGCAGGCCGGATTTGCGGGTTTCGGCCTGACGCTGGACCAACTGGTGCGAGAAGGTGATCGGTGCTGGCATCAGCACGTCGGTTTCGTTGCTGGCATAGCCGAACATCAGACCCTGATCGCCGGCGCCTTGATCTTCAGGCTTGGCACGGTCGACACCCTGGTTGATGTCCGGGGACTGCTTGCCAATGATGTTCATCACGCCGCAAGTGGCGCCGTCGAAGCCGACATCGGAGCTGTTGTAGCCGATGTCCAGAATCACGTTACGCACGATCTCTTCCAGGTCGACCCAGGCCGACGTGGTGACTTCACCTGCGATGATTGCAACGCCGGTTTTTACCAGTGTCTCGACCGCTACACGGGCGAATTTGTCTTCAGCAATGATGGCGTCCAGCACCGCATCGGAAATCTGGTCGGCGATTTTGTCCGGATGCCCTTCGGACACGGACTCGGAGGTGAAGAGGGAGTATTCGCTCATCTCGATTTTTTCCTGAATTTACCGATGGTGAGTGTCGCCAGCCGGTCGCTGAAAATGGCGGACCTGGATCTGGAAACCATTACGTAAGCCTACATAGAGACTTTCCCCGGGAACGAGTCCCGCAGCGGTGGCCCAACGGGCCAAATCGTCCTGTTCAAACCCCAACCATAGATCACCGCAGGCCTCCCTGGCCCAACTCTGGTTGTGGCTACATAACTCTGTCACGAGCAGGCTACCGCTCGGTTGCAGCAAGTCGGCCATGTGCTTGAGTGCTTCGGCCGGCGCGGCGAAATGGTGCAGCACCATGTTCAGTACAACGCAGTCAGCCTTGAGGCGGACACCGTTCAATGCATCGGCCAGTTGCAGGCTGACGTTAGCCAGCGTTTCACGTTCACAAACCTGGCGCGCCAGTTCGAGCATCGCCGGGCTGTTGTCCAGCGCCGTGACCTGGGTGAAGCGGCGCGCCAGTTCCGGCAAAAATGCGCCGTCGCCGGGGCCGACTTCGATGGCCGTGGCACCTTCGCTGAAACTCAGCTTGTCGAGCAATGCCACCACGCTTTCGCGGTATTGCGGCAGCCCCGCGATCAAGTCTTGCTGGGCGCGAAATTTCTCCGCGACCCGTGAGAAGAAGTCCTGGCTGGCCGCCGCTCGTTGCCCATGGACCTGCGCGATCCGCGACTGCACCTCGGCAGGCAAGGTCAGGTTGTCCACTTCTTCCAGCAAGGCTGCGTGCAGTTTGCCGCCCGGCAGGTCGGTGTGGGGCAGGGCGCGACGGTAGAAAATCGCGTTGCCTTCACGGCGCGTCGCCACCAGATCGGCCTGGGCCAATACCTTGAGGTGATGACTCATGCCGGACTGGCCAATGCCAAAGATCTGCGCCAGCTCCAGTACGCCAAACGAATCATTGGCCAGCGCGCGCAATACATTCAGCCGCAGCGGATCGCCGCCGGCCTTGCACAGGGCCGCCAGCTCATCGCATGGGTCATGTCGAATGGAAGGCACACGTAAATTCATAAGGCCAGCAGTCTAGTGACGGTCAGAAAGCACCGCAAGAGCAATATCAAAAAGTTTTGATATTGCTCGATAGATGGCACTTCTCGGGGGGAGGGTCACTCTACAAATCGTCAGCGGAAAGGTTTCATCAGGCAAATGCGACTTTATCCACCGGAAAAACGCCTTCAGATGACTATCTGTCATTGCCCCGAGGCGGGTGGGTGAGGGAAAATGCTCGCCTTTTTTCCGTTTCGTTTTATTCACTCTCGATTCAATACCCGCAGGAGAACAGCGATGCCCAGCCGTCGTGAGCGTGCCAACGCCATTCGTGCCCTCAGCATGGATGCCGTGCAAAAAGCCAACAGCGGCCATCCCGGTGCCCCTATGGGTATGGCGGATATCGCCGAAGTACTTTGGCGTGACTACCTGAAGCACAACCCGAGCAATCCATCGTTCGCCGACCGTGACCGCTTCGTGCTGTCCAACGGTCACGGCTCGATGTTGATCTACTCGCTGCTGCACCTGACCGGCTATGACCTGTCGATCGATGACCTGAAGAATTTCCGCCAACTGCACAGCCGCACCCCGGGTCACCCGGAACTGGGCTACACCCCAGGCGTTGAAACCACTACCGGTCCACTGGGCCAGGGCCTGGCCAACGCGGTGGGTTTCGCCCTGGCAGAGAAAGTCCTGGCGGCGCAGTTCAACCGTCCGGGCCACAACGTTGTCGACCACCACACCTATGTGTTCCTGGGTGATGGCTGCATGATGGAAGGTATTTCCCACGAAGTCGGCTCGCTCGCCGGTACGTTGGGCCTGGGTAAACTGATCGCCTTCTACGATGACAACGGCATCTCCATCGACGGCGAAGTCGAAGGCTGGTTCACCGACGACACACCGAAGCGTTTTGAAGCCTACAACTGGCAGGTTATCCGCAACGTCGACGGTCACGACCCGGAAGAAATCAAGACCGCGATCGAGACGGCGCGAAAAAGCGATCAGCCCACCCTGATCTGCTGCAAGACCACCATCGGTTTCGGTTCGCCGAACAAGCAAGGTAAAGAAGATTGCCACGGCGCCCCATTGGGTGACGCGGAGATCGCGCTGACCCGTGCAGCGCTGAAATGGAACTACGGCCCGTTCGAAATCCCGGCCGACATCTACGCTGAATGGGACGCCAAGGAAGCCGGCCGCGCGGCTGAAGCCGAATGGGATCAGCGTTTCGCTGCCTATTCTGCTGCTTTCCCTGAGTTGGCCAACGAGCTGATTCGTCGTCTGAGCGGCGAACTGCCGGAAGACTTCGCTGAAAAAGCCTCTGCTTATATTGCTGAAGTCGCCGCCAAGGGCGAAACCATCGCCAGCCGTAAAGCCAGCCAGAATGCACTGAATGCCTACGGCCCGCTGTTGCCTGAACTGCTGGGCGGCTCTGCTGACCTGGCCGGTTCCAACCTGACCCTGTGGAAAGGTTGCAAAGGCGTCACCGCTGAAGACGCCAGCGGCAACTACATGTACTACGGTGTTCGCGAGTTCGGCATGAGCGCGATCATGAATGGCGTGGCCTTGCATGGCGGTCTGGTGCCTTACGGCGCGACCTTCTTGATGTTCATGGAATATGCCCGCAACGCCGTGCGCATGGCCTCGCTGATGAAGCAGCGTGTCGTGTTCGTCTACACCCACGACTCCATCGGTCTGGGCGAAGATGGCCCGACTCACCAGCCGATCGAGCAACTGACCAGCTTGCGCAGCACGCCGAACCTCGACACTTGGCGCCCAGCCGATGCTGTTGAATCGGCGGTGTGCTGGAAACTGGCTCTGGAACGCAAGGACGGCCCTTCGGCGCTGATTTTTTCGCGTCAGAACCTGCAGCACCAAACCCGTAATGCGCTCCAGATCGCCGACATCGCCCGTGGCGGTTACGTGTTGAAGGACTGCGACGGCGAGCCTGAGTTGATCCTGATCTCCACCGGTTCGGAAGTCGGTCTGGCGGTTCAGGCCTACGACAAGCTGACCGAACAAGGTCGCAAAGTACGTGTTGTTTCGATGCCTTGCACCAGCGTGTTCGATGCTCAGGACGCCGGCTACAAGCAAGCAGTTCTGCCGTTGCAGGTCAGTGCCCGTATCGCCATCGAAGCCGCGCACGCGGACTATTGGTACAAGTACGTGGGCCTGGAAGGCCGCGTGATCGGCATGACCACCTACGGCGAGTCGGCGCCTGCGCCTGCCTTGTTCGAAGAGTTTGGCTTCACCCTGGAAAACATCCTGGGACAGGCTGAAGAACTGCTGGAAGACTGATCCAGAGACGCGGCGTCTGAACCACCGTCTTCGCGAGCCTGCTCGCGAAAGCGGTGGCTCAGACAACGCTGCAATGACGGATTCATCACAGTAATCGAGAACCCCATGCCTCAACCGCGTCCTTACAAAGTTGCACTCAACGGCTACGGCCGGATTGGTCGTTGCGTCTTACGTGCGTTGTTTGAGCGAGGCGACAAGGCCGGGTTTGAAATTGTTGCGATCAACGATCTGGCGGACATGGCCAGCATCGAATACCTGACACGCTTCGACTCCACTCACGGGCGTTTTCCCGGCGAAGTGAAGGTCGACGGCGATTGTCTGCATATTAATGGCGACTGCGTGAAAGTCCTGCGCAGTGCCACCCCCGAAGGCATCGATTGGGCGTCGCTGGGCGTCGATCTGGTGCTGGAGTGCTCCGGCGCTTACCACACCCGGGAAGACGGACAGCGTTTCCTCGACGCCGGTGCGCCGCGCGTGCTGTTTTCCCAGCCGATGGCCAGCGAAGCGGATGTCGACGCCACCATCGTCTACGGTGTGAACCAGGATTGCCTGACCGGCGATGAGTTGCTGGTGTCCAACGCGTCCTGTACCACCAACTGCGGTGTGCCGCTGTTGCGCCTGCTGGATCAGGCCATTGGTCTGGAATACGTGTCGATCACCACCATTCACTCGGCGATGAACGATCAGCCGGTGATCGACGCCTATCATCACGAAGACTTGCGCCGTACCCGTTCGGCGTTTCAGTCGGTGATTCCGGTGTCCACGGGTCTGGCACGAGGCATCGAACGGCTGTTGCCGGAACTTGCCGGGAGAATTCAGGCCAAAGCCGTGCGGGTGCCGACGGTCAATGTGTCTTGCCTCGACATTACAATGCAGACCGTGAGCGACACCGACGCCACCGAGGTCAACCGGATACTTCGCGAGGCCGCCACCACTGGCCCGCTCAAAGGCCTTCTGGCCTACACCGAGTTGCCTCACGCCAGTTGTGATTTCAACCATGACCCACATTCGGCCATCGTCGATGCCAGTCAGACGCGAGTTTCCGGCCCACGGCTGGTGAACATCCTGGCCTGGTTCGACAACGAATGGGGGTTTGCCAACCGAATGCTGGACGTTGCAGAGCACTATCTGCAAACAGCTGGCTCTCCAAAACACTGCTCTCCAAAACAGTAGGAAATGCGACCCATGACCGTGTTGAAGATGACCGACCTCGATCTGCAAGGTAAGCGCGTATTGATCCGCGAAGACCTCAACGTCCCAGTCAAGGACGGTGTTGTCACCAGCGATGCGCGAATCCTGGCCTCGCTGCCGACCATCAAGCTGGCCCTGGAAAAAGGCGCGGCCGTGATGGTCTGCTCGCACCTTGGCCGTCCGACCGAAGGCGAGTTCTCGGCCGAGAACAGCCTCAAGCCAGTCGCTGACTACCTGAGCAAGGCTCTGGGCCGCGAAGTGCCGCTGGTGGCCGATTACCTGAACGGCGTTGACGTGAAGGCCGGCGACATCGTGCTGTTCGAAAACGTGCGCTTTAACAAGGGCGAGAAAAAGAACGCTGACGAACTGGCCCAGCAATACGCCGCGCTGTGCGACGTGTTCGTGATGGACGCCTTCGGCACCGCTCACCGCGCCGAGGGCTCGACCCATGGCGTGGCCAAATTTGCCAACGTTGCTGCCGCTGGCCCGTTGCTGGCTGCCGAGCTGGACGCGCTGGGCAAAGCCCTCGGCGCCCCGGCCCAGCCTATGGCGGCGATTGTTGCCGGCTCCAAGGTCTCGACCAAACTTGAGGTCCTCAACAGCTTGAGCCAGATCTGCAACCAGTTGATCGTCGGCGGCGGCATTGCCAACACCTTCCTGGCCGCTGCCGGTCACCCGGTCGGCAAGTCCCTGTACGAGCCGGACCTGCTGGACACGGCTCGCGCCATTGCCGCCAAGGTCAGCGTGCCGTTGCCGGTCGACGTGGTGGTTGCCAAGGCGTTCGCTGAAAGCGCCACCGCTACCGTGAAGCTGATCGCTGATGTGGCCGCAGACGACATGATTCTGGACATCGGCCCACAGACTGCGGCGAATTTCGCCGAGTTGCTGAAGTCGTCCAAGACTATCTTGTGGAACGGCCCGGTGGGCGTGTTCGAATTCGATCAGTTCGGTAACGGCACCAAGGTGCTGGCCCAGGCCATCGCAGAAAGTTCGGCATTCTCCATCGCTGGCGGCGGCGACACCCTGGCCGCCATCGATAAATATGGCGTTGCCGATCAGATCTCCTACATTTCTACCGGTGGCGGCGCGTTCCTCGAGTTCGTCGAAGGCAAGGTGCTGCCGGCCGTTGAAGTCCTGGAAAGCCGGGCCAAGGCCTGAGGCCGCCCATTTGACCAGAAAAAGGAGTGTTCAAATGGTCAAAACGTTAGCGTTGTTGATTGTCGCGGGGGCGTTGGCTGCGTGCGGGAGTCACCCGAAAGCTCCGAAGGTGCCCGAGACGCCTGAGCAGGACAAAGGCTGCTACCAGGCCGACTGGCAGGCCGAAACCAACCCGGTGATCAACAAGCGTTCAGGGCCTGATGGCCTGGACAAATATGAGACACAGACCCCGGCCAAGGAACATGGTTGCCCTTGACGGGTCTGACACTTTACTCAGGGCTGGCGGCGTGCGTCGTCAGTCGAGGAACATGGATGAAAGGTTTTATCGCCGTTGCGGCGCTCGCTCTACTGGCAGGTTGCGCTAATTTGAACCTGTTCAAGCCTGCCGAGTCGACGGACAGCTGGACCACCTGGACCTGCGACAGTCAGGCCAGAGTGCTCTGGCGCTACACCGAAGAAAGCCGCAAGGAAGTCGACGTTCGCCTGGGCGGTGCCGATCAGGTCTACCGCTTGAAGCATGAGCCGGGCGCCGAAGGTTCGCTGTACAGCAACGACGTGCTGGCGTTTCACATAAAAGGTGAGCAAGGCCTGGTGTACTGGGTCGCCACCAATGATTTGATCGGCCGCGGTTGCACTGCGCAGTAACGCCGCAAGATTGAGGCAATACCGAATTGGCAGACAGGGCTAACCCCCGATCTGCAATAACTTGAATAGCCGCCGCTACGGCAGGCTGGCACGATTAACGACCCTCAACCGGGAGAGACACACACAATGGCACTTATCAGCATGCGCCAGATGCTGGACCACGCAGCCGAGTTCGGCTACGGCGTTCCAGCCTTCAACGTAAACAACCTTGAGCAGATGCGCGCCATCATGGAAGCCGCTGACAAGACTGACTCCCCGGTGATTGTCCAGGCCTCGGCCGGTGCTCGCAAATACGCCGGCGCACCATTCCTGCGTCACCTGATCCTGGCAGCAATCGAAGAATTCCCGCACATCCCGGTGTGCATGCACCAGGACCATGGCACCAGCCCTGACGTCTGCCAGCGCTCCATCCAACTGGGCTTCAGCTCGGTGATGATGGACGGTTCCCTGGGCGAAGATGGCAAGACCCCGACCGACTATGACTACAACATCCGCGTCACCCAACAAACTGTAGCCCTGGCTCACGCCTGCGGCGTATCGGTAGAAGGCGAGCTGGGCTGCCTGGGTTCGCTGGAAACCGGCATGGCCGGTGAAGAAGACGGCATCGGCGCTGAAGGCGTTCTGGATCACAGCCAAATGCTGACCGACCCGGAAGAAGCCGCTGACTTCGTCAAGCGCACTCAGGTCGACGCCCTGGCCATCGCCATCGGCACCAGTCACGGCGCGTACAAGTTCACCAAGCCGCCTACCGGCGACGTGCTGGCCATCGACCGCATCAAAGAAATCCACAAACGCATCCCGAACACCCACCTGGTGATGCACGGCTCGTCTTCGGTTCCGCAAGACTGGCTGGCGATCATCAACCAGTACGGCGGCGACATCAAAGAAACCTACGGCGTACCGGTTGAAGAAATCGTCGAAGGCATCAAGCACGGCGTGCGCAAGGTCAACATCGACACCGACCTGCGTCTGGCGTCCACCGGTGCGATGCGTCGCCTGATGGCCACCAACCCGAGCGAGTTTGATCCGCGTAAATTCTTCGGCGCGACTGTTACTGCCATGCGTGATGTGTGTATCGCACGTTATGAAGCGTTTGGCACGGCGGGCAATGCTTCGAAGATCAAGCCGATCTCGTTGGAAGCGATGTATCAGCGTTACCTGAAAGGTGAGTTGAACGCTAAGGTCAACTAAGCCTTCAGCGTTTTTACCGGTATTAAAAAACCCGCAGCGATGCGGGTTTTTTTATTGGTGCGCCAGCCTCGCAGGCTCGGCAGCGGCTACAGAAATCGAGTTGTTCTGGGGAGCGTCCCGATCTGGGGTGAGGGGGATTATTTATCGTGATCAATATCCAGCTTGCTGAACGTCACTTTCCCGCCTTCGCTGGTGTAGCCGGTGTGGTCCTGCACATATACCCCGGCCTTGAAGTACAGCGGCTTGACGCGCCAGGTCTTGCTGATGGCGGTGTCCCACTGGTAGCCCGCCGCACTGATGCCCAGCGCTCCGCCCGGGCTCAGGTGGATGAGGTAGGAAAACTCTCGATCCAGTTTCACCCCGGTCGCAATGGTGATCACCCGCCCTTCACCGTCTTCAGGGCGCATACGAACCTTGGCGACGATGTTGCCCGTTTGAGTGCTGGTCTTGTACTGATACTCGAGCTTCACCATGGGTTTGTGGCTTTCATAGGCGTGGATTTGACCAATAACGATCTTCCCCGAACTCGGTACCTGATTCACCGCCAGGGTGGCGCGCAAGGTATTGTCGGCGTCCGGGTAGAGCCAGTTTTTCAGGGTGCCATTGCTGTAGGTTTCGCGAAGTTCGGTGCGTGGATACTTTGCGTTTTCAGTTTTCGATCCGGTGACCGGGGCCCAGAAAAACAAGGTGCCGGTGTCGGAGTGGAAGTATTGGTCCTTGAAGCCATCCACCAGTTTTGATGTATCAACGGTGTACGGCGGATTGCCGACGGGAACGCTGAGGTTCCAGGTTGCGAGATCGATCATAGACAAAAGCTTCCACGGATTTTTTACTGCACGCACATGCCAGAAGCTCTAGCACGCACCTTGGAGGGCGGCCTTTATAAGCGCCGAAGGGGTATTTGTTAATGCCCGTCTGGCAGATGGTTGACGCCAACATCCTGTCGAAATGCCATCTTTCCCGGTTTTAGGGGGCTGCGCCGCCGACCGTTAGTCGGTAAATGGACGCTTTGGTTAAATGATGGCGTACTGATAGCTTCTGCTTTTGCGGAACCCGGTCTAGAGTGAAGGCTCAGTATTTGTCCGGTTTTCACGAGAAACCGGCCTGACGCCCCGCATAAGAGAAGCAGCATGGAATGCGCTCAACCCACGCCAGCTGAAGGCAGTTCAATTCTTTTAATCGTCGATGATTACCCTGAAAACCTGATCAGCATGCGCGCGTTGTTGCAGCGCCAGGACTGGCAGGTCATGACCGCCGCCTCGGGCTTCGAGGCACTCAGTCTGTTACTCAAACACGATGTCGACCTGGTGCTGCTGGATGTGCAGATGCCGGGCATGGACGGTTTTGAAGTGGCGCGCCTGATGCGCGGAAGCCAGCGAACCCGCCTCACGCCGATCATTTTCCTTTCCGCCAACGAACAGTCCCAGGACGCCGTGCTCAAGGGCTACGCCAGCGGCGCGGTGGATTACCTGTTCAAACCGTTCGACCCGCAAATTCTCAAGCCCAAGGTCCAGGCGCTGCTCGAGCATCAGCGCAATCGCCGTGCGTTGCAGCGCCTGAGTCACGATCTGGAGGTCGCGCGCGCGTTTAATGCCTCGGTGCTCGACAATGCCGCCGAAGGCATCCTGGTGGTGGGTGAGGATAGTTTGATCCGCTTTGCCAATCCGGCGATGTCGCGGCTGCTCAATGCCACGGTGCAAGACCTGCAAGGTAAAGAGTTCCTGGATTTCCTGCAAAAACCGCACATCCCGATCTGGGCCGACTCCGAACTGGTCGCCGGTTACAAGCGCGGTGAAACCCTGCGCCTGCACGATGCATTGCTGCGTACGGCGCCTGGCCAGCAGGTGCCCGTGGCGCTGTCCTGCGCACCGTTGCCCAGTGAACAGCATGCGATGGTGGTGACGGTGCTGGACATGTCGGTGGTGCACCATCTGCATCAGCAACTGGAGTTCCAAGCGGTCACTGATCCATTGACCGGGTTGCTCAATCGTCGCGGTTTTTACCAGACGGCGGAAAACCTGCTGTTGCGTGGCGACCGCTCCGAGACCGCCTGGGTACTGCTGTATCTGGACCTCGACGGCTTCAAACGGGTTAATGATTCCCTCGGTCACGATGCCGGCGACCGGGTGCTGCGCTGGGTGTCGGAGCAGTTGAAGGCCTGTTTGCGGCCCTTCGACATTCTGGCGCGCATGGGCGGTGATGAGTTCACCGCGTTGCTGGATCTGGAATTCCCCGAGCAAGCGGCCAAGATTGCCGAGAAGCTGATTGAGCGGGTGTCGATCTGTCAGCAGGTCGATGGTCTGGATATCGCGTTGGGCGTCAGCATCGGCATTGCGACGTACCCGGATTGCGGTTCCAATCTCGACGGCTTGATGCGCGCATCCGACATCGCGATGTACGAAGCCAAGCGCGCCGGCCGTCAGCAATATCGTTTCTACGATCACGAAATGAACGGCCGGGCGCGCTCGCGGCTGATGCTCGAAGACAGTGTGCGCGCGGCGATCGAGAACCGTGATTTCAGTTTGGTGTATCAACCTCAGGTGGCCATTGGCAGCGGGCAGATTCGCGGGTTCGAAGCGCTGATCCGCTGGCAGCACCCGAGCGTCGGTGATGTACCTCCGGGGCTGTTTTTGCCATTGCTGGAAGAGGCGCGATTGATCAGTCGCCTGGGCAGCTGGATCTATCAACAAGGGGCGAGCCAGCGAAAAGCCTGGGAAACCTTGTTTGCCGACGACCTGGTGCTGGGTGTCAGTTTGAGCAGTACGCAATTCGGCATGCCCAATCTGGTCACTGAGTTGCGCCAGGTACTGGAGCGCCATGGTTTGCAGGCGCGCCATCTGGAAGTCGAGGTCACTGAAGAGGCCTTGATGCAAAACCCCGAGGAAACCCGCAAACAGCTGCGCCTGCTGCGTAACCTGGGGGTGCGAGTGGCCCTGGATGACTTTGGTTCCGGGCTGTGTTCGCTGTCTCATTTGCGCGATCTGGAATTGAACACGCTCAAGTTCGACCGGCATTTGATTGCCCGGCTTCCGGAGTCCTCACGCGATGCGGCGCTGGTGCGCAATGTGATCGAACTGTGCAAGCAGTACGGGATGCTGGTAATTGCCGAAGGGGTGGAAACCGTTGCGCAATATCAGTGGCTGCAAGCCAATGGTTGCGAGTACGTGCAAGGGTTTCTGGTCGCTCGTCCGATGATGGCCGAGGGCGTCGGCGACTTTGTGCGGCCGTTCGACTGGAACACGCTGACCAGCTGAATTCGTTACACTGGCGACCTTTTCGTGAATCGTGTTGCCGCCCCAATGACCGCGTTGAAATACCTCCAGGCCTATCCTGCAGCACTGCAGGACCAAGTGCGCCAGCTGATCGCCGACGGTCGGCTGGGCGACTACCTGGGCCAGCGTTATCCGGAAAAACATCGGGTGCAGAGCGACAAAGCGTTGTACACCTATACGCTGGACCTCAAGCAGGAATACCTGCGTAACGCCCCGGCCATCGATAAGGTGTTGTTCGACAACCGCCTGGACCTGACCCACCGTGCCCTCGGATTGCACACCGCGATATCCCGGGTGCAGGGCGGAAAGCTCAAGGCCAAGAAAGAAATTCGTGTTGCTTCATTGTTCAAGGATGCCCCTGCCGAGTTTCTGAAAATGATCGTGGTGCATGAGCTGGCGCACTTCAAAGAGTCAGATCACAACAAGGCGTTCTACAAGCTTTGCGAACACATGCTGCCGGGGTATCACCAGGTGGAGTTCGATGTACGGGTGTACCTGACGTGGCGGGATATGCAGTAGTCGATCAACAGATCAAGAACGCGCAACAAGGAGTGGGTGGATGGACGTAAGCAAGACCAAGAGCAGCTTCTATCGTCGGTTGTACGTGGCGTACCTGATTGATAGCGGGTTGGCCAGCAGCGTCCCGGCGCTGACCGAAGTGACCGGCATGCCCCGGCGCACGGCTCAGGACACCATCGCGGCATTGGCGGATCTGGACATTGTTTGCGAGTTCGAGCAGGAAGACGGTGCGCGCAATCATGCCGGACGCTATCGGATTCGCGAATGGGGGGCGATAGATCGGGGGTGGATCGAGCGCAATCTTCGGCAGATCAAAGCGGTGCTGGAATATCCCTGAATGAGCACCCCGATCAATCCCACGCAGAGCGTGGGATTGATCGTTACGGACGGCGCATCCCGATATGCGCAATGTCATCCTCGAGAAATGCCTCGCCTGCCACGACAAACCCGTATCGCCCGTAATACCCCTGTAAATGCGCTTGGGCCGAGAGATAGATTGATACTTCAGGCCAGCGTTTTTCAGCCTGTTTCAACGCCCGCGCCATCAATTCATGCCCAAGCCCTGTACCGCGCGCTTGAGGGGCAATGATCACCCGCCCGAAGACCACGTCGCCACCCTGTGACTCCGGGTCGAGCAATCGCAGGTACGCCACCAGCCGATCCCCGTCCCAAGCCATTAAATGGCAGGTGTCACCTTCCAGGTCCTGGCCATCGACGTCCTGATAGACGCATTTCTGCTCAACGACAAACACCTCTGCACGTAGCTGCAGAATGGCGTACAGCTGCTCTTTGCCCAGATCGCTGTGGTGTTTGCAGACCCAATCGATTGTCATCTTCACACTCCTTGAACGTCGTCGTTCCGATACTAAGCGCCCAGACGAAAGATGTCTTTAAGGCAGAGAAATCTGTGACAAAGGCCAAAATGCCATCATTCATTTCGTGCGGCTTTGTCTTGTTTGTGTAATCTGAGATGAAGCGCTGGGCAGTGGCTTCGGTGAGCTGATGTTAGGGCCTGGGTTTGCCAGTACGGGGGCCTTGGATTTTTGGCTGAAAACACGTCGGGCGTCCAGCCCGCTAAGGATTTTCTAGCATGCCACGATTGCATCGAGCCTTTGCTTTGATTGGATTGCTGTTGCTGACCCAAGGCGCGGCAGCGCAAAAACTGCGATTGGTAGCCGATGTCTGGCCACCCTTTACCGACGCCACGCTGGTCAACGGTGGGTTGGCCACGGACATCGTCAGCACCGCGCTGGCACGGGCCGGTTATGCCAGCGACTTTGAACAAGTGCCTTGGGCGCGGGCCCTGCAGGGGGTTGGCGACGGTCGATACGACGTGTTGGTCAACGCCTGGTACACCGACGATCGTACGAAACTTGGCCGGTTTTCCGGCGAATACCTGCTCAACCGGGTGCGTTTTCTCAAGCGCAAAGACACACCGATCGAATACAGCAACCTGCAACAACTGCATGCCTACCCGATAGCGGTGGTGCGCGGCTACGCCTATTCGCCAGCGTTCGATGACGACGTGTCGTTGCAGAAAGTCCCGGTGCACAGCTTTTCCATGGCTGTGCGCATGGTCGCCGCCGCCCGGGTCAAATTGACGCTGGAAGACGAATACGTCGCGCGTTACTACCTGGCCCGGGAATCCACCAAGGTGCGCAATGCCGTGGAGTTTTTGCCCAAGCCATTGAGCGAGAACAGCCTGCACATTCTGGTCAGCCTGAAGAATCCCAGGCATGAACAGATTGTCGCCGGTTTCGACCGCGAGATCGCGGCGATGAAAGTGGATGGCAGTTATCAGCGGTTGATGAAACAGCACGGAATGTAAGCGCCGGGCCCGTTTCAATCCTCGCTCGTTTCCTTGATGAGGTGCGCTGCCAGCGTCCGCAATGGCCCAAGCTGGCGGCAGATCAACGCCAACTGTGTCTGCACCAGCCGTTGGCCTTCATCGATTTCGTCCGGCATCTGTTCAAGCGTATTGGCCAGTGCCTCTTCCTCATCGCTTTGAATCGAAATCGGCAGTTTGCTCGCCAGGCCTTGGGCAATTTCATCGATGCTGGCGGCCAGTCTCACGCCGGCACCGTCGATCAAATGCTCGCGCACGTCGGGGGGTAGCTGGGTTTCCCGGTGTGCGCCCAGTCCGGACAAATAACTGAGCAAGGTGTGCGACAGCACCAGGAAACGGAACCCGACATCCGCCTCCTTACGGAAGTGCCCCGGTTCCATCAGCATGTTGGCGAGCGTCGTCGACAGTGCCGCGTCAGCGTTGTGCGCATTGCGTCGAGCCAGGCGATACGCCAGGTCATCGCGTTTGCCGGCGGCGTATTGCTGCATGATCTGGCGCAGGTAAATGCTGTTGCACGTCAGGGTGTTGGCCAGCACTTTGTTCAGGCGTCGGCCCTGCCAATCCGGCAGAAACAGGAACACCGCCAGCCCGGCGATCAGGCTGCCGAGCAAGGTATCGAACAACCGCGGCAGGAACAGCCCGTAACCATCCCCGACCTGGTTGAAGCAGAAGAGCACCATCAAGGTGATCGCGGCTGTCGCCAAGGTGTAGCGGGTGGTGCGGTTGATAAAGAACACCACCCCGGCGGCGATTGCGAAGCACGATTGGACCAAGGGATTGGGAAACAGATCGAACAGCGCCCAGGCCACGGTCAGGCCGATGGCGGTGCCGATGATCCGCTGGCCGAGTTTGCGGCGAGTGGCGCCGTAGTTTGGCTGGCAGACAAACAGCGTGGTGAGGATGATCCAGTAACCCTGAGACGGGTGGATCAAATGCACCATCGCGTAGCCGATACTCAAGGCCAAGGGCAAGCGCAGTGCGTGACGAAACAGCAATGACGTCGGTGTCAGCTGCGTGCGTAACCGAATCCACACATCTTTGAGGCTACGGGGCGAACGGTCGAGCAGGCTGCTGTCAGTGGCGTCCGCCAGGGCATCGGGGTTGCTGGCGTCGCTGAGCAAACGATCGAGTGTGCCGAGGTTGGCCGCCAGTGCCCGCAACGAACGCAGCAATCCGCGCCACGCCGGATTGCTTTGAATGCGCAGGTGTTCGAGGGCGGCGTGCAGGTCGCCCAGGGCTTCGGCGAAGCTGGCGTCATAGATGAACGGCTGACGCATCTGAATCGACTCGGCCAGCGCTCGGCAGGCCTTGCCTTGCTGGCGCAGCAGGCGCTGGCAGCGGAACATCACGTCGCTGTGAAAGAAGGCATCGGCGAGGGCGTTATAAGGGTAGTGCGAGGAGCTGGCGCGCTCGTGGATGTCCTGAGCGAGGAAGTACAGCTTCAGGTAACGGCTGACTTTCGAGCCCGGTCGACCGTTGCCGACCCGGTGCAGGATGATTTCCTTGGCGGCGTTCAGTGCTGCTACGACACGACCGTTTTGCTGCGCCAGTTCCAGTCGACGCGCCTCCACGTCCATCTGCCGGATCGGCTCGAACAGCGACGATTTCAGTTTCAGGTAAAAACCCAGTTCACGGAACAAGCGCGCCAGGCTTTGCTGCACCGGCTGATTGGAAAACATCGCCTGCCACAGCACCGAGAGCAAACCGTACCAGGCCGCACCCGTCACCAGCAGCACCGGCTCGTGCCAGAAATCGGTGACCGCCCCGCCACGCTGGTCGACGCCGATCATCGTGTAGACCGACAGAATCAACGTCGCCGACGCAATCGCGCCGTAGCGTTCGCCCAAGGCGCCGAGCATGGTCAGGCCGAAACTGGCCAGGGCCAGCGCGATGATAAAAATAACGGGGTAGGGGAAGAGCAGTTCGACGGAGAGGGCGGCGACGCTGAAACACACCAGCGTCACCGCCAGTGCGTTAAGGCGGCCCTGCCAGCTGTCGTCGGTCTCGGCCAGGGCGCTGGCAATGATCCCGAGGAACAGCGGGATCAGCAGGCCCATTTCATCCTTGTACCAACACAACGCCATGCTACCGGTCAGGGCGATGAACACCCGCACGCTGTAGCTGAATTTATCCAGCGCCCAGAGGCGACGCAGAGACTGAGTAAAGGGGGTCGATGACATGAAGTGCGAGGGCCTTCCGAGGCAATGACGCTAAATTGAGCCAGTAATGACGTCGACGCAATGGCGCCGATCACATCTGACAGCAAAATCTGTTCCTTCCTGGTGATCAGACGAATTGCGCGGCGGCGTAGCCGGAGGCCCAGGCCCACTGGAAGTTGAAGCCGCCCAGATGCCCGGTGACGTCGAGCACTTCGCCGATGAAATACAGGCCGGGGCTTTTCAGCGATTCCATGGTCTTGGACGACACCTCGTGGGTGTCGACGCCGCCCAATGTCACTTCAGCGGTGCGATAACCTTCAGTGCCGGCCGGAACCACTTTCCAGCTCGCCAGTTTTTCGGCGATGTCGGCAATTTCTGCGTGGGTGTACTGCTTCATCGGTTTGGAGGCGAACCAGTTGTCTGCCAGCAGGTTGGCCATCTTCTTGGTGAAGATTTCCCCCAGCAGGGTTTTCAGCTCGCTGTTCGGACGTTCGACTTGCTGCTGTTGCAGCCAGCTCGGAACGTCGTGGTCCGGCATGAGGTTGATCTCCACCGCATCGCCGGATTCCCAGAACGATGAAACCTGCAAAATCGCCGGACCACTGAGGCCGCGGTGAGTGAACAGGATATTCTCGCGGAAACTCTGGTCGTTGCAGCTCACCAGGCAATCCACCGACGTACCGGACAGCTCGGTGCAAAGCTCTTTGAGCTGATCGGTGATGGTGAACGGCACCAGCCCGGCGCGGGTCGGCAGCAAGTCGTGGCCGAACTGTTTGGCCACTTGATAACCGAAACCGGTCGCACCCAACGTCGGGATCGACAAGCCGCCCGTGGCGATCACCAGGGATTCGCAGGTGATCTGGTCGAGGGTGGTTTGCAACAGATAGCCGTTTTCCATTTTCTCGATGTGCTGGATCGAGGTGTCCAGGTGCAGGCTGACGCCGACCTGATCGCACTCGTTGAGCAGCATGTCGAGGATGTCGCTGGATTTGTTATCGCAGAACAGCTGGCCGAGTTTTTTCTCGTGGTACGGCACGCCGTGTTTGGCGACCATGCCGATGAAATCCCACTGGGTGTAGCGCGCCAGGGCGGATTTGCAGAAATGCTCGTTCTGCGAGAGGAAGTTGCCAGGTTCGGTGTACATGTTGGTGAAATTACAGCGTCCACCACCCGACATCAGGATTTTCTTGCCGGCCTTGTTGGCATGGTCGAGCAACATTACCTTGCGCCCGCGCCCGGCGGCAGCCAGCGCACACATCAAACCTGCGGCGCCAGCGCCAATGATCACGACTTCGGTAGAGCGCAAAACGGTGTCCTCACAAATCTCAACGCTGACCCACCCCCTGTAGGAGCGGTGTCGGTTTTACAGGATGCGAACGCGCAGCGAACGGCCTTTGATCTTGCCGTCGTTCAGACGCTGCAAGGCTTGCTTGGCGATCCCGCGTTCCACAGCGACATAGGCCTGGAAGTCGAAAATCGCGATCTTGCCAACCTGAGCGCCCGGAATGCCGGCATCACCGGTCAATGCGCCAAGAATGTCGCCCGGACGCACCTTGTCTTTACGGCCGGCGCCGATGACCAGCGTGCTCATCACCGGCAGCAGCGGTGCGCCGCCTTGGGATTTGAGGTTGTCCAACTGATCCCAGCTCAACGGCGACTTCTGCAGTAGCTCGATGGCTTGGGCGCGGTGCGCTTCGGACGGTGCGACCAGGCTGATCGCAATGCCTTTCTCACCGGCGCGGCCCGTACGGCCAACACGGTGGATGTGGATTTCTGAGTCACGAGCCAGTTCGACGTTGATCACCATGTCCAGCGCATCGATGTCCAGGCCGCGAGCGGCGACGTCGGTGGCAACCAGCACCGAGGTGCTGCGGTTGGCGAACATGGCCAATACCTGATCACGATCACGCTGTTCCAGATCGCCGTGCAGGCCTACGGCGCAGATGCCTTTGGAGGTCAGGTGATCGACGGTTTCCTGAACCTGCTGCTTGGTGAAGCAGAAGGCTACACAGGAGGCCGGACGATGATGCGCGAGGACTTTGATCACGGCGTCCATGCGCTCTTCCGGGGAAATCTCGTAGAACCGCTGCTCGATCTGCGTGTCGTCGTGGAACGCCTCAGCCTTCACGATCTGAGGGGTGCGCATGAATTTCGACGCCAACTGCTTGATGCCCACCGGGTACGTGGCGGAGAACAGCAGGGTCTGGCGACGCTCCGGGCACTGGGCGATGATTTCTTCGATGGAATCGTAGAAGCCCATGTCGAGCATGCGGTCGGCTTCGTCGAGGATCAGGGTATTCAGGCCATGGAGAATCAGCGAACCCTTGCGCAGGTGTTGCTGAATACGACCCGGGGTGCCGACGATGATGTGCGCGCCATGCTCCAAAGAGCCGATCTGCGGGCCGAAGGACACGCCGCCGCACAGGGTCAGAACCTTGATGTTGTCTTCGGCGCGGGCCAGACGACGGATTTCCTTGGCGACTTGGTCGGCCAACTCGCGTGTCGGGCAAATGACCAGCGCCTGGCAGCCGAAGAAGCGCGGATTGATCGGGTTCAGCAAGCCGATACCGAAGGCGGCGGTCTTGCCGCTGCCGGTCTTGGCCTGGGCGATCAAGTCCATCCCCTTGAGGATCACCGGCAAGCTTTGCGCCTGGATCGGCGTCATCTGGGCATAACCGAGGGAGTCGAGGTTAGCCAGCATGGCGGCGGACAGCGGCAAAGTATTAAAAGCGGTGGCGATGGTGGTCACGGGACTGGCCTGCAAAACAAAATGTCGCGCAGTGTACCAGTCCGGGGGGCATTCGCCCTAAGGCTCTATGTGCTCTTCCGGACGCTTGACGCGCCGTCCGTCTTCCCTTGAGAGCTGGGAGAAGATGGTTGCAGCCAGCATCGCCATGATTCCGACCGTTACAAAGGTCAGCTGGAACGCGCCCAACACCGTGTCCACCCCATCGTTGCCGACTTCTGCGGTGAACCCGCCGAGCAAGGCGCCGGCACAGGCAACGCCAAGGCTCAAGGACAATTGCGCGACCACCGACAGCAGGCTGTTGCCGCTACTGGCGCTGGCGTCGTCGAGGTCGATCAGGGTTACGGTGTTCATTGCGGTGAACTGCAAGGAGTTGATCGCCCCAAGAATCGATAGCATCACCAGCAGCAGCCAGTACGGCGTTTGCTCGCCAACCAGGCCCATGCTCGCCAGCATCAACCCCAGCGCCACCGTATTACCGGTGAGCACGATGCGATAGCCCAAGCGCTCGATCAGTGGTCGCGCCACCGACTTGGCGGCCATCGCAGCCGCCGCTAGCGGCAGCATGCTCATCCCGGCCTGGGACGGCGAGTAACCCAGCGCCACTTGCAGCAGCAATGGAACGAGAAACGGCAGGGCGCCGCTGCCCAGGCGGGCGAACAGGTTGCCGAGGATGCCCACGGCAAACGTCCGGGTTTTGAACAGTGACGGCGCGAACAGCGGGTTATCAATGTGCCCCGCCCGCAACCAGTACGCCGCCAGACAGGCCATGCCGCCGAACAGCAGTAACATCACGCGCAAGTGCGGCAGGTGCAATTCGCCGAGACCTTCCATGGCGATGGTGATCAACACCATCGCCGCGCCGAACAGTAAAAAGCCCAGGCTATCGAAGCGGGTGCGTTCAGTGCCGCGCAGGTCAGGGATGAATTTCCACACGGCGTAGCAACCGACAGCGCCGACCGGCAGGTTGATCAGAAAGATCCAGTGCCAGCTCAGGTACTCCACCATCCAGCCGCCCATGGTCGGGCCGAGCAACGGACCGAGCAATCCGGGGATGGTGATGAACCCCATGATTCGCACCAGATCCGAGCGCGGGTACGCACGCAGCACCACCAACCTTCCGACCGGCAACATCAGTGCACCGCCCAGGCCCTGAATCACCCGCGCGCCAATCAACATGCTCAAGGTGCTCGACAGCGCGCAGAGCAACGAGCCGAGGCTGAACAACAGGATCGCGCCGAAGAAGATTTTCTTGGTGCCGAAACGGTCTGCGATCCAGCCTGAGGCAGGGATCAGCAAGGCAACGGTGAGCATGTAGGCGATGATCACGCCCTGCATGCGCAAGGGGTCTTCGGCCAAGTCCCGGGCCATGGCGGGCAGGGCGGTGTTGAGGATGGTCCCGTCGAGGGATTGCATGAAAAACGCAATGGCGACGACCCAGGGCACCCAGCGGGCGGTGGCTGCGTCGAGAGGCGGGCGGTCGGGCATGGGACCTCTTGTTGTTGGAGATGATCGTTCCCGATCTCCGCGTGGGAACGATCAGGGGCAGAGGGTCAGAGGGTCAGAGGGTCAACGTCAGTTTGCGGATCAGCGCTCCTGGCAATAACGCCGACGCTGTGGCCCGCTGGCTGTAGGTACTGGCCGACAACATCAGTTCGCGCTCCTCGGTCAATGCTTCCAGCTGCGCCCCGAGCAAACTGTAGGCACTGTCATCAAACCGCATGGTGCTCACGGGCGCCTGAATCTCGCCATTCTCGACCCAGAAGGTCGCAAACCGCGTCATGCCGGTCAGGCGTGCCGCCGGTTGGTCTGAGTAGTTCAGGTACCAGAGGTTGCTGATGTACAAGCCCGTGCCCAGTTGCTTGAGAATCTCTGCATCAGGCAACGTACCGGCCGCCATGATCACGGCGCTGGGCATTTCACCACCGCTGGCGCCGTTGGCGGTCAGGCCGTACTCGGCCGCACTGCGTGAACTGACCATCTGTGCGCCGGCCTTGCCGTTGACAATCAACCCAAGATCGCTGCGCGGATAACCTTCTGCGGAGAATGCCGGGCTCAACGAACCGCTGACCTTTTCATCCACTGACACCAATGGGCTGAACGCACCGTCGCCCGCGTAAAGCTTCTGCAGCGGGCTGTTTTTGCTGGCAATCGACTGCGCCGAGAATCCCCCCCAGCCCAGCATGTCCATGATCTCTCCCAGGGCTGCCGGCGCCAGATAGGCGCGGTACTGACCGGGCGCCAGGGTGTGTTGCGGTCTGCCGAGAAACGCCAACTGCTCGCGTGCCTGTGCAAAGCGCTTGGCAAACCCTTCGCTGTTCCAGTCGTGCCCGGCGTAGCTGGCTTTCACCGCTTGGCCGTTGTCATGGAACAGGCTGAAGTCGAAGTTGAAGCTGTTGGCTTGGTGCCAGCCGAACGCACCCGAAGAACTGGCGAAGCCGCGACTGATCGGGCCGGCGGCGTAGAAACCCACCAGATCCAGCCCTTCGGCCGCCTGGGTAATTTCCGCGACCACCTGCTCGGTGTCCGGCAGCGGGTGATCCTGCACGTTCTTGCTCTGCCAGCCGTTGTGGTTGAGCAGCAGGTACGGATCCTGCGGCAGCAACGGCAAGGTTTCGCGCAGCTGTTGCAGGCCTTCGGCCAGGCGCTGCACATCGACTGCGGCTTCACCCGACAGCGTGATGTTCAGGTTGGCGTGGCGCCCCTCGTTGATCAGTTTGAAACCGACGCTCGCCTGTTGCACCTGCCCGGCCTGACGGACCTTGGCGTGGTTGAAACGCACGAAGGCCGAGGATTCGGCGGCGTAACTGAGGGTGAATTGTTCTGGCTCGCCAATTGCCTCGCGCAACCAGTTGACCAAGGCTTTGAACGCGTCGGCCTGATTCTTGGACGTACTCATCAGGCGTCTCCCCCAAACACATCAACGTTGCTGAATACACAGGCCGGCGACGCATGGCCGACGCGGATCACCTGGTTCGGTTCGCCCTTGCCGCAGTTCGGCGTGCCCAGGACTTTGACGGTATCGGCGTCGCCGACGGCGCTGAGGCTTTTCCAGAAGTGCGCGGAAATCGCCCGGTAGTTCGGGTTCTTGACCACGCCTTTGAGTTCGCCGTTCTCGATCAACTGGCCCCACTCGCAGCCGAACTGGAACTTGTTGCGGGCATCGTCGATGGACCAGGACCGGTTGGTGCTCATCAAGATGCCGTGCTCGATGTTGCCGATCATCTGCTCCAACGGTTGATCGCCAGCCTCGATGTTCAGGTTGGCCATGCGGTCGATGGGTGGACGGTTCCAGCTGCAGGCGCGGCTGTTGGCAACACCTTCCATGCCGGCACGAAATTGCGACAGCGCGCCGCCCAATGGGCGCAGTAGCAAGCCTTCTTTAATCAGCAATTGTTTGCTCGCGGCAGTACCGTCGTCGTCATGGCCATAGCTGGCCAACTGCTCGGGAATGTCCGGGTCGAAGGTCACGTTAAGCAGTTTGGAGCCGTACTGCAGGCTGGCGAAGTCTTCTGTCTTGACGAAACTGGTGCCGGCGTAATTGCGCTCGTCACCGAGGATGCGGTCCAGCTCCAGCGGGTGACCGATGGACTCATGGATCTGCAGCATCATTTGGTCCGGCATCAACAGCAGGTCGCGCGGGCCTTGCGGGGTGTTCGGCGCCAGCAGCAATTGCAGCGCCTGATCGGCGATTTTCGGGCCGGCGCCGACCAGTCCACAGCGGCTGATCACATCAAAACCGCCCTGTTGGCCGAAGTTCTCGCGGCCCAGGGTTCGGGTTTGGCTGTCGTTACCGTCGTAGGCGGTGACTTCCAGGCTCGGGTACACGAACCGCTGGGCCTGGCGCAGTTCGGCGCCGGCGTTGCTGAGGTAGATCTGTTCGACATGGGTGATGCCGATGCTCACTTCCCAGTTGACCAGTCGCTCATCCTTGGGCACGGCGGCGGACTCGGCACCGAGCAGTTGGTAGCAATCGCTCAGGGAGGGGAAGGGCTGGTCGAGGTTCGGCGAAAAGTAGTCGGCGCGGTCGCTGGAGACCACTTGCGCGCTCAGGTCGAGCAGGGCGTGGGGCTTGAGTCGGCGGGCTTGTTGCTCGGCCTTCTCCAGTGCAGCTTGCAGGCCTTGTTGCGACAGGTCGTTGGTCGCCGCGTAGGCTTCGACGCCGTCGATTCGGACGGTCAGCATCGCGCCTTCGTCGCGGTTCAGGCTGGGAGGTTCCGCGACATTCTTGCGCACCGACAGGTACTGACCGGACTCGCGCACATAACGCAGCGAAAAGAACTCAGCGCCCGTGCGCAAGGCAGCGAAGCGCTGCTTGAGCTGGGGGTGGAAATCGAACATTCGGGAACCTCCTTGGTATGGAGTGGCGGTGTATCGATGTTGCGAGGGGGTGAAACGTTTGCGTGGCGCTAGATTAGGCCTGCGCGGGGGGTAGGATCAAGCACGGAACGGTGTAGGAAGTCTGGTGACGCAGAGCGCCACGGGATGCGTTCCCACGCAGAGCGTGGGAACGATCAGGGGCGGTTACTGCGCAGTCAGGCTCACATCGCGCAACGGCTTGCCACGCACCGGCGCATCGCCAGCGACGAAGTAAGCCGCCTCGCTCCGCGGCAACGGCTTGCGACTACGGATCTTGTCAGCGATTTTTTCGGCGATCATGATCGTCGGCGCGTTCAGGTTGCCGGTGGTGATGATCGGCATGATCGAGGCATCGACTACACGCAGGCTCTGCATGCCGTGCACACGACCTTCAGCGTCAACCACCGCCATTTCGTCGGAGCCCATTTTGCATGAGCAGGACGGATGGAACGCGGTTTCGGCGTGTTCGCGGATGAACTCGTCGAGCTGCTCATCGGTTTGCACGTCGATGCCCGGGCTGATTTCTCGGCCACGGAAAGCGTCCAGTGCAGGCTGTTGCATGATTTCACGGGTCAGGCGGATGCCGTCGCGGAATTCCTGCCAGTCCTGCTCGGTGGCCATGTAGTTGAACAGGATGCTCGGGTACTCGCGCGGATCCTTGGACTTGGCCTGAATTCGACCACGGCTCGGCGAACGCATGGAGCCCATGTGCGCTTGGAAACCGTGCTCTTTCACACCGTTGCTGCCGTTGTAGTTAATCGCGACCGGCAGGAAGTGGTACTGGATGTTCGGCCAATCGAACTCTTCGCGAGTACGGATGAAACCGCCGGCTTCGAACTGGTTGCTGGCGCCGATACCGGTGCCGTTGAACAGCCACTCGGCCCCGATGGCCGGCTGGTTGTACCAGAGCAGCGACGGGTACAGCGAGACCGGTTGGGTGCAGGCGTATTGCAGGTACAACTCGAGGTGATCCTGCAGGTTTTCACCCACGCCCGGCAGGTCGTGGACCACCGGGATGTCGAGTTTTTTCAGCAACTCGGCCGGGCCGACGCCGGAACGCTGAAGAATCTGCGGCGAAGCGATGGCGCCGGAGCACAGCAGCACTTCTTTGCGGGCGCGGGCTTCAACGCGCTCTTCAGCGGCACCGATCAAGTACCGCACACCGACCGCACGCTTGCCTTCAAACAGGATCTTGTCGGTCAGGGCGTGGGTGATGATGGTCAGGGTCGAGCGCTTCTTGGCGATGTCCAGGTAACCGCGAGCGGTGCTGGCGCGACGGCCGTTCGGCGTCACGGTGCGGTCCATCGGACCAAAACCTTCCTGCTGGTAACCGTTCAAGTCTTCGGTGCGCGGGTAACCGGCTTGCACGCCGGCTTCAACCATCGCGTTGAACAGCGGGTTGTTGCCGGCTTTTGGCGTGGTTACGCTGACCGGACCTTCGCCACCGTGATAGTCGTTCGGGCCGATGTCACGGGTTTCAGCCTTGCGGAAATACGGCAGGCAGTTCAGGTAGTCCCAGTCTTCAAGACCTGGCAGTTTGGCCCAGTTGTCGTAGTCCATCGCGTTGCCGCGGATGTAGCACATGCCGTTGATCAGCGAAGAACCACCCAGGCCCTTGCCGCGACCGCATTCCATCCGGCGACCGTCCATGTGTGGCTCTGGATCGGTTTCGTAGCCCCAGTTGTAGCGACGTCCTTGCAACGGGAACGCCAAGGCCGCCGGCATTTGCGTGCGGAAGTCTAAACGGTAGTCCGGGCCGCCTGCTTCGAGCAGCAGGACGGTGACGCCTTCGTCTTCAGTCAGACGGGTCGCCAGGGTGTTACCGGCCGAGCCGGCACCGATGATGATGTAATCGAATTCTTGGGACATTGAATGCACCCTCTTTGAAGTTGGTCAGGTCCCAGCCTGCGGGCGATGAAGGCCTCGCAGGCAAAGCCGATGCCTGCTTAGAAAACCGAGGCGTAATCGCCCAGTTCGACCTGTACCGATTTGATGCGTGTGAAGTTGTTCAGCGAGCTGATGCCGTTCTCACGGCCCACGCCCGACTGCTTGTAGCCGCCGACCGGCATCTTGGCGTCGGATTCGCCCCAGGCGTTGATCCAGCAGATACCGGCTTCGAGTTGATGAATCACGCGGTGAGCGCGGTTCAGGTCCTTGGTGACGATGCCTGCGGCCAGACCGAAGTCGGTGTCGTTGGCACGACGGATCACTTCTTCTTCGGTTTCGTAAGTCAGGATGCTCATCACCGGGCCGAAGATCTCTTCGCGAACGATGGTCATTTCGTCGGTGCAGTCGGTGAACACGGTCGGTTCCACGAACGCGCCTTTGGCGTATTCGCCTTCGGTCAGACGGTTGCCGCCGCACAGGACGCGGGCGCCTTCTTCCTTACCTTTGGCGATGTAACCCAGCACGCTTTCCATGTGGGCGAAGCTGACCAGCGGGCCGAAGTTGGTGTTCTCGTCTTCCGGGTTGCCGATGCGGATGCGGGCAACGCGTTCCACGATCTTGGCTTCGAAAGCGGCTTTCAGGTGGCTTGGCACGAACACGCGAGTGCCGTTGGTGCAGACCTGGCCGGAGCTGTAGAAGTTGGCCATCATGGCGGTGTCGGCGGCGCGGTCGAGGTCGGCGTCGTCGAAAATGATCAGCGGGGATTTGCCGCCCAGTTCCATGGTCACGTCTTTGAGCGAAGACGCAGAGGCGCTGGCCATCACCTTCTTGCCGGTGTCGGTGCCGCCGGTGAAGGAGATTTTTTCGATGCGTGGGTGCTCGGTCAACCAGGTGCCGACTTCACGGCCACTGCCGGTCAGGACGTTGAACACGCCCGCCGGAACGCCGGCTTCAGTGTAGATCTCTGCCAGTTTCAGCGTGGTCAGGGAAGTGACTTCGCTTGGCTTGAAGATCATCGCGTTACCGGCCGCCAGGGCAGGAGCGGATTTCCACAGGGCGATCTGGATCGGGTAGTTCCACGCGCCGATACCGGCCACGACGCCCAGTGGCTCGCGACGGGTGTAGATGAACGAAGTGGTGCGCAGCGGGATTTGCTCGCCTTCGATGGCCGGAACCAGACCTGCGTAGTACTCCAGCACGTCAGCGCCGGTGACGATGTCGACGTACTTGGTTTCGGAGAAGGATTTACCGGTGTCCAGGGTTTCCAGAGCGGCCAGTTCGTCGTTGCGCTCGCGCAGGATATCGACGGCACGACGCAGGATGCGCGAACGCTCCATGGCCGTCATGGCGGCCCAGATTTTCTGGCCCTTTTCGGCACTGACCACGGCGCGCTCAACGTCGTCCTTGGTCGCACGTTGTACGGTTGCGAGGACTTCACCGTTAGCCGGGTTGATGGCTTCGAAGGTGGCGTCGCTGCTGGCGTCACTGTAACCGCCATCGATGTAGAGTTTTTGCAGTTCGAAACGGGCCATATAGTCCTCGCAAGAGCATAAGTTAGTTGGCGCTAACCACTGGGCGTGCCTTATAGCTTGGGCAACGCTGGTCAGTGGTGGTTCAGGTGTTGAGCGGTTCTGTGTGCTCTAACTCACCCGTTTGGCCAATTGGATGTCCATGTATTCGTAAGCGATCTGTTGCGCCTGCTCGGTGTCGAAAGCGTCTCCCGACAGCGCGCCGCGCAACCACAAACCATCAATGAGCGCTGCCAGACCCCGTGCTGCACTGCGCGCGTCATCGAGCGGTAATGCACGGCGGAACTGGCAACACAGGTTGGAATACAGACGGTGATCGTTGATCCGCTGCAACCTGTGCAATGACGGCTGGTGCATGCTGGTCGCCCAGAAGGCCAACCAGGTTTTCATTGCCGGGCCATTGACCTGGCTGGCGTCGAAGTTGCCTTCGATGATCACCTGCAGATGCGCCCGTGGGCTGTCATCTCCAAGATCCAGGCGGCGCGCGGTGACGTTCTCGCTGAGGACGCTCATCAGGTACCGCATCGTGGCGGCGATCAGGCCATTCTTGTCCTGAAAATAATGACTGATGATGCCATTCGAGACACCGGCCAAACGGGCGATCAGCGCAATGCTGGCGTCCCCCATTCCTACCTGATCTACAGCCTGTAATGTGGCTTCGATCAATTGCTGGCGGCGGATGGGTTGCATACCGACCTTGGGCATCTTGCACGTCTCCTTAGGCCTTCCGACGGACGAAAACGTCTGTCGGAGTGAAGGCCAGTCTATTTTGTTTTGATTGAACGTTCAATCAACAAAGAATAAGATCTGCGACAATTCGTCGCTGCCTACAGGTTTTTCCTACATGTAGTTGGCGGAAAAACGACATCCGAAACGCTCGAAACCCACGCGCACTGGCGCTCCTGGGCTTCGGTTTTTTTTCCGGGGTGTCTTTATATCACCCGCCGGTCGGCTGCCAACTAACCGATTGGTCGGGTAACGCGTTGCCTTGTGTTCTTCTCTCGCACTGCCTGGAGCATCTGTGCCATGAGTTCTGCCTCTCTTATAAAGACCCCACCCGATAAGGTGACGGTCAACGGTTGGGTGTTCTACACCTCTACCGCGTTGATCCTGTTGTTGACCGCCATTCTGATCATCGCCCCGCAAGAGGCCGGTAGATTGCTTGGTATTGCCCAGGCCTGGTTGTCCCGCAGCTTCGGCTGGTACTACATGGTGGTGATCGCCGCTTACCTGGTCTTCGTGGTCGGCCTGGCGTTTTCGTCCTACGGCAAGCTCAAGCTGGGCAGCAAGGACGACACCCCGGACTTCAGCTACGGCGCTTGGGCGGGGATGCTGTTCTCGTCGGGTATCGGCATCTCTCTGCTGTACTTCGGTGCTTCCGAGCCGCTGGACCATTACTTCAACCCGCCGGAAGGCGTTGCCGGCAGCAACCTCGCTGCACGTCAGGCCGTTCAGCTGACGTTCCTGCATTGGGGCCTGCACGGCTGGGCGATCTACGCATTGGTCGGCCTGGCCGTTGCTTACTTTGCTTACCGTCATAACCAGCCGCTGGCGTTGCGTTCGGCGCTGTATCCGCTGGTTGGCGAGCGTTGGGTCAAAGGCGCCGCCGGTCATGCGGTGGACGGTTTCGGCATGTTCGTGACCCTGCTGGGTCTGGTGACGAACCTGGGGATTGGTTCGCTGCAAGTGTCGTCGGGCCTTGAAAACCTGTTCGGCATGGAACACAACAACACCAACCTGCTGATCGTGATCATCGTAATGAGCACCGTGGCGACCATCGCGGCTGTGTCCGGCGTGGAGAACGGCATCCGCCGTCTGTCCAACCTGAACATCGTGCTGTTCAGCGGGCTGCTGATTTTTGTGCTGTTGTTCGGCCCGACTTTGCACTTGCTCAACGGCTTCGTGCAAAACATCGGCGATTACCTGAACGGCGCGGTTCTGAAGACTTTCGACCTCTATGTGTACGAAGGCGACAGCGAGAAGTCCGACCGTTGGTTGGGCCTGTGGACCCTGTTCTACTGGGCCTGGTGGATTTCCTGGGCCCCATTCGTGGGTATGTTCATCGCGCGTATTTCCCGTGGTCGCACGGTGCGTGAACTGGTCGCTGGCGTATTGCTGATCCCGCTGGGCTTTACCCTGGCGTGGCTGTCTATCTTCGGTAACTCGGCCCTGGACCTGGTGATGAACCATGGGGCGGTGGAACTCGGCAAGACGGCGCTGGAACAGCCGTCGATGGCGATTTACCAGTTGCTGGAGCATTACCCAGCGTCGAAAATCGTGATCGGCGTGTCGATCTTTGTTGGTTTCGTGCTGTTCCTGACCCCGGCGGATTCGGGCGCGGTGATGATGGCGAACCTTTCCTGCAAGGGTGGTAACGTCGACGAAGACGCCCCGCACTGGCTGCGGATCTTCTGGTCGGCGGTGATCACGCTGGTGACCATCGGCCTGCTGTTCGCCGGTAACTTTGAAGCGATGCAAACCATGGTGGTGCTGGCCGGTTTGCCGTTCTCGGTGGTGCTGGTGTTCTTTATGTTTGGCCTGCACAAGGCGATGCGCCAAGACGTGCAGATCGAGCAGGAGCAAGCGGAGCTCGCAGCCCGCGGTCGTCGTGGCTTCAGCGAGCGTTTGACGCAGATGGACTTGCAGCCGAATCAGTCGATTGTTCAGCGTTTCATGGACAAGCAAGTCAGTCCGGCGCTGGAAGAGGCCGTGGTGCAATTGCGTGGGCAGGGTCTGGAGGTGCAAACGTTGCTGGGCAAGGCCAAGCGTTGCATGGGCCTGCGGATCGAGATGGAAGAGGGCAATCCTTTTGTCTACGAAGTAAGCCTGGACGGCTATCTGGCAGCGGCGAGCGACAAGGTCTCGGCTCAAAGTACTGATGAGCCCCGCGCACGTTACTACCGTGCCGAGGTGTACCTGTACAACGGCAACCAGGATTATGACCTGATGGGCTTCACTTCGGATCAGATCACCCATGATGTGCTCGATCAGTTTGAAATCCATCGGCAGCTCCTTGGCCGTGTGTATAGCTGAGACAGAGGTCCGCGATACAGCTGAATATCTGTACTAACAAAAACGCCGCGATCCTCTCGCGGCGTTTTTGTGTGTATTGCCTTAACCCAGGTTCTTGCCGAGCAGTGCGTGATACAGCTCACTGTCACCGAGAATCCCGACCACCTTGTTGTTGTTGTCGTGCAGCACCAGCTTATTACCCGTCTGATACCGAATCTGCAGCGCGTCACGCATGCCGATGTTCGAATCCACCAGCGTTGGACGACGACCTAGCCCTTCAACGGCTTGCCCAGGGATCCAGTTCTGCAGGTCCAGGCTCGCGCCATTCTGGTGTGCGCCTTTTAGGGTGTTGCCTTCGGCCAGGTCCAGCCAGGAATCGTCGCTCGGATCGAGGCATACCGAACCGTTGATGCGTTTGCAGTTGTCCAGGGTACGCATCAGGCTGCGACCGCACAGTACGTTCAGCGGATTGGTGTGGGCGACGAAGGTCCGCACGTAATCGTCCGCAGGGTTCAGCACGATCTCTTCCGGTTTGCTGTACTGGACGATCCGGCCGTCTTTCATGATTGCGATACGGCTGCCGAGCTTCAGGGCTTCATCGAGGTCGTGGCTCACGAACACGATGGTTTTGTTCAGCCTGCTTTGCAGTTCCAGCAGTTCGTCTTGCAGGCCTTGGCGGATCAGTGGGTCAAGGGCCGAGAACGGTTCGTCCATCAGCAGAATGTCGGCATCCATCGCCAGCGCGCGGGCCAGGCCCACACGTTGCTGCATACCACCGGAGAGCTCGTCCGGTTTTTTGTTGCGCCACTGGGCCAGGCCCACCAGCTCAAGTTTTTCGTCGACCAGTTTTCTCCGTTCCTTCTCCGGACGACCCTGCATTTCCAGACCGAAACTGATGTTCTCGCGAACGGTCAGCCAAGGCATCAAGGCGAACTTCTGGAACACCATCGCAATGCGCTTGGTGCGCATCATTTTGAGTTCTGCCGGGGTGCAGGATGCGATGTCGATCTGATTGCCTTCGTGCTCGACGAACAACTTGCCACGGCTAACGGTGTTGAGGCCGTTGATGCAACGCAGCAGGCTGGACTTGCCGGAGCCGGACAGACCCATCAGCACGCAGATTTCGCCTTTTTCGACGTCCAGGCTGGCTTTTTCAACGCCAACAATCTGTCCGGTCTTTTTCAGGATCTGGTCACGGGTCATGCCTTCATCGAGGAGCTTGAGCGCCTCGCGTGGGTCTTTGGAGAAAATTACGTCTACGTCTTCGAAGCGAATAATGCTCATGCGTCACCCCTTGCTTTAGCTTCGGGTTGTTTGCAGATACGGTCGAGCATGATCGCCAGCAATACGATCGCCAGGCCTGCTTCGAAGCCCAGGGCGATATCAGCAGTGTTCAGTGCATTGACCACGGGTTTGCCCAGGCCGTCGGCGCCCACCAGTGCGGCGATCACTACCATCGACAACGACAGCATGATGCACTGGGTGATACCGGCTGCGATGCTTGGCATGGCATAGGGCAGTTCAATTCGTGAAAGCAATTGGCGGCGCGAGCAGCCGAAGGCTTTGCCGGCGTCCATCAATTCTGCGGGGACATCGCGAATACCCAGGTAAGTCAGGCGGATGGGCGCGGCAATCGCAAACACCACCGTGGAGATCAGGCCCGGGACCACACCCAACCCGAAAAGGGTCAGGGTAGGAATGAGGTACACGAAGGTCGGTACGGTCTGCATCAGATCGAGCACCGGACGCATCAGGGTGTAAAACAGCGGTTTATGCGCGGCGACGATGCCTAGCGGCACACCGATGAGCACACAGACCAAGGTAGCGAATAGCACTTGGGCAAGGGTTTCCATGGTTTCCTGCCAGTACCCCAGATTGAGGATCAGCAGGAAGGCGGCGATGACAAAAACAGTCAGCCCCCACTTTCGTTGAATGAAATGTGCCAGTAGCGCGATGAGGCCGATCAATGCCAGCGGGTTGAACCAGGTCAGCGCAAAAGTCACGCCGTGGATCATCGTTTCCAGTGACATGGCGATTGCGTCGAAGGTGTCGGCGCCGTTTTGCGTCAGCCATTCAACGAAGCCCGCGATGTACTGGCCTAAAGGTATTTTCTGATCAATCAGCATGGTAGTGAACGTCCGCATGCAAGGAAATAAACAGCCCGGGCGACCTAAATCGCCCGGCGTAAGCGATTACTGTGCGAGCTGAGCTTTCACGGCCTCCAGGCCTGGTTTACCGTCAATGGTGGTCACGCCAGCGAGCCAGGTATCGAGCACCTGTGGATTCTTTTTGAGCCAGGCCTTGGCGGCCGCGTCAGGGCGCATTTTGTCGTCCAGGACATTGCCCATCAGGGTGCTTTCCATGTTCAGGGTGAACTCGAGGTTCTTCAGCAACTGACCGACGTTGCTGCATTCCTGCGCATAGCCCTTGCGGGTGTTGGTGTAGATGGTCGCCTGACCGAAGTTCGGGCCGAAGTAGTCGTCGCCACCCGTCAGGTATTTCATCTTGAAGCGTGTATTCATTGGATGTGGTTCCCAGCCCAGGAACACCACGGCAGTTTTGCGGCGCTGAGAGCGATCGACTTGCGAGAGCATGCCTGCCTCGCTGGACTCGACCACCTTGAAGCCGGCGTCTTTCAAGCCGAAGGCGTTCTTGTCGATCATGCTCTGGATCAGGCGGTTGCCGTCGTTACCCGGCTCGATGCCATAGATCTTGCCGCCGAGTTCTTTCTTGAACTTGGCGATGTCGGCGAAATCTTTCAGACCTTTGTTATACAACTCTTCGGGCACGGCGAGTGTGTACTTTGCGTTTTCCAGGTTGGCGCGAAGGGTGTCCACGGTGCCGGCTTCACGGTAAGACTTGATGTCGTTTTCCATGGTCGGCATCCAGTTGCCGAGGAATACGTCCATGTTCTTGCCGTCAGCCAGGGACTTGTAGGTCACCGGCACGGAAATCATGGTGGTCTTGGTTTTGTAGCCCAGGGCATCGAGGATGACGCTGGTGGTGGCGGTGGTGACAGTAATGTCAGTCCAACCGACATCGGAGAAGTTTACGGTGCTGCATTGTTCGGGTTCTGCGGCTTGAGCCAGTAACGGCAGACTCAGCATTGCGGCCAACATCAACGACGGGGAACCTTTCATGGATGGACTCCTTGGGGTTTTTTTTTTTGGCAGTGTTCCGACTGGACCACCGCACTTATAGGTTGCGGTTGGATGGCGTTCTGGAGACAGCTTTATCACTGCGCCTTGCAATCGAGTCGATACGATCATGTACCACTGAAAATCTGACGCCTACAGGGTGCGTCGCATCCAGTACAGGGATGGTCGCATCTAGTGTCGATAAGGTCGCTTACAGCTTTTTTTCGCCCTCTTTGCCTCTCTTAGCCGCAAAAAAACGGCGAAAACGCTGCGTAAAACACCTGCGGCGTTGGTGAGCATGAGTGCGTCGGTGTGAGACGTCGAACGACATGGCAAAAGCCTGATGATGCGGCCATCTCGGCGGATTGCAGCTTGAGCGTAGCAGCTCCGTCACCGGGCGTTTTCACGTCCGGCGTTGGCACATCCAGGAGTTCGGCAGTAATGGCTATCAGTGTTTTCGACCTGTTCAAAATCGGCATCGGACCTTCCAGTTCGCACACCGTGGGGCCTATGCGGGCCGCAGCGCTGTTCGTGCAAGGCTTGCGTGAGCAGGGTCTTTTGGAACAAGTGCGGCGCGTCGAAGTTCAACTTTTTGGTTCGTTGTCGGCCACCGGCATCGGTCACGGCAGCGACAACGCAGTGATCATGGGCCTGATGGGCGAGTGGCCGGATGCAATCGATCCGTCGCAAATCGGCATTCGCATCGACACCCTGCGTGAAACTCATACGCTGTTGCTCGACGGTCGTTTGTCGGTCCCGTTTATCTGGGCCCGGGACATGCGCCTGATCGACGAAAACCTGCCATTCCATCCCAATGCCATGACCCTGATCGTCGAAGGTGATCACGGTGAACTGCATCGCGACACCTACTATTCCATCGGCGGCGGTTTTGTCGTCGATCAAGCACAAGCCTCCAGCGGCGTAGTGGACCTGGACCGCACGGTGTTGCCGTACGATTTTTCCAGTGCCGTCGAGCTGCTCAGCCTCTGTAAGCAGCACAACCTGCGCGTCGCCGAACTGATGATGGCCAACGAGAAGGTCTGGCGCAGCGAAGAGGACATTCGCGCCGGCCTGATGACACTCTGGCGTGCCATGCAGGATTGCGTCGAAGAAGGCCTCAAGCACGAAGGCATCCTGCCCGGAGGCCTGAATGTACGCCGTCGCGCGGCCAGGTTGCATCGCAGCCTGCAAGAACTGAACAAGCCCAACGTGATCGGCTCGACCTTGAGTGCCATGGAGTGGGTCAACCTGTTCGCCCTGGCGGTCAACGAAGAAAACGCCGCTGGCGGGCGCATGGTGACGGCGCCGACCAATGGGGCGGCGGGGATCATTCCGGCGGTGCTGCACTACTTTATGAAGTTCAGCGAGGTGGTGACCGACGCCAATGTGGTCGACTATTTCCTCAGTGCGGCAGCGGTCGGGATTCTGTGCAAGAAGAACGCGTCGATTTCCGGTGCCGAAGTCGGTTGCCAGGGCGAAGTCGGTTCGGCCTGCGCCATGGCAGCGGCCGGGTTGTCGGAGATTCTGGGGGCGACACCGGAGCAACTGTGCAACGCCGCGGAAATCGGCCTGGAACACAACCTCGGCCTGACCTGCGACCCAGTGGGTGGGTTGGTGCAAGTGCCGTGCATCGAGCGCAACGCCATTGCCGCGGTGAAAGCCATCAACGCGGCGCAGATGGCGCTGCGTGGCGACGGCCAGCACTTTATCTCGCTGGATCGGGTGATCCGCACCATGCGTGATACCGGCGCGGACATGCATGACAAATATAAAGAGACATCGCGCGGTGGGTTGGCGGTTAGCGCGGTTGAGTGCTGAACCGAGTCGACCCCGTCGCGGGCTTACCGACGATGGGGTCCGACCAGTCAAAACTGCGCGCAAAGTGAACACCCGATTCAAACCGCGCCACGTTTTGGCGCGTCGCTTACAGATAAGCGACCTGACCAGGATCGCGGATCCAAGTTGGCCATTACCGCCTGTCGCCTGTGCTTGTGGTGACACTCTTCATCAGGTCGCTGTAGCCCTGTTCCCACAAGTGCTACCGATATGCTCACGCCCTACAGTGAAGAACGCCTCCCGGCGATAATGGCACTTATAGCCCCTACTCGCGGCGCGGCTTATATAGACACGGCGCGAGGTCGTTTTCAGGAGTTATTGAACGCCTATTCAACTTTAGGCATGGCAATTGCTCTGTCATTACAAAGCCCGTCTCCCACGCGAGAACGATGGCAATAACAAGAGCCTCCGCCTGAGGCCATCATCCGCTTTGTGTGAGGAGATACCGCGATGACGACGTTCAACTCGGGGGCTCAACCCCAGAACCGTGCGCCTCAATCCATTGGCTTTTTGCTGCTGGACAATTTCACGCTTATTTCTCTGGCTTCCGCAGTAGAACCCCTGCGTATGGCCAACCAACTGTCCGGCCGCGAGCTGTATCGCTGGACCACACTTACCGTCGACGGTGGTCAGGTCTGGGCCAGTGACGGTTTGCAGATCACCCCCGACTGCGCCATGCACAAAGCCCCCGCCATGGACACCATCATTGTCTGCGGTGGTATCGGCATCCAGCGCACTGTTACCCGTGAACACGTGTCGTGGCTGCAAAGCCAGGCGCGCCAGTCCCGCCGTCTCGGTGCCGTCTGCACCGGCAGCTGGGCCCTGGCGTGCGCGGGCCTGCTGGATGGTTTCGATTGCAGCGTGCACTGGGAATGTCTGGCCTCGATGCAGGAAGCGTTCCCGCGCGTGGCCATGAGTACTCGTCTGTTCACCCTCGACCGTAACCGTTTCACCAGCTCCGGTGGCACCGCGCCGCTGGACATGATGCTGCACCTGATCAGCCGCGATCATGGCCGTGAACTGTCGGCCGCGATTTCGGAGATGTTTGTCTACGAACGTATCCGCAACGAGCAGGATCACCAGCGTGTACCTCTCAAGCACATGCTCGGCACCAACCAGCCGAAATTGCAGGAAATCGTCGCGCTGATGGAAGCCAACCTGGAAGAGCCGATCGACCTCGACGAACTGGCTGTGTATGTCGCCGTATCGCGTCGTCAGCTGGAGCGGCTGTTTCAGAAGTACCTGCACTGCTCGCCATCGCGTTATTACCTGAAACTACGCTTGATCCGCGCCCGACAGCTGCTCAAGCAAACGCCGATGTCGATCATCGAAGTGGCGTCGGTGTGTGGTTTCGTGTCTACGCCGCACTTCTCCAAGTGCTACCGCGAATACTTCGGCATTCCGCCGCGTGACGAGCGCGTAGGTTCCAACACCACGCAACAAGTGGCAATGATGCCGCTGCCGCAAGCACTGGTGCTGTCGCCGTTGTCCGGGCCGTTGGCGGCGTTGAGTCAGGCGCGCAATGAGTCGACGTTCGCCAGCGTAAGGCTCTAATGCACTGGTCGTTCCCACGCGAGCGTGGGA
>NZ_JBTEYL010000002.1:0-139419 GCF_054330215.1 Pseudomonas sp. Ma2-10 | reverse complement strand
TGCACGGGTCGTTCCCACGCGAGCGTGGGAACGACCACTATCAGGCCCTGCGGCTCTGCTGATACTCCGCCAGCGCGGGCAGCAATTGTTTGTCGATGGCCTGGCGCACGGCCGGCAGAATGGTCGCGCTGCTGGTGTACATCTGCTTGACCATGGTCCGCAGTGTCATCGCCCGTTCATCGTTCAAGCCTCGCACTGCACATTCGCAAGCCTGCTCGGCGGTGGAGCCACTTGGTACTTGAAAGCCCAACGATTTCAGCTGGCCCAACAGGTCTTCCTGGTCAATTAAATCGGCGTGCATCATGACGCAATCCTTCTTCAGGGAACGGTGTCTTGGCTCGATTCTCGTAGGGGTATGGAGTGGCGGCAAGGACGATTTGTCGCCATGGCCGCAATACCTATGAACAGGTCGTTTTCGGCTAACTTGGGCGCAAGCAGAGTGGGCACACTGGGATCAGCTGGCTTCACGAAGGTTTGGTCACCCTCGCGCAACGGCTCCTCAACAGTACCCACTTCTGCCCCGATCCTGTCACGGCTTGATCGGGGTTTTTTTTGCCTGTGAATCAGCGACTTTTGTGTTGCCGGGCCAGACGCCGTCGCGGTTTAACGTTGAAGAACGAGCACGCGCGACAACAATTCATCACGGTCGACATAGCAGCCCTGAAAATGCCGGGCGCCGGTGGCGGGGTCGAAGGCGTTGCGGGCGTGGAGGGTGCGGCGGTTGTCGAAACACCACATTTCGCCGGGGTTTAACCGCGTCATCACCCGGAATCGCGATTCCCGGGTCATCGCAATAAAGCGGCGGTAGGCGTGATAAAGCGCGGGCATCTGTTCGACCGATGCATCGAATGGACCACGCAGGAAATTCGCCATGCGGATTTCCGAAACCTGCCCAAAGGCATTCAGCGCGATGATCGGCGCGAGACAGCGGTAGTCGCTGTGGCGGTCTTTATTACGGAACTCCACCGGGATGTCGCAAAGGCTTTTAAACGCCTCGGGAGCTTCCTGGCGCAAGGCTTCGGCAATGGCAAAGCCGTCGACGAAAATACTCTCGCCACCCTCGGCGTCATTGACCAGGCAATGCAGAAACTGCAGCCCTGGTTGTAACTCCCGGGTCGGCAGGTCGCTGTGCAGCGGCAGGTTGAAAGCGGTGTAGGCATTGCTGTCGGCATCAGCCTTGGATTGCACGTTGAACAGCACGCCAAAATTGCTCTCGCGGATGAAGGAAATCCGCTGGGCAATCAACTTCAATGAGCCTGGCTCGGTGGGCACGCCGCGAACCTGGGTCAGGCCGATATCGCGCACGGCCAGCAGCCATTGCAGCAAGGCGTCGTTGTCGTTCATCAACGCCTGGTAGTCGAATACCGGCAGCGTCAGGTTGCTGTTCCACAGCTGGCTTTTTGGCTTGGATGCCCGGCGTTCGGCGCGGGACTCGTCATCGTAGGCGTGGGCCCGTAACCAGCCAGGATCGAAACGGCTGAGATGGCCGTCCTGCCAATCGACACGCAGGCAGCCTTGGGCATCAACGCTGACGTCCGAGGGCTTCAGGTTTTCGGCGACGTCGACGATTTCCAGCACTTGCTCGCGGGTTATGGTGTAGACGCACAGCGGGCATGGGCAGTTGTCCCGCAACCACTGATGATGAAAGGGACTGACACGGTCATCGGCCCACTTCACTTGAATTCGGTCCGCCAGGGTGTGTACGGCGGTCAACGCGCTGATCAACGGGTAGGTACGGAAGTCGGCAAAAGCGGCGGCGGTGTTCAATGGCGATCTCCTTGTTATTTTTTAGGGGGTAACGCGATCATTCGGCCAATGTAGGCAGGGGCGGGCAGGTCTGCTTGCTCGGCGACGATGGCTTGCAGCTTGCCCAAGGTGTCGTCGCTGAACGGCGCGGAGCGCGGTCCGGCAAGATCGACGTGCAGCAGCATTTGCTCGTTGCCCGCCAATTCCTTCTCATCACCCGCCAGGTGCAGGCTGTGATAGAGATGCAGGCGTTTGCTGTCGTGGCCGATGATTTGGGTGCGCACGTCGACGTCGGCGTCGAGCTTCACTTCGTGCAGGTAATTGAGGTGCAGTTCGAGGGTAAACAGCGAGTTGCCGCTGGCTTCGCGGTTGTTGCTGTCCATGCCCAGACGATCCATCAGCGCGTCGGTGGCGTAGCTGAAAATCAGCAGGTAGAAGGCGTCGCGCAGGTGGCCGTTGTAGTCGACCCAGTCGGGGATGATTTTGGTTTGGTAGGTGGTCAGGGAGGGCATGATTCTCTCCAGGCATGATCGGGGATGATCGTTCCGACGCAGGGCGAGGGAACGATCAGTGGGAAGCGTTATTCGCTGAAGGCCATCCCATGCTTCTCTTTGGTGGTCTTCACCGCCTCCAGCACCGCCAGCAAGCAATCATCACGATAGCGCTCCAGCGCTGAAATGCTGTGTGTACCCAACTGATCACGGGTGCCATCCACCACATCATCGATCAACTTGTCCGTCAGCTCCGGTGCCGGCAGATACGTCCACGGCAACTGCAACGCTGGCCCGAATTGCGCCATGAAGTGCCGCATGCCGGCATCGCCCCCCGCGAGCGTGTAGGTCAAAAACGTGCCCATGAATGACCAGCGCAGACCCGCGCCAAAACGGATCGCATCGTCGATCTCACCGGTGGTTGCCACACCGTCGTTGACCAGGTGCAGCGCCTCACGCCACAGCGCTTCGAGCAAGCGGTCGGCGATAAAACCGGGTACTTCCTTGCGCACATGCAACGGACGCATGCCCAACGATTCGTAGACTTTCATCGCCGCTTGAACCGCTTCCGGAGCGGTGTTTTTGCCGCCAACCACTTCCACCAGCGGTAGCAGGTAAACCGGGTTGAACGGGTGCCCGACCACGCAGCGTTCTGGATGCGTCGAACTCTCGTAGAACTCGCTCGGCAACAGGCCGGAAGTGCTGGAGCCGATCAAGGCATTGGGCTTGGCCGCCGCGCTGATTTTGCTGTGCAGTTCCAGTTTCAGGTCCAGACGCTCGGGGGCACTTTCCTGAATGAAATCCGCCTCGCGAACGCATTCTTCAATGGTTGCGACAAAGCGCAACCGATCCTGCGATGCACCGGGCGCAAGGCCCTGTTTCTCCAAAGCGCCCCAGGCATTGGCGACGCGTTTGCGCAGCGCCGCTTCGGCACCGGGCGCCGGGTCCCAGGCCACCACGTCGAGGCCGTGGGCGAGGGCGCGGGAGACCCAGCCGCTGCCGATGACACCGCTGCCCAAGGCGGCGAAGGTTTTGATTTCGGTGATAAAAGTCATGGCAATTCCAGAGTTTGAAAAAGTCGATTAGCCGCGCTTGGTCAGGCCCATTTTTGCCCGGCCTTGCGCCGGTGTCAGAACACGGGCGCCGAGACGGCTGAGGATTTCCGAGGCACGCTCGACCAGTTGGCCGTTGGTTGCCAGTACGCCCTTGTCCAGCCAGATGTTGTCTTCCAGACCGACCCGCACGTTGCCACCGAGCAGCACCGCTTGCGCAGCCATCGGCATCTGCATGCGACCGATACCGAACCCGGCCCACACCGCATTGGCTGGCAGGTTGTCGACCATGGCTTTCATGGTGGTGGTGTCGGCCGGTGCGCCCCACGGGATGCCCAGGCAGAGCTGGAACAGCGGGTCGTCGAGCAGGCCTTCCTTGATCATCTGCTTGGCGAACCACAGGTGACCGGTGTCGAAAATTTCCAGCTCGGCCTTCACGCCCAGCTCTTGAATGCGTTTGGCGCCAGCGCGTAGCTGGGCCGGGGTGGACACGTAAATGGTGTCGCCGTCACCGAAGTTCAGGGTGCCGCAATCGAGGGTGCAGATTTCCGGCAGCAGTTCTTCAACGTGGGCCAGGCGGGTCAGCGGGCCGACCAGGTCGGTGTTCGGGCCGAACTCCATCGGGTTCTCGCCCGCGCCGATTTCCAGGTCGCCGCCCATGCCGGCGGTGAGGTTGACGATGATGTCGACGTCCGCTTCGCGGATACGCTCCATCACTTCGCGGTACAGGGCTACATCACGGCTGAATTTGCCGGTTTCGGGGTTGCGAACGTGGCAGTGAACGACCGTGGCGCCGGCCTTGGCGGCTTCCACGGCGGCCGCGGCGATTTGTTTCGGGGTGACCGGCACGTGTGGGCTTTTGCTGGTCGTGTCGCCAGCACCGGTGAGTGCGCAGGTGATGATGACGTCGTGGTTCATGAGGCGGGTTCCTGTTCTTTATGGGAATGGCGGGCGTGATGATTCCGTTCGCAGCCCGGTCGGGCTGCGAGTCGGTGGTTCAATCGGGTTTATTTGGTGGTCAGTTGCAGGTGTTCAGCGGCTGGTTTGCCATCGAACGTGGTCACACCTTCGAGCCAGCGTTGTTTGTCTTGTGGGTGATCTTTCAGCCATAGCTTGGCCGATTCGAAGGCGTCCTTGTGATCCAGCAGCGGCTGCATCATCCGGCTCTCGTCTTCGGCGGTGTACGTCAGGTTGCTTAGCAAGCGACCGATGTTCGGGCATTGCTCGGCGTAGTTCGGCGCGGTGACAGTCCAGACCGTGGCCATGCCTTCGTTCGGGCCCAGAGCGTCGTCGCTGCCGGTGAGGTACGTCATCTCCACGTTGACGTTCATCGGGTGCGGCGCCCAGCCGAAGAACACCACGGCTTCATTGCGCCGTACAGCGCGATCCACCGCCGCGAGCATGCCGGCCTCGCTCGACTCGACCAACTGGAACTTGCCGAGGTCGAACTGGTTTTTGGCGATCATCGCCTTGATCTGGGTATTAGCCCCCGAGCCAGGTTCGATACCGTAGATCTTGCCGCCCAGTTCTTTCTTGAACTTGGCGATGTCGGCGAAGGTTTTCAGGCCTTTGTCGGCGAGATACGTTGGCACGGCGAGGGTGGCGCGGGCGTCTTTGAGGCTGGGCGCCTCAAGCACCTTGACCTGTTTGGCCGCGACGAACGGGGTGATGGTCTGGGTCATCAGCGGGTTCCAGTAGCCGAGGAACAAGTCCAGGCGCTGGTCACGGATCCCGGCAAAGATGATTTGCTGGGAAGCGCTGGTTTGTTTGGTTTTATAGCCGAGGCCGTCGAGCAGGACCTGGGTCATGGCGCTGGTGGCGATTACGTCGGTCCAGTTCACTACGCCCATGCGCACGTTCTGGCATGAAGCAGGTTCGGCCGCCATGACGCTGGCGCTCAGGAAAGCGGTACCGCTGAGTGCAAGAACACAGCTGCTGATCAGTCGTTTCATCTCAGGTTCCTCGGCAGATCGTTATTGTGGGTTCCGGCATCTTCGTGCGCCGGTGATGCCCAAGTTACGCAGCTTGAGGCCCGCTCAAGCGCACTGCGGCGACCAGCACTTGCACTGCAGCGACCTGCGCGCTTGAATGCCTCTTGCAAGTGGCGTATCAACGTCCATACGCTTCCCGCCCTCTCGTTACCTGCCAGTCGAGTGCGCTCCATGTCCCAGGATTTCTACTTCTTGTTGATGCCGGGTTTTTCGGCCATCGGTTTCATCTCGGCCATCGAGCCGCTGCGAGTCGCCAATCGCTTTCGTGGCGAGCTGTACCGCTGGCATGTGCTCAGCGCGGACGGCGGGGCGGTATTGGCCAGCAATGGCATGTCGGTCAACGCCGATGCGGCGCTGGAACCACTGAAGAAAGGCGCAACATTATTGGTAGTCGCCGGCTTCGAACCCCTGAAGTTCGCCACCCCGGCGCTGGAGTACTGGCTGCGCCGCCTGGACAACGAAGGCGTGACCCTCGGCGCCATCGACACCGGCAGTTTCGTCCTCGCCCAAGCCGGCCTGCTCGACGGCCATCGCCTGACCCTGCATTGGGAAGCCATCGACGCCTTCAAGGAGTCCTATCCGCAACTCAGCGTCACTCAGGAGCTGTTCGAGATCGACCGCCGGCGCATCACCTCTGCCGGTGGCACCGCGTCCATCGACCTGATGCTCGACCTCATCAGCCAGGCCCACGGCCCGAAACTGGCGGTCCAGGTCAGCGAGCAATTTGTGCTCGGCCGCATTCGCCCGCGCAAAGACCACCAGCGTATGGAAGTCGCCACGCGTTATGGCATCAGCAACAAGAAGCTCGTACACGTGATCGGCGAGATGGAGCAGCACAGCGAACCGCCGCTGAGCACGCTGGAATTGGCCGAATCGATCAAGGTGACGCGGCGGCAGTTGGAGCGCTTGTTTCGGTTGCACCTGAATGAGACGCCAAGCAATTTTTACCTGCGCTTGCGGCTGGAGAAGGCCCAGCAACTGTTGCGGCAGACGGACATGAGTGTGCTGGAGGTGAGTATCGCGTGCGGGTTTGAATCGCCGTCGTATTTCACCCGCAGTTACCGGGCAAGATTTGCCCGCTGCCCACGGGAGGACCGACGTACCGCCCAAGCATGATCATTACTTCTTCATCAACGCCGAGCAAGCCGCCTTAAACGCCTCATGCTGATACTTGTTCAGCGTGGCCGGCAGTTCAAAGTCAAACTTCTTGTTCTGCGCATTGATAGTCTGTGGCGACAGTAGTGTGACCTCGCAATTTTCCAGCAACTGGAAAACGCCCTCGATCTTGAACGTGGTCGGCCCGCCGGCGAACTCACCTTTCTTGCTGCGCTTTTTGATCGCGATACGGTCGATGGAATTCTCGCGCACAAACGACGCCACCTGAGCGGCAAAGGCTTTGACGTTCGCGGCTTCGTCGTCATCGTCGAGGGCAATTTTCTTGGTGGGTAGAGCGATGTGGCTCAGCGCCTGACCGTCGAGGGAGGCCACGGCGATGATCGCTTCGCTGCCTTTGATTTCGATGCCGCAGATTTTCATGTGAGTCCCTTTCCCGAATGGTGGCCTGCAGCTTACAGCTCAAGTTGATTGACGTTTGCGCTTACTCCTGCCCAATCGACTCCAAAAACTCCGACCGCTCGTCACTCATCCGCGCCACGCAATCATTTTGCGCAATGGTGAACGCCTTGCTACCGGCTGTCGCCGGGAATGCTTCAACCGCGCAATCCGCCTCCCGGGTCTTCAGCCATTGCTGTTGAGCGGCCTTGAGCTTGGCGGTGATGTCGGTCAGTCGCGCCGGGTTCTTGCCGTAGAGCGTTCGCATGCGCTCGGTCAGGCTGTTGTCGTTGTCTTTGAGCAGGTCTTCGGCGGTGGTTCTGCTGTAGGCCGAGCATTCCAGGGTCTGGACCTCGTTTTCGACTTTGTCGCAGGGGTTGTCGTCAGACTCCTGCGCCGCGTGTGCGCCGGTCGCTATCAGTACTAACGCCAGGGAGATCGATTTCATTGCGCCGCAGCCCCTTATTCCAGTAATGCATCCAGTAGTGGCGCGAATTCTGGCTCATGCGCAGGCCCTTGAACAGGTGACCCATGACGTCCGGCAACGACCCTTTGTCGCGGATTGACGCTTTCGGCAAACCCCTTGTCGTTTTTGCACCCGGCTGCCCCCTCCCTCAGGCATATGCTGGCCCCAAAGCGCCGACACACGATTCGGCGCATGAATCGCTAATAGGGGACAGCCTGATGAGCCCAGCCGAATTGCACGCCGACAGCATCGTTATCGACGGCCTGATTATTGCCAAGTGGAACCGTGAGCTGTTCGAAGACATGCGCAAGGGCGGCCTGACGGCGGCCAACTGCACCGTGTCGGTATGGGAGGGCTTCCAGGCCACCGTCAACAATATCGCCGCCAGCCAGAAGCTGATCCGCGAAAACAGCGACCTGGTGATTCCGGTACGCACCACCGCCGATATCCGCAAGGCCAAGGAGCAGGGCAAGACCGGCATCCTCTTCGGCTTCCAGAATGCTCACGCCTTTGAAGACCAGATCGGCTACGTCGAGGTGTTCAAGCAGCTGGGCGTCGGTATCGTGCAGATGTGCTACAACACCCAAAACCTGGTCGGTACCGGTTGCTATGAGCGCGATGGCGGCCTGTCGGGCTTCGGTCGTGAAATCGTTGCCGAGATGAACCGCGTCGGCGTCATGTGCGACCTTTCCCACGTCGGCTCCAAGACTTCCGAAGAAGTCATCCTCGAATCCAAGAAGCCGGTGTGCTACTCCCATTGCCTGCCGTCGGGCCTGAAAGTCCACCCGCGCAACAAATCCGATGAAGAACTGAAGTTCATCGCCGATCACGGCGGTTTCGTCGGTGTGACCATGTTTGCGCCATTCCTGGCCAAGGGCATTGATTCGACCATCGACGATTACGCCGAAGCCATCGAATACACCATGAATATCGTCGGTGAAGACGCCATCGGTATCGGCACCGACTTCACCCAGGGTCATGGCCAGGACTTCTTCGAATACCTGACCCACGACAAGGGCTACGCCCGCCGGCTGACCAGCTTCGGCAAGATCATCAACCCGCTGGGCATCCGCACCGTCGGCGAGTTCCCGAACCTGACCGAAACCCTGCTCAAGCGCGGCCATTGCGAGCGCGTGGTCCGCAAGATCATGGGCGAGAACTGGGTCAACGTTCTCAAGGACGTCTGGGGCGAGTAAGCCGCAGCGCCTGACGAATCTTTTCCCTCGGCCGTCCGCGCCGGGGGCAACACCAAAATTTTCTGGAGTTAAGTTTCCATGGCCAAGATCGCCCCGCAATTGCCAATCGAAGTCGACAGCGAAACCGGTGTCTGGACCTCCGACGCCCTGCCAATGCTGTATGTACCGCGTCACTTCTTCGTCAACAACCACATGGGCATCGAGGAAGTGCTGGGCGCCGACGCCTACGCCGAAATCCTCTACAAGGCCGGCTACAAGTCCGCCTGGCACTGGTGTGAAAAAGAAGCTGAATGCCACGGCCTGGAAGGCGTTGCGGTGTTCGAGCACTACATGAAGCGTCTGTCGCAGCGCGGCTGGGGCCTGTTCAAGACCCAGGACATCGACCTCGACAAAGGCACTGCCAGCGTCAAGCTCGAACACTCGGCGTTCGTCTACGTGTACGGCAAGGTCGGGCGCAAGGTCGATTACATGTTCACCGGCTGGTTTGCCGGTGCCATGGACCAGATTCTGCAAGCCCGTGGCAGCAAGATCCGCACCGTTGCCGAACAGGTTTACGGTGGCTCCGAAGAAGGCCACGACGACGGCCTGTTCACCGTCAAGCCGTTGTAAGTCGAGGAACCCGCCATGGCTTTCGAAGCAATGTTTCAGCCGATCCAGATCGGCAAACTGACCATCCGCAACCGCGTGCTCAGCACTGCGCACGCCGAGGTTTATGCCACTGACGGTGGCATGACCACCGATCGGTACGTCAAGTATTACGAAGAGAAAGCCAAGGGCGGGATCGGCCTGGCGATTTGCGGCGGCTCGTCCGTCGTGGCCGTCGATAGCCCGCAGGAATGGTGGAGTTCGGTCAACCTGTCCACCGACCGCATTATTCCGCACTTCCAGAATCTGGCCGACGCCATGCACAAGCACGGCGCCAAGATCATGATCCAGATTACCCACATGGGCCGTCGCTCCCGTTGGGATGGCTTCAACTGGCCTACGCTGATGTCGCCGTCCGGCGTGCGCGAGCCGGTGCACCGTGCGACCTGCAAGACCATCGAGCCGGAAGAAATCTGGCGCGTGATCGGCAACTACGCGCAAGCGGCGCGGCGCGCCAAGGCCGGTGGCCTGGATGGCGTCGAGCTGTCAGCGGTGCACCAGCACATGATCGATCAATTCTGGAGCCCGCGAGTCAACAAGCGGACCGACGAATGGGGCGGTAGCTTTGAAAACCGCATGCGTTTCGGCCTCGAAGTGCTCAAGGCCGTGCGGGCCGAAGTCGGACCGGATTTCTGTGTCGGCATCCGCCTGTGCGGTGACGAGTTCCATCCGGATGGCTTGTCCCACGAGGACATGAAGCAGATTGCCAAGTACTACGACGACACCGGCATGCTCGATTTCATCGGCGTCGTGGGTTCGGGTTGCGACACTCACAACACCCTGGCCAACGTTATCCCGAACATGAGTTATCCACCGGAGCCATTCCTGCATTTGGCTGCCGGGATCAAGGAAGTGGTCAAGTCCCCTGTCCTGCACGCGCAGAACATCAAGGACCCGAACCAGGCGACGCGTATTCTCGAAGGCGGCTATGTAGACATGGTCGGTATGACCCGTGCCCACATCGCCGATCCCCACCTGATCGCCAAGATCAAAATGGGCCAGATCGACCAGATCAAACAGTGCGTCGGCGCCAACTACTGCATCGACCGTCAATATCAGGGTCTGGACGTGTTGTGCATCCAGAACGCTGCGACCTCCCGTGAATACATGGGCGTGCCGCACATCATCGAGAAGTCGACGGGTGTGAAGCGCAAAGTCGTGGTGGTGGGTGCCGGTCCTGCCGGGATGGAAGCGGCTCGTGTATCGGCCGAGCGGGGTCACGACGTGACCCTGTTAGAGAAGAAAGAATTCATTGGTGGGCAGATCACTACGGCTTCGAAAGCCCCGCAACGCGATCAGATCGCCGGTATCACGCGCTGGTACCAGTTGGAGTTGGCCCGTCTGAAAGTCGATCTGCGCCTGGGCGTCTCGGCCGACGCGGCGACCATTCTGGATCTACGTCCAGACGTGGTGGTGCTCGCCGTCGGTGGTCATCCATTCATCGAGCAGAACGAACACTGGGGCGCGGCTGAAGGCCTGGTTGTCAGCAGCTGGGACATTCTCGATGGCAAGGTCGCACCGGGCAAAAACGTGCTGGTCTACGACACCATTTGCGAGTTCACCGGGATGTCGACCGCCGACTTCCTCGCCGACAAGGGCAGCCAGGTCGAGATCGTCACTGACGACATCAAGCCGGGCGTGGCGATTGGCGGCACCTCGTTCCCGACCTACTACCGCAGCATGTACCCCAAAGAAGTGATCATGACCGGGGACATGATGCTGGAGAAGGTCTACCGCGAAGGCGACAAGCTGGTGGCGGTGCTGGAAAACGAATACACCGGCGCCAAAGAGGAACGGGTGGTGGACCAGGTAGTCGTCGAGAACGGCGTGCGTCCGGACGAAGAAATCTACTACGGGCTGAAGGAAGGCTCGCGCAACAAAGGCCAGATGGACATCGAAGCCCTGTTCGCGATCAAGCCGCAACCTTCGCTGAGCCAGCCGGGCGACGGTTACCTGCTGTTCCGCATCGGCGACTGCGTGGCGCAGCGCAACACCCACGCGGCGATCTATGACGCGTTGCGGTTGTGCAAGGATTTCTAAGAGCTTGTGGATAACCCTGTGGGAGCGAGCCTGCTCGCGAATGCAATCGGTCAGCCAACAGTGATGTCGACTGACCCACCGCTTTCGCGAGCAGGCTGGCTCCCACGGGAATCGAGCAAGGCATCCAGCTAGTTAAGCCTGCAAGACCCCGAGGTCTTTGGGAGCTCCACCATGTTGAACACCCTTCTTCCAATCCTGTTGTTCGCAGCCCTGGGCCTTGCTGTCCTGGGCGCGTTGCGGCGGGTGGCTATGTGGCGCCGGGGCCGGGCTTCGAAAGTCGACCTGATCGGTGGCCTGTTCGCCATGCCCAAGCGTTACATGGTTGATTTGCACCATGTCGTCGCGCGGGACAAATACATCGCCAACACCCACGTCGCCACGGCTGGCGGCGCGGTGGCGTCCATTGTGCTGGCGATCCTGGTTCACGGTTTCGGCCTGCACAATCGCATGCTCGGTGTTGCCCTGTTGCTTGCCTCGGCGGTGATGTTCGGCGGTGCGATTTTCATGTTCCTGCGTCGTCGCAACCCACCGGCTCGTCTTTCCAAAGGGCCATGGATGCGTCTGCCGAAAAGCCTGTTGGCGTTCTCGGCGAGCTTCTTCCTGTTGACCCTGCCGGTCGCCGGCATCCTCCCGGAAAACTTCGGCGGTTGGGTGGTCGCTGCGATCCTCGGCGTCGGTGTGCTGTGGGGCGTTAGCGAACTGTTCTTCGGCATGACCTGGGGCGGGCCGATGAAGCACGCCTTCGCCGGTGCTTTGCACCTGGCCTGGCACCGTCGCGCCGAGCGTTTTGGCGGCGGCCGTTCCACCGGTTTGAAACCGCTGGACCTGAGCGATCCAAACGCGCCACTGGGCGTGGAAAAGCCTAAGGATTTCACCTGGAACCAACTGCTCGGCTTCGACGCCTGCGTGCAGTGCGGTAAGTGCGAAGCCGCGTGCCCGGCGTTCGCCGCCGGCCAGCCGCTGAACCCGAAAAAGCTGATTCAAGACATGGTCGTCGGCCTTGCCGGTGGCACGGATGCCCAATTCGCCGGCAGCCCGTATCCATCGCTAGACGGCGAAGGCAAGGCCATCGGCGAACACGCCGGCAACCCGCATCAACCGATCGTCAATGGCCTGGTGGACGCTGAAACCTTGTGGTCCTGCACCACTTGCCGCGCCTGTGTCGAGGAGTGCCCGATGATGATCGAGCACGTCGACGCCATCGTTGACATGCGCCGCCATCTGACCCTGGAAAGAGGCGCGACCCCGAACAAGGGCGCCGAGGTCCTCGAAAACCTCATCGCCACCGACAACCCTGGCGGCTTCGCCCCGGGTGGGCGGATGAACTGGGCGGCGGACTTGAACCTCGATCTGATGAGCGAGAGGCAATCGGTCGACGTGCTGTTCTGGGTTGGCGACGGTGCCTTTGACATGCGCAACCAACGCACCTTGCGCGCCTTCGTCAAAGTGCTGAAAGCCGCCAAGATCGACTTCGCGGTGTTGGGTCTTGAAGAGCGCGACAGTGGTGACGTGGCCCGGCGTCTGGGCGACGAAGCAACCTTCCAGTTGTTGGCCAAACGCAACATCCAGACCCTGGCCAAGTACAGCTTCAACCGCATCGTCACCTGCGACCCGCACAGCTTCCACGTGCTGAAAAACGAGTACAACGCCTTCGACGGCAATTACGTCGTGCAGCACCACAGCACCTATATGGCGGAAATCATTGGCGCCGGTGCCCTGAACCTTGGCCAGCACAAAGGCAGCAGCGTGACCTATCACGATCCGTGCTACCTCGGCCGTTACAACGGCGAATACGAGGCGCCGCGTGAAGTGCTGCGCGCCCTGGGGATCGAGATCAAAGAAATGCAACGCTCCGGTTTCCGCTCGCGCTGCTGCGGCGGTGGCGGCGGTGCGCCGATCACCGACATCCCGGGCAAACAACGGATCCCCGACATGCGCATGGAAGACATCCGCGAAACCGGCGCCGAACTGGTGGCCGTGGGTTGTCCACAGTGCACCGCGATGCTCGAAGGCGTGGTCGAACCCCGGCCGCTGATCAAGGACATCGCCGAACTGGTGGCGGACGCGTTGCTCGAAGACGCAGCCCCGAGCAAGCCGACCAAACCGGCCCAACGTGAACCTGCGGAGGCCCACTGATGAGCGACATTATCCGCCGCGACCCACGCGCCGAATGGATCGCCCGTAACCGCTTGCACCCGCTGCACGCGGCCATGCAACCGGCGCAACACAGCTGGATGGGGCCTAACGGCGTCATCCGCAAAAATCCCCATGGCATCGGTTTTATCGGTCCCAACGGCATCAAACGCATTGACCGCAGCGGCGCTCAACAGGGCGGGGCGAGCAAGCGCTCGGCGGCGGTTGAAGTGCAATTGCCACTGCATCAAGTGCCTGCACCTGCGTTTTACATCAGTGTGGTGCCAGACATGGTCGGCGGCCGCTTGAGCAGTCACGACCGCGATCTGCTGGGCTTGGCTCATCAGTTGGCCGGCAAGGACGGCGCGGTGTTGGCCGTGGTCTTCGGCGAACACAAAGAAAGCGCCTTCGCCACCGCTGGCGTCGATCGCTTGCTGGTGCTGGAGGGTGAAGAGTTCAGCGGTTATGCACCGGAACAACGGGTCCAGGGGCTGCGGGCTGTGGATAACCAATTCAGCCCGCATCACTGGTTGCTGCCTGACAGCCGTAGCGGTGGTGGTGAGTTGGGCCGACGCTTTGCCGCTGCACTGGGCGAACGCCCGGCCACACGGGTCTGGCAGGTCAAGGATCAGGCATGCATCGGCCGAGCCGGCGCCGGTTTGCAAGACCTTGCGCGCCCGGTGGGACGCTTGATTCTGGCCGCCGTCGAATGCGCCGAACCGGTCAGCGAAACCCGTCACGAAGCCTTGCCGGTGGAGTTATCCACAGTCGTGGCGCGCAGCTTGTCGCGCATCGAGGATATGGGCGCGGTAGCGGTGGACCCGGCGGCAATTCCGATGGCCGAAGCCGAGTTCATCTTCTCCGGCGGCAACGGGGTCAAGGACTGGGGACTTTTCCACAGGACCGCCGAAGCGTTGGGTGCTACCGAAGGCGCCTCCCGAGTGGCGGTGGACGATGGCTTCATGGCCCGCGACCGTCAGGTCGGTGCGTCCGGCACCTGGGTCACCGCACGTGTTTACGTGGCGGTGGGGATTTCCGGGGCGATCCAGCACCTGCAAGGCATCGGTGTCTGCGACAAGGTGGTGGCGATCAACCTCGACCCTGGCTGCGACATGATCAAACGGGCCGACCTGTCGGTGATCGGCGAGAGCGCCGAGATTCTTCAAGCCTTGATCGATGCGGTAGAGGCTTACCGCAATGAAGCCAAGCGCGATGCGGCTTAAGGGAAGGAAAGGGTTATGAGCACGAAAATCATCAGCCTGGTGTCCATCGGCGCCCACCCCACCTCCGGCCGGCCACGTCGTGCGGAGCAGGATGCGCGGGCGGTAGAGCTGGGCCTGCAACTCGCGGGGGATAACCTGCAAGTGTTGCATGCCGGCGACGTTGCGGAACCAGCGCTGCGCGCGTATCTGGGCATGGGCCTGGAACAACTGCACGTGCTTGAACAACCGTCCGGCGCCGATGCACTGCCGGCATTGACCGCGTATTTGCGTGACGCCGGGGCTCAGGTCGTGCTGACCGGTAGCCAGGCGGAAACCGGTGAAGGCTCGGGCATGCTGCCGTTCTTGCTGGCCGAAAGCCTGGGCTGGCCGCTGGTTGTGGGGTTGGCTCAAGTTGAATCCATCGACGGGAATTCAGCACTGGTGCTGCAAGCCTTGCCTCGTGGTCAGCGCCGTCGCTTGAAAGTACGGCTACCGTTTCTCGCCACTGTGGATAACGCAGCGCCTAAGCCTCGGCAGAGTGCTTACGGCCCGGCCCGACGCGGGGTACTGCAGGCGGATGAAGTCGAAGTGATCGACGATGAACTGCTGGCGGTCGCCACGCTGCAGCCGGCCAAACCACGGCCTAAACGCTTGAAGGTGATCAAGGCCAAGAGCGGCGCGGACCGGATGAAAGCCGCGACGGCCAAGGCCAGTGGCGGTGGCGGGCAGGTGCTAAAAGGGTTGAGTGCCGAGGCGGGAGCTGAGGCGATTCTCAAGTTACTGATCGAAGAAGGCGTGGTCCGCTAGCGGTCCCGTGGGGGGTAGGTAAATGGCAGTAGAATTTCGTTCGGCTCTGCGCAGTGATGCGCGAGAGATTGCCCGCTTGTTCCGGATTTCGTCAGAAGGGGCCGCAGATTACATCTGGAGCCAACTGATGCAACCCGGCCAGGATCTACTGGACGTGGGCGCCAGTCGGTATGCCCGTGAAGACGTGGATTTTTCCTGGCAGAACTGCCTCATTGCCGAGGCTCAGGGAAACGTCATTGGCATGATGCACAGCTACGTGATGCGTCACGATCCGCTGGCGGCTCCAGTGACCGACCCCGTCCTGGCGCCGTATGCCAAGATGGAAATCCCCGACACCCTCTACATTTCCAGCCTGGCGCTGCATGAAGGGTGGCGAAACCAGGGCCTGGGCAAGCAATTCCTCGCCTACGCTTACGACCGTGCCAACCAGCTGGGGCTCAATGGCATAAGCCTGATCGACTACGCCGAGAACACCGGCGCCCGTCGGTTTTACGAGCGACATGGCTTTCGTATCGTCGATACCTGCCAGATCATTCCCCATCCGATGATTCGGGTCACGGGGGAGGCCTATCTGATGTATCGGCCCTAGTTCACAAGCATCATTTTCAAGAATGGGTTGAACATAAACACGCTCAGTCGGCACCAGACATGCCCGATCTGCGGCGTAATGGTTGGTCGTGTTTCAACAAGACCTGATCGTGGTTACCCACAATCCCTGTTAGCGCTTCTGTGGATAACATGTTCGCCCTTCGCTGCACCCCCTACAGATCAAGCCCTGCAACCCATCGTACAAAAAGTAACCAGCCTAACCCACGGTTTTTTCAAGCTTTTTCCAGAGGATAACTTTAGGGGCGAGCCAAGACTTGCCCCCAATCTCTGTTAGCGTATCTGTGGATAAGATGTTCGCTGTCCTCTGCAGGCCATGTAAAACGGGCTTCTCAGGCAAATGATCAAAAAATGATCAATTCGGTGTTTTAAACCGATAATCTTCGTGAAAACCCCGATTTATCACGGCTTCCAGCGGTTTTCCACAGATCCGTCCAAGTTGCCCCCAAAGTCTGTTGGCGCTTCTGTGGATAAGGTGTTCGCGATCCTCTGTAAGCCACGGATAACGTGACTGACAGGCTTGTGATCAAAAAACAACCAATTGTTGCTTGAAGCCCTGTTTCTGGATAAGTCACGGATTTTCTTCAATTTCTGTGGAGAAAGTTTTCCGTAAGTCCGCACTTGTCCCCATTTACTGTGGGCGAAGGTGTGGATAACTTGTTCGCGAACCTCTACAGCCCCATGCCAGTCGCCGCTCTAAAGCGATTGATCGAAATGTGAGCAATAAAAAACCGCGAAACGTGTTCGCGGTTTTTTGTCGTAGCGGATCGGTCAGCCTTGAACCGGAACCCCTTTGAGGTAAGGCGCAGGTTCCGCCCCCAGATTGTTCAGCAAACGCTCGCTGTACCAGTCCACGAAGTTCACCACGCCAAACTCATAGGTCTGGGAGTAAGGCCCTGGCTGGTAAGCCGTGGAGTTGATGCCGCGCTGGTTCTCTTCGGCCAGGCGACGGTCCTGGTCGTTGGTCGCATCCCAGACCTGGCGCATGCGCTCCACGTCGTAGTCCACGCCTTCGACCGCGTCCTTGTGGACGATCCACTTGGTGGTGACCATGGTTTCCTGCGCGCTGATCGGCCACACGGTGAACACGATGATGTGGTCGCCCATGCAGTGGTTCCAGGAGTGCGGCAGGTGCAGGATGCGCATCGAGCCCAGTTCCGGGTTTTTGATCCGGCCCATGAGTTTGGCGCAGCCTTGTTTGCCGTCCAGGGTCATCGACACGGTGCCTTTGAGCAGCGGCATGCGCACGATGCGGTTGCGCAGGCCGAAGCTGGCGTGGGCGTAAGGAATCTTCTCGGCATCCCAGGCGGCGGCGGAGGCCGCAACGTGGTCCTTGAAGGCCTGGTCGGCTCGTGGGTCGGTGACATCGTCCCATTCCAGCAGGCTTTTCAGCAGTTCCGGGTGCGCCGCGTTGCAGTGGTAGCACTCGCGGTTGTTTTCCAGCACCAGTTTCCAGTTGGCTTTTTCGAACAAGGTGGTCTGGATCGCCACCTTGGTGTTCGCCATGTCGTACGGTTCCATGTAATGGTCCAGCGTCGACAGGAAGTCATCAATGGCTGGCGGGTTCTCCGACAGGCTGATGAAGATGTAGCCGCCCGCGGACTTCACGTTTACCGGTTTGAGGCCGTACTGCTTCATGTCGAAGTCGTCGCCCATTTCGCTACCGGCGAACAGCAGACGGCCGTCCAGTTCGTACGTCCACTGGTGGTAGTGGCAGACCAGTTTGGCGACCTTGCCTTTTTCACTGGTGCACAGCCGCGAACCACGGTGACGGCAGACGTTGTGGAACGCATGTATCACGCCTTCGGCGCCGCGAATCACGATGATCGGGTTCTTGCCGACTTGCAGGGTCAGGTAGTTGCCCTTGGTCGGGATTTCGCAGGTCATGCCGGCGATCAACCATTCTTTCTGGAAGATCTCCTGCATATCGATATCAAACAGCCGCTCGTCAGAGTAAAACGGCTGCGGCAGTGAGAAAGTGCGCTCGCGCTCTTGCAGCATCTGCGCAGTAGCCTTGCGTGCGGGTTCCAGCGGATCGCCCAGGCTGATTTTTGCGGTGACGTCCATCGATTTGATCCTCATGGCCATTCTGTGTGGCCGGCGAAAGTGGCTGATACGGTTTGCTACGCAAGGTGTAAAGAATCTGTCGTTGTAAGGAGCGAGTGTGGGGCCGGCGCTGCTCAGAACCTTATCCATGGGCGACATGGCCCAATCTGTTCCCGACGCGCCACCGCTGGTCGTTGGGGGCTGGTCGCGATAAGTATGTGAATGTCGCAGATAGGTAAATGCGAGACTCGCGCTATACGCAGAATCGCCAACATAAGGCCGACCATCGGCGGTGGAGAACAGCATGTCCAACAGCTTCCTGAATCCGGTAACCACCCAGACCTGGGCCAATGGTCGACACACCGTCCGTTGCGTCAAAGTCATCCAGGAAACCTGGGATGTGCGCACCTTCTGCTTTATGGCTGATCAGCCGATCCTGTTCTTTTTCAAGCCGGGGCAGTTTGTCACCCTGGAGCTGGAAATCGAAGGCGTGCCGATCATGCGCTCCTACACCATTTCCAGCTCACCGTCGGTGCCATACAGCTTTTCGGTAACCATTAAGCGCGTTCCGGGTGGCAAGGTCTCCAACTGGCTCCACGACACCCTGAGCGAAGGCCAGGAGCTGGCGGTGCACGGGCCGGTCGGGTTGTTCAATGCCATGGATTTCACCGCGCTGAAAGTGCTGTACCTCAGCGGCGGCGTCGGTATCACCCCGGTCATGTCGATGGCGCGTTGGTTCTACGACACTAACGCCAACGTCGACATGGTGTTTATCCACAGCGCCCGTTCGCCAAAAGACATCATTTACCACCGCGAACTGGAGCACATGGCATCGCGGATCGACAACTTCAGTCTGCACCTGATCTGCGAGAAGCATGGTCTGGGCGAGCCGTGGGCCGGTTACCGCGGTTACCTGAACCACAAAATGCTCGAACTGATGGCGCCGGACTTCATGGAGCGCGAAGTGTTCTGCTGCGGACCGACGCCGTACATGAATGCGGTCAAGCGCATGCTAGAAGCGGTCGGCTTCGACATGAGCCGTTATCACGAGGAGTCCTTCGGCGCGACGCCACCGGAAGCCCGGGCCGATGCAGTGGAACAAGCCGAAATCGCCGCCGACGCCCCGGACATTGATGTTGCGGACCTGCACCAGGTGGAATTCACCGCGTCGGGCAAGAGCATTCGTGTGGCGCCGGGCGAGACCGTACACGCGGCAGCGGCCAAGCTTGGCCTGTTGATTCCGAAGGCGTGCGGGATGGGGATCTGTGGGACGTGCAAGGTAATGAAGCTGGGTGGTGAGGTCGAAATGGACCACAACGGCGGGATCACCGAGGAAGACGAAGCGGAAGGGTTTATTCTTTCGTGCTGCAGCGTGCCGAAGGGCGATGTGCGCATCGAGTTTTAAGCAACATCGTGCCCATCCCGAGATCGGGATGGGCATCTTCCAGTCAGTCGGCAAACAGGTCCGGCATCAGCGGGTCGGCAGCTTTTAGCTGCAATCACAATGTTGGCCCCATCACGCGCCGCGCGATCTCACGGCCGATCCCGCGGCTGGCGCCCAAGCGTTGCGGCGCGATTGGAGTCCCTGTTGTATCGGGCGTGTGTCGCTGCAGACTGATCTGGGAATTAGCGGGACATGACTTCGCGAATATCCGCCGCCAATTCCCGTACGCGTTCTTCTTCGGTGTCCCACGAGCACATGAAGCGTGCGCCGCCGTTGCCAATGAAGGTGTAGAAGCGCCAGCCCTTGGCCGTCAGTGCGGCGATGGCCGGTTCCGAGAGTTGCAGGAACACGCCGTTGGCCTGCACCGGGAACATCAGTTCCACGCCTGGAATGTCGCTCACCAGCTCAACCAACAGCTGCGCGCAGTGGTTGGCGTGGCGGGCGTATTTGAGCCAAGCGTCGTTTTCCAGAATCCCGACCCACGGCGCCGACAGGAAACGCATTTTTGAGGCCAGTTGCCCGGCCTGCTTGCAGCGGTAGTCGAAGTCTTCGGCCAGTGTGTGGTTGAAGAACAGAATCGCTTCCCCCACCGCCATGCCGTTTTTCGTGCCGCCGAAGCACAACACGTCGACGCCGGCCTTCCAGGTCAGGTCGGCCGGCGAGCAGCCAAGGAAAGCGCAGGCGTTGGAGAAACGTGCGCCATCCATGTGCAGGTTCAGGCCCAGTTCTTTGCACGTGGCGCTGATGGCGCGGATTTCTTCCGGGGTGTAGACGCTGCCGACCTCGGTGGCCTGGGTCAGGGTCACGACGCGCGGTTTGGGGTAGTGGATGTCCTGGCGCTTGAGCGCTATTTCGCGGATCGATTCCGGGGTCAGCTTGCCGTTTTCAGTGCGGGCGACGAGTAACTTGGAGCCGTTGGAAAAGAATTCCGGTGCGCCGCATTCGTCGGTTTCGACGTGGGCGGTTTCCGAGCAGATCACGCTGTGGTAACTCTGGCACAGCGACGACAGGGCCAGGGAGTTGGCGGCGGTGCCGTTGAAGGCGAAGAATACTTCGCAGTCGGTTTCGAACAGTTTGCGGAAATCGTCGGACGCGCGTGCGGTCCATTCGTCGTCGCCATAGGCGCGTTGGTGGCCGTGGTTGGCCTGTTCCATGGCGGCCCAGGCTTCAGGGCAGATACCGGAATAGTTGTCGCTGGCGAATTGTTGGCTCTTATCGGTCATGGCCGGCTTCCGTGTTCGGGGGGCTCTTATGGTGAAGAGTTCCGTGGTCAATGAGGGTGCGCACTTTACCCAAGATCGTCAGGGGAGCACACGCGATGATGCTGTCAGAAAAATACAAAGACGACGGGCAATTATGCACATGAGGCAAAGGGATGGGGCGCTGGATCTGCTCAAGTGGCTGGCGCTGTTGAGTATGGTGTTCGATCACCTGCGATATGTCGGTTATTCCGTCGATCTGCTGTATGTGCCGGGGCGGTTGGCGTTCCCGTGGTTCTGTCTGGCGATGGCTGCAAACCTGGCGCGGGCCCGCGCGGTGACGACGGACGGCCAGTGGCGTTATCTGGGGTGGTTGCTGCTGTTTAGCGCCATCAGCGAAGTTCCCTACCGGATGTACATGCCTGATCCCGACACCTTGAACGTGCTGCCCACGTTGGTGCTGGGATTGCTGGTGGTCCGTGGCTGGCAGGGCCGAACCCTGCAAGCGCGGCTATTAGCAGCAGGCGCCTTGCTGCTGGCGGCGCTGTTCGCGGAGCGCCTGATGTTCGGCTTCTTCGGGGTGTTGTTGCCGCTGGCGATGTTGCTGGTGATCGGGCGGCCCTGGCACTTCAGCCTGTTGCCGGGATTGGTCTGTCTGGCAGCCAATCAGTGGGCAGTGCTGTATTCCTCCGCGCGGTTTCACAACAGTGAAGCCATCCTCGGTATCGCCGCTTGTCTGATCGCGCCCCTGGCCGGCCTGCTTTTGCTGCGCCACGCCGGTCAGCTTAAGCCGCCACCCCCGATGCGCCGCTGGGCGTATATGCTCTATCCCGGGCATTTCCTGCTATTGCTGGGGTTGCGCGAAGGGTTGGCGCGGGTGTTCGGTTGAGTCGATTTATCCCTGTGCGCCTGCCCATGTCGTAAACGCACCTTTGCGTGGCGTCCGTAGGCATTTGGCCTGTCTGCGCCGGTCATACCATCGCATTCAAAGGGCACGGCCGAAAGGTACGTGCCTTACCGAGACGAATGGCGCACCGCCGCCGCTGGGAGAGACGCGATGTTCAGCAAGCAAGACCAGATCCAGGGTTACGACGATGCACTGCTGGCGGCGATGAATGCCGAGGAGCAACGCCAGGAAGATCACATCGAGCTGATCGCGTCAGAGAACTACACCAGCAAACGCGTCATGGAAGCGCAAGGCAGTGGCCTGACCAACAAATACGCCGAAGGTTATCCGGGCAAGCGCTACTACGGTGGCTGTGAGCACGTCGATAAAGTTGAAGCGCTGGCCATCGACCGCGCCAAGCAACTGTTCGGCGCCGACTACGCCAACGTGCAGCCGCACTCCGGCAGCCAGGCCAACGCCGCGGTATTCCTTGCGTTGCTGCAGGCCGGCGACACCGTGCTGGGCATGAGCCTGGCTCACGGCGGTCACTTGACCCACGGCGCCAAAGTCAGTTTCTCCGGCAAGCTCTATAACGCTGTGCAGTACGGCATCGACACCGACACCGGCCTGATCGATTACGACGAAGTCGAACGTATGGCGGTCGAGCACCAGCCAAAAATGATCATCGCCGGGTTCTCCGCTTACTCCAAGACCCTGGACTTCCCGCGCTTCCGTCAGATTGCTGACAAAGTCGGCGCTTACCTGTTTGTCGACATGGCTCACGTAGCCGGTCTGGTCGCTGCTGGCCTGTACCCGAACCCGCTGCCGTACGCTGATGTGGTCACCACCACCACTCACAAAACCCTGCGCGGTCCACGTGGCGGTCTGATCCTGGCCAAGGCCAACGAAGCGCTGGAAAAGAAACTCAACGCGGCCGTGTTCCCCGGCGGTCAAGGCGGCCCGCTGATGCACGTCATCGCGGGTAAAGCAGTGTGCTTCAAGGAAGCGCTGGAGCCAGGTTTCAAGGCTTACCAGCAACAAGTGATCGACAATGCTCAGGCCATGGCCAGCGTATTTATCAAACGCGGCTACGATGTAGTGTCCGGCGGTACCGATAACCACCTGTTCCTGGTCAGCCTGATCCGTCAGGGCCTCACCGGCAAAGAGGCGGATGCAGCACTCGGTCGCGCCCACATCACCGTGAACAAGAACGCTGTCCCGAACGATCCACAGTCGCCGTTCGTGACCTCGGGCCTGCGTATCGGCACCCCGGCGGTGACCACGCGCGGCTTCAAGGTTACCCAGTGCGTTGAGTTGGCCGGCTGGATCTGCGACATCCTCGACAACCTCGGCGACGCCGATGTCGAGGCCAATGTTGCGCAGCAAGTTTCGGCACTGTGCGCGGACTTCCCGGTTTATCGCTGAGCGCGGTTTTGGAGTAAATGACTATGCAACGCTACTCGGGCTTCGGCCTCTTCAAGCACTCCCTCAGCCATCACGAAAACTGGCAGAAAATGTGGCGCACGCCGACCCCTAAAAAGGTCTATGACGTGGTCATCGTCGGCGGTGGCGGGCATGGTCTGGCGACCGCCTACTCCCTGGCCAAAGAGCACGGCATCACCAACGTGGCCGTGGTCGAGAAAGGCTGGCTGGGCGGCGGTAACACCGCGCGCAACACCACCATCGTTCGCTCCAACTACCTGTGGGACGAGTCGGCGCACCTGTACGAACACGCGATGAAGTTGTGGGAAGGCCTGTCCCAGGACCTGAACTACAACGTGATGTTCTCCCAGCGTGGCGTCTACAACCTGTGCCACACCCTGCAGGACATCCGTGATTCCGAGCGTCGGGTCAGCGCCAACCGCCTCAACGGCGTGGACGGCGAACTGCTCGATGCCAAACAAGTGGCCGACGAGATTCCGTACCTCGACTGCTCGAAGAACACCCGCTACCCGGTGCTGGGCGCTACCGTCCAGCGCCGTGGCGGCGTGGCCCGTCACGATGCCGTGGCCTGGGGCTTTGCCCGTGCCGCCGACGCCTTGGGCGTGGACCTGATTCAACAAACCGAAGTGATCGGTTTCCGCAAGGAAAACGGCGTGTGCATCGGCGTTGAAACCAACAAAGGCTTCATCGGCGCCAAACGCGTCGGTGTGGTGACCGCCGGTAACTCCGGGCACATGGCCAAACTCGCCGGTTTCCGTCTGCCGATCGAATCCCACCCGCTGCAAGCGCTGGTGTCCGAGCCGATCAAGCCGATTATCGACAGCGTGATCATGTCCAACGCCGTACACGGTTACATCAGCCAGTCCGACAAGGGCGACCTGGTGATCGGCGCCGGCATCGACGGCTACAACGGCTACGGCCAGCGTGGTTCTTACCCGGTAATCGAGCACACCGTTCAGGCCATTGTCGAAATGTTCCCGGTATTGTCGCGCGTGCGCATGAACCGTCAGTGGGGCGGCATCGTCGACACCACGCCGGACGCATGCCCGATCATCTCGAAAACCCCGGTACCGAACATGTTCTTCAACTGCGGTTGGGGCACCGGTGGGTTCAAGGCAACACCTGGCTCGGGCAACGTATTTGCCGCGAGTCTGGCCAAGGGTGAAATGCACCCGTTGGCTGCACCTTTCTCCATCGACCGTTTCCACAACGGTGCGTTGATCGATGAACACGGCGCTGCTGCGGTTGCCCACTAACAGGAGAAATCCCCATGTTGCATATCTTCTGTCCTCACTGCTTTGAGCTGCGCTCCGAAGAGGAATTCCACGCATCCGGCCAGGCGCACATCCCGCGTCCACTGGATCCGACCAACTGCACCGACGAGGAGTGGGGCGACTACATGTTCTTCCGCGATAACCCTCGTGGTCTGCACCACGAACTGTGGGATCACGTCGCCGGTTGCCGTCAGTACTTCAATGCCACCCGTGACACCGTGACCTACGAGATTCTCGAAACCTACAAGATCGGCGCCAAGCCGCAGTTCACCGACAAGACCGATAGCCCGAAAGCGGCCACGACGGCTCTGGGAGAGAAGGTATGAGCCAGATCAATCGCCTGTCCAACGGCGGACGGATCGACCGCAACAAAGTGCTGAGCTTCACCTTCAACGGCCAGACCTACAAAGGCTTTGAGGGCGATTCCCTGGCCGCGGCCCTGCTGGCCAACGGTGTGGATATCATCGGTCGCAGCTTCAAGTATTCCCGTCCGCGCGGCATCTTCGCCGCCGGTGCCGAAGAGCCGAACGCGGTGCTGCAGATCGGTGCGACCGAAGCCACGCAGATTCCGAACGTGCGCGCCACGCAACAAGCGCTGTATCAAGGCCTGGTCGCTACCAGCACCAACGGTTGGCCGAGCGTGAACAACGACATGATGGGGATTCTCGGCAAGGTCGGCGGCAAGCTGATGCCGCCGGGCTTCTACTACAAAACCTTCATGTACCCGCAATCGTTCTGGATGACTTACGAGAAGTACATTCGTAAAGCCGCTGGTCTTGGCCGCTCGCCGACCGAGAACGATCCGGACACCTATGACTACATGAACCAGCACTGCGACGTGCTGATCGTCGGCGGTGGCCCTGCTGGCCTGGCCGCTGCATTGGCGGCCGCCCGCAGCGGTGCCCGTGTGATCCTCGCCGATGAACAGGAAGAGTTCGGCGGCAGCCTGCTCGATTCCCGCGAAAGCCTCGACGGCAAACCAGCGGCCGAGTGGATCGCCAGCGTGATCGCCGAGCTTAAAGACACCCCGGACGTGCTGCTGTTGCCGCGCGCCACCGTCAACGGCTACCACGACCATAACTTCCTGACCATTCACGAGCGCTTGACCGATCACCTCGGCGACCGCGCACCGATTGGCCAGGTCCGTCAGCGCATTCACCGTGTTCGCGCCACGCGTGTGGTGTTGGCGACCGGTGCTCATGAGCGTCCACTGGTTTACGGCAACAACGACGTGCCGGGCAACATGCTCGCCGGTGCTGTGTCGACTTACGTGCGTCGTTACGGCGTGGCTCCGGGCAAAAAACTGGTGCTGTCGACCAACAACGATCACGCCTACCGCGTTGCTCTGGATTGGCTCGACGCCAGTCTGCAAGTCGTCGCTATCGCCGATGTTCGCAGCAATCCGCGCGGTGCGCTGGTTGAAGAAGCACGCGCCAAAGGCATCCGCATCCTGACAGGCAGCGCCGTGATCGAGGCGCGTGGCAGCAAGCACGTAACCGCCGTTCGCGTTGCCGCGATCGATGTCAAAGCACACACCGTGACCAGCCCAGGTGAGTGGCTTGAATGCGACCTGGTTGCCAGCTCCGGCGGTTACAGCCCGGTGGTTCACCTGGCCTCGCACTTGGGTGGCAAGCCGATCTGGCGTGAAGACATCCTCGGTTTCGTACCGGGCGAAGCACCGCAGAAGCGCGTGTGTGTCGGTGGCATCAACGGCGTCTACGGTCTCGGCGATTCCCTGGCCGATGGTTTTGAAGGTGGCGGTCGCGCAGCCAGCGAAGCCGGTTTCAGCGTGGTCGAGGGCACCTTGCCCAAAGCCCTGAGCCGTCTGGAAGAGCCAACACTGGCGCTGTTCCAGGTGCCACACGAAAAGAGCACCGCACGTGCGCCGAAGCAATTCGTCGACCTGCAAAACGACGTCACTGCGGCCGCCATCGAACTGGCGACCCGCGAAGGCTTCGAGTCGGTCGAGCACGTCAAACGCTACACCGCACTGGGCTTCGGCACTGACCAGGGCAAGCTCGGCAACGTCAACGGTCTGGCCATCGCCGCCCGTTCGCTGAACGTGACCATCCCGCAGATGGGCACCACCATGTTCCGTCCGAACTACACGCCGGTCACCTTCGGCGCCATAGCCGGTCGTCACTGTGGGCACATCTTTGAGCCTGTGCGTTTCACAGCGCTGCATCACTGGCACGTGAAGAACGGCGCGGAGTTCGAAGACGTCGGTCAATGGAAGCGTCCGTGGTACTTCCCGAAAAACGGTGAAGACCTGCACGCTGCCGTGAAACGCGAATGCAAAGCCGTGCGCGACAGCGTCGGCCTGCTGGACGCTTCGACGCTGGGCAAAATCGACATCCAGGGCCCGGACGCGCGTGAGTTCCTCAACCGCATCTACACCAACGCCTGGACCAAGCTCGACGTGGGCAAGGCCCGCTACGGCCTGATGTGCAAAGAAGACGGAATGGTCTTCGACGACGGCGTCACCGCCTGCCTCGCCGACAACCACTTCGTGATGACCACCACCACCGGTGGCGCTGCACGCGTGCTGCAATGGCTGGAAATCTACTCCCAGACCGAATGGCCAGACCTGAAGGTGTACTTCACTTCCGTGACGGATCACTGGGCAACCATGACCCTGTCCGGGCCGAACAGCCGCAAGCTGCTCAGCGAAGTCACCGACATCGACCTGAGCAACGAAGCCTTCCCGTTCATGACCTGGAAAGAAGGTCTGGTCGGCGGTGTTCCGGCGCGGGTGTTCCGGATTTCGTTTACCGGTGAACTGTCGTACGAAGTCAACGTTCAGGCCGACTACGCCATGGGCGTGCTCGAGAAAATCGTCGAGGCTGGCAAGCAATACAACCTGACCCCGTACGGCACCGAGACCATGCACGTGCTGCGGGCCGAGAAGGGCTTCATCATCGTCGGCCAGGACACCGACAGCTCGATGACCCCGGACGACCTGAACATGGGTTGGTGTGTTGGTCGCACTAAACCTTTCTCATGGATCGGCCAGCGTGGCATGAACCGCGAAGACTGCGTGCGTGATCAGCGCAAACAGTTGGTCGGCCTGAAGCCGATCGATCCGACCAAATGGCTGCCGGAAGGGGCGCAACTGGTGTTCAACACCAAGCAAGCGATTCCGATGACGATGGTCGGTCACGTGACCTCCAGCTACTTGCACAACTCCCTCGGCTATTCGTTTGCCATGGGTGTGGTCAAGGGCGGCTTGAAGCGTATCGGTGAGCGCGTGTTCGCACCGCTGGCCGATGGCAGCGTGATCGAGGCGGAAATCGTTTCTTCGGTGTTCTTCGATCCAAAGGGTGATCGCCAGAACGTCTGACACAGTGATTCCCTGTGGGAGCGTGCTTGCTCGCGATGGCGGCAACGCTGCTTCCACAGGGAGTACAAAAAGAATTCAGGACAGGTGCTTTATGACCGCAGCCAATGTTTACCAACAACGCCCAACCACTGGGGCCAAGGCCGAGTCGTCGCTGCATCACGCCGACCTGCCAAGCCTGGTGGGCAAGGGTCGCAAAAGCGCCGGCGTGATCGTGCGTGAGAAAAAACTCCTCGGCCACCTGACCATTCGTGGTGATGGCCACGATGCCGCGTTCGCTGCCGGTGTGCACAAAGCCCTCGGTATCGAACTGCCGGGCGCGCTGACCGTCGTCGTCAAAGGCGAAACCAGCCTGCAATGGATGGGGCCGGATGAATGGCTGCTGATCGTGCCGACCGGTGAAGAATTCGCCGCCGAGCAAAAACTGCGTGAAGCGCTGGGCGACCTGCACATCGCGATCACCAACGTCAGCGGCGGCCAGCAGCTCCTTGAACTGAGCGGCCCGAACGTGCGCCAGGTGTTGATGAAGTCCACCAGCTACGACGTGCACCCCAACAGTTTTCCGGTGGGCAAGGCGGTGGGTACCGTGTTTGCCAAGTCGCAACTGGTGATCCGCCATACCGGCGAAGACACCTGGGAACTGCTGATTCGTCGCAGCTTCTCGGATTACTGGTGGTTGTGGTTGCAGGATGCTGCCGCCGAATACGGCCTGAGCGTTCAGGCTTGATGAGCCACTGAGGTCCCTGTAGCCGCTGCCAAACGCAGCCTTCGGCAGCGGTTATACAAAGCGGCGTTGCTGCTACTTTCGAACAGGAGTCACCGCACTATGAGCCGCGCCCCAGACACATGGATTCTGACCGCCGACTGCCCAAGCGTTCTCGGCACCGTGGACGCGGTGACCCGCTTTCTGTTCGAGCAGGGCTGCTACGTCACCGAGCACCATTCCTTCGATGATCGGCTTTCGGGCCGTTTCTTCATTCGTGTGGAATTCCGCCAGCCTGTCGGCTTCGACGAACAAGCCTTTCGCGCAGAGCTCGAGGAACGCGGCCAAGCCTTCGGCATGATCTTCGAACTCACGGTGCCGAACTACCGCCCGAAAGTGGTGATCATGGTTTCCAAGGCCGATCACTGCCTCAACGATTTGCTCTATCGCCAGCGCATCGGCCAATTGTCGATGGACGTGGCCGCCGTGGTCTCCAACCACCCGGACCTCAAGCCGTTGGCGGACTGGCACCAGATTCCGTACTACCACTTCCCGCTGGACCCAAACGACAAACCGTCCCAGGAACGTCAGGTCTGGCAGGTGATTGAAGAGTCCGGCGCCGAGCTGGTGATCCTTGCCCGTTACATGCAAGTCCTGTCGCCCGAGCTGTGCCGCAAACTCGACGGCAAGGCGATCAACATCCATCACTCCCTGCTGCCGGGTTTCAAGGGCGCCAAGCCCTATCACCAGGCCTACAACAAGGGCGTGAAACTGGTTGGCGCCACGGCGCATTACATCAACAACGACCTGGACGAAGGCCCGATCATCGCCCAGGGCGTAGAGGCTGTGGACCACAGTCATTACCCCGAAGACCTGATCGCCAAAGGGCGGGATATCGAAGGGCTGACGTTGGCCCGGGCCGTTGGTTATCACATTGAAAGACGAGTGTTTTTGAACGCGAACAGAACGGTTGTTCTTTAACTGCCAAGTGATCTGCCCGAGCAATCAACGCGCCGCCGATCCATGGCGACGCGACCGTTACATAAAAACAACAGCGAGGTGAAAGCATGTCTGGTAATCGTGGTGTCGTGTATCTCGGCAATGGCCAGGTCGAAGTACAGAAAATCGACTATCCCAAAATGCAGGACCCGCGCGGCAGGAAGATCGAACACGCTGTCATCCTGCGCGTGGTCTCCACCAACATCTGTGGTTCCGACCAGCACATGGTGCGTGGCCGTACTACCGCTCAAACCGGCCTGGTACTGGGTCACGAGATCACCGGTGAAGTGATCGAGAAAGGCCGCGACGTTGAAAACCTGCAAATCGGCGACCTGGTCTCCGTGCCGTTCAACGTTGCTTGCGGACGCTGCCGTTCCTGCAAGGAAATGCACACCGGTGTTTGCCTGAGCGTTAACCCGGCGCGTCCGGGCGGTGCCTATGGTTATGTCGACATGGGCGACTGGACCGGTGGTCAGGCTGAATACGCGCTGGTGCCGTACGCCGACTTCAACCTGCTGAAGCTTCCGGATCGCGATCGTGCGATGGAAAAAATCCGCGACCTGACCTGCCTCTCCGACATCCTGCCGACCGGTTACCACGGCGCAGTGACGGCGGGCGTTGGTCCAGGCAGCACCGTGTACATCGCGGGTGCTGGCCCGGTCGGTCTGGCGGCGGCCGCTTCCGCCCGCCTGCTGGGCGCGGCGGTGGTGATCATCGGTGACGTCAACACTGTCCGCCTGGCGCACGCCAAGGCTCAGGGGTTCGAAATTGCCGACCTGTCCCTGGACACCCCGCTGCACGAACAAATCGCTGCACTGCTGGGCGAGCCAGAAGTGGATTGTGCCGTCGACGCCGTGGGCTTCGAAGCGCGTGGTCACGGCCATGACGGCGTGAAACACGAGGCTCCGGCCACCGTGCTCAACTCGCTGATGGGCGTGGTTCGGGTTGCCGGCAAAATCGGTATCCCAGGCTTGTACGTGACTGAAGATCCGGGAGCCGCCGACGCCGCCGCGAAGATGGGCAGCCTGAGCATCCGCTTCGGTCTGGGCTGGGCCAAATCCCACAGCTTCCACACGGGCCAGACGCCAGTGATGAAGTACAACCGCCAGCTGATGCAGGCGATCATGTGGGACCGTATCCATATTGCTGACATCGTCGGTGTGGAAGTCATCAGCCTGGATGACGCGCCACGCGGTTACGGCGAGTTCGATGCAGGCGTGCCGAAGAAGTTTGTGATTGATCCGCACAAGTTGTTTAGTGCGGCGTAAGGCTTCAGGCAAAACAAAACGGCGACCTTCGGGTCGCCGTTTTTTTGTCGAATCGTTGGTTTGCGAGTGATGGTAATTACATTTTTTTCTAATGAACTGTCAGATATGACAGGTGTTAATGGGCTTGGTTGTTATTACGATGGACTTGCGGTTGACATGCGCTATGTCAACCGCAAGGTTCGCCTTGAACCAATGATTTTTATTTCAGGGAGTGATGATAATGAACATTGTTAAGAAAGTACTGTTGCCGAGCGCATCGATATTACTGCTCTTGGTCAGTGTTCAGGGGTTTGCCGATGATGAATGTGCGAGGGCATTCATGAACAGTTCAGCAGCCGCTACTTGCTCGGGTAAAGAAGTGACAACTCAGTCCCCACAGGGTACGTGTAATCTGAACCAGGAGTGCATGGGAACAGGCGCCTTCACGGATGGCTCTGCTGGATGGCGTCGTGTTTCGGCGGATAAAGCAAGAAATATCATTTCAGTTCCATTGAGTGATGTAGGGAAACTGTCCAACTGTAATAGCAAGTTAACTGTTGGCGGTTGTTAGTTGCAGAAAGTGTTCGGCGCGTGCGGAACAAAGTAAAAGGGCGGCCCTCAGGTCGCCTTTCAATTCAACTACTTGCTGGCCGGTTTCAAGTAAGGGGCTGAAGTGAAGCCCCGCTCGGGGACTTTGGTACCGCCATAATTGCAGACACTTTCCCGCTCTGAAAGCCTACCCGGACGTTCCTGCGCCTCAACGTCGATCGTCAGCAGTGTGGTGTTGTAACGCGCGCTGTCGCGGTTATAAATCACGCCCACGTCACGGCGATCACCAGCGAGCAAACCGCAGCGGTCACTCGCAACCAACTCCAGAACCGACGTTTTCCGGCATGTGCAGCATTTGTGGCTCAATCCGTGCCATACCGCGGCGGGTCCAGGGGGCCAGGATGTGATCGATCCGCACAAACTGTTCAGTGCGGCGTAAATAAAAAAGGGCGACTCTTGAGTCGCCCGTTTTTCATTTGAATCAAGCCATTTCGCCTTAGCTTGCCTTGAGCTTCAAGTAAGGTACTGTCGTCTCGCCGTTCTCTACTACCTTCGTGCCACCGTAGCTGCAGATGGAGCCATCAAAGCTTTCGGCTGTCAGGTTGTATTTCTTTGCCAGATAGTCGTCGTCGGTACCCATCGTGACGCCCGCCCATGTTTTGCCATTGGCGGTCGCCGTGTATTTGTAACCCTCATTGAAAGGGGCAGGAATGTTTTTGTCGTCGCTTGTATAAGCCGACGATCTGATGTCGCTTACTTTGGGGCACACCTCCGTGCCTGCTGCATAAGCATTGCCTGCCAAGGCGCCAAAAATCAAAAAAGCCATCCCGATAGTGTTGCGCATGAATCACACTCCGTTGTGTTGTTTGAGCGCTCAGGGTGAGGATTTTCGAAGGGGTCGCCTACTGTCAAATCTGACAGTTTTTTAAATCATTTTGATATGGGTTTGCATTTTTTAATTCCTGTTAAATCGTCAGTGGCTCATTTACAGGGCAGCCAACGCCCCTTGATACAACACCGGCCCAGTCGGTTGCCCTGTCGGCGAACCTCCCTTCGGTTCAAGACTGACCGCCAGCGCAATCGGCTTACCGATCAACGTCTTCTGCGTATCGCTCAGCTCTACACGGCCCTTACCGTCAGCCGGAATCACACCCAGGGAAATTGGCTTGCCATCCGCCGGAATCGCCCACAATTCCAGACTTCGCCCCGGATCAACCGCCGCCAACGTCAGCGGCTCGACCTTCAGATAATGCTCATGCGCTTCAACCTTCAGCGCAGGTTGTGCGTCGGCGGTCAGTAACGTGGCGCTGTAACGCGCACTGTCGCGGTTGTAGAGCACGCCCAAGGTTACGGCGAGCACCAGCGAGCAAACCGCAGCCGTCACCCGCAACCTGTTCCAGAACCCACGCTTCTCTGGCAGATGAAGCACTTGCGGTTCGATTCGCGCGGTGATGCCTTTCCACACGCGGTCCGGCACCGGCTGTTCCGGCAGCGCTTCGGTCAGGCTCGCGAGGCTTTCCTGCCATTTCGCCAATTCGGCACGAAGCGCCGCATCTTCCAGCAACAACTGTTCAAACCGCCGACGAGCAGCCGAAGGCATCAAGCCAATGGCGTAATCGGCGGCGAGCGCGCGGCGCAAGGTTGGGGTTTGATAGTTCATGATTCAAGGCACCTGCGCAGTCGCTCCATACCGCGGCGGATCCAGGATTTCACCGAGCCCAAGGGCGCGGCCAGGTGTTCGGCAAGCTCAGCGCAGGACAACCCCTGAAAGTAAGCCACAGTGATCGATTGACGCTGCATGCCCTCGAGGCTTTCCAGGCAGCGGTTCAAGGCGTTGGCCTCACGGGCACTGCTGAGTTGTTCGTGAGCCGATGGGCTCTCGTCCACCAGCGCCTGTTCTTCAAGGTCGCTTAAAGGCCGCTCGCGATGTTTGCGCAACTGGTCGATGGCTTGGTTACGGGTGATGTTGATCATCCAGGTCAGCGGTGCCGACAAATGCGCCTCATAGCGCGAGGCGTTGTTCCAAATGCGCACGAAGCTTTCCTGTAGCACTTCTTCTGCCAGATCCGGTCGCCCCATGAAACGCAGCGCTACGCCATGCAGCCGCGGGCCGACGCGGCGGTAAAGCGTCTCGAAAGCGCGGCGGTCGCCCAGTGAACATTGGGCCAGAAGCTGCCTGAGCTGATCGGTGTCGGCGATGGGAATGGCCGTTCTCCAGGCAATCGAGGTGGGGGGAGTGAGCTGTCGGTTGCAGGCAGAGGTTAGTTCATGGTGTGCGGTTGTTCCATTCATGGGCGGCCACCTCGAAAAACCGCCGACCCCGATGCGCAGGATCGGCGGCATCCTTCAGCTTTTGGGCATCAGCACTTTGTCGATGACCTGAATCACGCCGTTGGACTGGTACACGTCATAGGTGGTGATGTCGGCGACGTCACCTTTTTCATCCTTGATGGTGATGTTGTGCGGGCCGTTCATCATCGCCCACAGCTTGCCGCCTGCGACGGTGGTCAGTTCGGCTTTGCCGCCACCGGCCTTGATCTTCTCGGCCAGGGTCATCATGTCGAGTTTTCCGGCGACCACGTGGTAGGTGAGGATGTGAGTCAGGGTCGCCTTGTTGGCGGGTTTGAGCAGGGTCTCGACAGTGCCGGCCGGCAGGGCGGCGAAGGCCGAGTTGACCGGGGCGAACACGGTGAACGGGCCTTTGCCCTTGAGGGTGTCCACCAGGCCTGCGGCTTTCACGGCGGCGACCAGGGTGGTGTGGTCGGCGGAGTTCACCGCGTTATCGATGATGTCCTTGCTCGGCATCATGCTCTGGCCGCCGACGATGACAGCATGGCTCGTGTCTGCCGCTTGCGCGGTGTTCAGGGCGAATCCACCGCCAAGGGCCAGGGTCAGCAGGCTGGCAATCAACGGCGTTTTGATCGAAGTGCGTGTCATGGTGATGATCCTCGTGCAGGGAATCGGCCAGGAATGTCTGTCCGTGCTTGATATACGTGGGAGGGACCAGACTGGATGCAGTGTCGGTAAATTCTTTTTTGACTGTCCGTCAGGCGGGTCGCCAAGGCTGGGAACAATCCCCCGGGTTACCAGTCCAACACACAGTTTTTCGCCGCCCGTTGCCGGGCGGTTTTCATGGCCCATGAGGATGTCTGGATGAAGATTTCACGCGGTTTTGCACTGGCTTCGCTGATGTGTCTGGCGGCCAGCCCGGTCTTTGCTCAGTTCAGCCTGAACGATGCGGCCAATGCCATCTCCGGTATGAAGGGCGATGACGCCGCCGTCGCGGCCGCTCCGACCTCGCAGACGGCCGGCCTGCTGAGTGCGCTCAGCCAATTGAACGTGACACCACAACAAGCCGTTGGCGGCACTGGGGCGATGCTTGGGCTGGCCAAGAATCAGTTGAGTTCGACCGACTATTCAGCGTTGGCCAAAAGCGTACCGGGGATCGACAAATTGTCTGGCGGTGGTGAGCTGGGCGCCCTTAGCGGTTTGCTCGGTTCGTCCGGTAAAGCGGCAGGTCTGGACAACGCCTTGGGCAACGTGAAGAACGCCAACGACTTGAACAACGCGTTCAGCGCGTTGGGCATGGACAGCGGCATGATCGGCCAGTTTGCCCCGTTGCTTCTGCAATACCTCGGTCAGCAGGGCGTCGGTGGTTCATTGCTGGAAAACCTGGGCGGAATCTGGGGCGCAGGGACTGGTAGTTGATTCAGCGGTGACGACGAATGTTTCACCTTGGGATCGTTAACCTTGTGGAAACGATCAACACCACAACGGTCTAAAATTCCGCTGCCCACTCCTCAAGGAAGCCCATTACGTGAAATCCCTCCTTGCGCTGCTTTCCCTCGTGGCCTTGCCGGTCCTGGCTGCTGAGCCGACCCTGTACGGGCGCTACGAATACATCGCGCTGCCGGAAATCGGCGGTGAAGTCCTCAAGGCCAAGATGGACACCGGCGCCCTGACCGCGTCGCTGTCGGCCAAAGACATCGAAACCTTTACCCGCGACGGCGACGAGTGGGTACGCTTCCGCCTCGCCACCAAAGGCGCGAGCAACAAGGTCTACGAACACAAGGTCGCGCGGATCAGCAAGATCAAGACCCGCGCCGAAGAAGATGAGGATGACAAGGAAACCATTGAGCCGACCAAGCGTCCGGTGGTTGATCTGGAACTGTGCCTGGGCAACGTCAAGCGCACGGTGGAGGTCAACCTCACCGACCGCAGCAGCTTCAACTACCCGTTGTTGATCGGCGCCAAAGCCTTGCGTGAGTTCGGTGCGGCGGTGAACCCGGCACGGCGCTTTACGGCGGACAAACCCGACTGCTGATTTCAAGTGGTCTCATTGACGTGACGTGAGCCTTGGGGCACCGTTCGCCCTCTTAACTCCCGGGCTCGGACGCCATGCCTCATATCCTGATTGTCGAAGACGAAGCGGCGATAGCCGACACCCTGATTTTCGCCTTGCAGGGCGAGGGCTTCACCACCACATGGCTGAGCCTTGGCGCCGCTGCACTTGAGCATCAGCGCCAGACTCCGGCCGACCTGATCATTCTCGACATTGGTCTGCCGGACATCAGCGGCTTCGAGACCTGCAAGCAATTGCGGCGTTTCAGCGAGGTGCCGGTGATCTTCCTCAGCGCCCGCGATGCCGAAATCGATCGTATCGTGGGCCTGGAAATCGGTGCCGACGATTACGTGGTCAAGCCGTTCAGCCCACGGGAAGTGGCGGCGCGGGTCCGGGCGATTCTCAAACGCATGGCGCCGCGAGCGAGCGCCGAGGGGTCATCGGCGCTGTTTCGCATTGACAGCGAGCGGGTGCAGATCAGCTACCGCGGTCAGCTTTTGAGCCTGACCCGCCATGAGTTCCGTCTGCTGCAATGCCTGCTGGACCAACCCGAACGCGTCTTCAGCCGCGAGCAACTGCTCGACGCGCTGGGCGTCGCCACCGATGCCGGTTACGAGCGCAGCATCGACAGCCACATCAAGAGCGTGCGCGCCAAATTACGCCAGGTGAAAGCCGACGCAGAACCGATCCAGACCCATCGCGGTCTCGGTTACAGCTACAGTCCGGGGCGTAGCTGATGCCTTTGGGCATTCGGATTTTTCTGGTCTATGTGCTGTTTATCGGCCTGACCGGTTACTTCGTGCTGAACACCGTGATGGAAGAAATCCGTCCCGGCGTGCGCCAGTCCACCGAAGAAACGCTGGTCGACACCGCCAATCTCATGGCCGAAATCCTGCGCGACGACTTCAAGGCCGGCACCCTCAATCAGAACCGTTGGCCCGAGCTGCTCAAGGCTTATGGCGAACGGCAACCGAAGGCGAGTATCTGGGGATTGCCGAAGAATCAGGTCAACCACCGCATCTACGTCACCGATGCCAACGGCGTCGTGGTGCTGGACTCCAGCGGTGCGGCAGTGGGGCAGGATTACTCGCGCTGGAACGATGTTTTACTGACCCTGCGAGGCGAATACGGCGCTCGTTCCAGCCGCAGCGATCCGAACGATCCGAACTCCTCAGTGATGCACGTCGGCGCCCCGATTCGCGACAACGGCCAAATCATCGGCGTGGTTACCGTGGCCAAACCCAACAGCTCGTTGCAGCCATACGTTGATCGCACCGAACGGCGATTGCTTGTCTGGGGGGCCGGGTTGATCGGCCTCGGTTTGCTCTTTGGCGCGCTGTTGTCCTGGTGGTTGAGCGCGGCGCTGCGGCGATTGACGGCTTATGCACAGGCAGTGAGTGAAGGCCGACGGGTCGAGGTTCCGCACTACCGTGGCGGCGAATTGGAGCAACTGGCGACGGCGGTGGAGCAGATGCGCACGCAACTCGAAGGCAAAGCCTACGTCGAGCGTTACGTGCACACATTGACCCACGAACTGAAAAGCCCGCTGGCGGCGATTCGTGGTGCGGCGGAGTTGCTGCAAGGCGAGATGCCGCTGGCTCAGCAGCAGCGTTTTGTCCGCAACATCGACAGCGAAAGCGCGCGGATGCAGCAGTTGATCGAGCGCCTGTTGAATCTGGCCCTGGTCGAGCAACGCCAAGGGCTGGAGGAGCGGGTGGCGGTACCGCTGGCGAAGTTGGTCGATGAATTGCTGAACGCTCAGGCGGCGCGCATCCAAGGCAAGCAGTTGCGCGTGGAACACACCCTTGCAACGGATCTGGTGCTGACCGGTGAACCGTTCCTGTTGCGTCAGGCACTGGGCAATCTGCTGGAGAACGCTTTGGATTTCACCCCGGCTCAGGGCTTGCTGCGATTCAGCGCCGAGCGCATTGGGGCGCAAATTGAGTTCACGTTGTTCAACCAGGCTGAGGCCATTCCCGGCTATGCGTTGCCCCGGCTGAGCGAGCGCTTCTATTCACTGCCGCGACCGGACAGCGGGCGCAAGAGCACGGGGTTGGGGCTTAATTTTGTTGAAGAAGTGGTCAAGTTGCATGGCGGAACGGTGAGCATCGGTAATGTCGACGACGGCGTAGAGGTCATGTTGCACCTGCCTTAACCTCCGTCTCCACACACTCTCCACATTTCTCCCATAAATCCCCCACACACCCCTTTCAGACTCGCCCCATCCAAACAGGGAGAGTCCCATGAACCGCAGCCTGACCCTAAAACTCGGGGCAATTGCCCTTCTGATTTTGTTGTTGCTGATCCCGCTCCTGATGATCAACGGCGTGATCCAGGACCGCCAGCAACTGCGCGACGGCGTGCTCGAAGACATCGCCCGCAGTTCCAGTTACAGCCAGCAACTGAGCGGGCCGCTGATGGTGGTGCCGTATCGCAAAGTGGTACGCACCTGGAAGCTCAATGAAAAAACCAACCAGCGTTACCAGGAAGTGGGTGAAGAGCGCGGCCGTTTGTATTTCCTCCCGGAGCGCTTCGAACTCGACGGCCAGGTTCAGACCGAGCTGCGTTCCCGGGGCATCTATGAGGCGCGACTGTTTCATGCGGACAACCGCATCAGCGGGCATTTTTCGGTCCCGGCTCAATTGGGTATCAAGGAGGATTTCGCCGATTACCAGTTCGCTCAGCCATTTTTGGCGGTCGGGATCAGCGACATTCGCGGCATCGAAAACGCCCTGAAACTCGAGCTCAATGGTCTGAAACTCGACTTCGTTCCCGGGAGCCAGGTGGGTTGGTTGGGGGAGGGTGTGCATGTGACGTTGCCGGCGCTCGACGCCAAGCAAGCCACGGAACTGGCCTTCGGTTTCGACCTGCGACTGCAAGGCACTGGCCAGTTGCAGATTCTTCCGGTGGGCAAAACCAGCAACGTATCGCTGGCCGCCAATTGGCCGCATCCGAGTTTCATCGGCAACTACCTGCCGGCTCAACGTGAAGTCAGCGATCAGGGTTTCACCGCCAACTGGCAGACCTCGTTTTTCTCCACCAATTTGCAAGAGGCCTTGAGCAGCTGCGTGTCCGGCGACGGTTGCGAAGCCTACACCGGCCGCAGTTTCGGGGTGAGTTTCATCGACCCGGTGGATCAGTACCTGAAAACTGATCGGGCCATCAAATATGCGTTGCTGTTTATCGTCCTGACCTTCGCCGGTTTCTTCCTCTTCGAAGTGCTGAAAAGCCTGGCGGTACACCCGGTGCAATACGCGCTGGTGGGCGTGGCCCTGGCGTTTTTCTACCTGTTGTTGCTGTCGCTGTCCGAGCACATCGGCTTTGCCCTGGCGTACTTGTTGTCGGCGAGCGGCTGTGTGTTGTTGATCGGTTTTTATGTCTGCCATGTGCTGCGCAGCGTGCGTCACGGCTTGAGTTTTTCGGCAGGATTGGCGGCGTTGTATGGCTTGCTCTATGGCTTGCTGAGTGCCGAGGATTACGCGCTGTTGATGGGTTCGCTGTTGTTGTTCGGGTTGCTGGGCGTGTTCATGGTGCTGACCCGCAAGCTGGACTGGTATGGGGTTGGGCAGAAGTCGGCCAAGCCGTTGGCGTTTGATATCGGAGCGGTGGAATGAGCCGGTCGTTGGGGTTGCGCGAGGACCAGCGGGAGGGGCAGGTGTTGGCGACGTTGATAGTCGGGCTGTTTCAGTTGGAGTGGGGGGGTGCCATCGCGGGCAAACCTTGCGCCTACGGACCGCGCGGGCCTGTAGGCGCAAGGCTTGTTCGCGATGACGGCAGAACGGTCAACGCAAAGATCAGCCCTTCGGCATCGTTGCCAGCATCGAAGCCCGCTGACTCACCTCAAAGTACCAATTGGCCAGCTTCGGATTCGTCGTGCGCCATTCCAGATCCGGATGGCGCAAATCGAGGTAACCCAACGCACAAGCAACACTGATCGCCGCCACATCGAAATGGCTGGTCAGCTCGGCAATCGCGTCCATTTCCAGCAGTGCCAGGCCGCGACGAATCTTCTCGCGCTGGCCATCGAGCCATGCTTGCCAGTGTTTTTCCGGGGCACGCAGGGCGACTTCATAACGAATCAGCACAGCGGCATCCATGATCCCGTCGGCCAGCGAGGCCAGGGTCAGGCGCCGCCAGCGGGCCGAACCGTCGCGCGGTATCAGTGGGTTGCCGACGTGCTGGTGGTCGAGGTAATCGAGGATCACCCGGCTGTCATGGATGACGTTGCCATCGGCCAGACGCAGGGCCGGGATTTTACCCAGCGGGTTGTCTTCGTTGAGCGTCAGGTCCGGGCTGACCGGTGTGAGCACGCAATCTTGCAGCGCCACGCGGTCCTGTTGACCGGTTTCGTGCAGCAGCACCATGACTTTGCGAACGAAGGGCGACAAAGGGTTGTGGAACAGGGTCATGCTGGGGGCGGACATGGCAGCGTCTCGGTATGGGCAGTGCTGGGCAGCATAACGCGTTAATCCGGGAGCTCAAGATCGACGTCAATACCTAAACCCTGCGGGAGCGGCGTTGCAGCAGGCCGCGCAAGGCGAGGATTGCGGGGATGCCCAACCCGAGCCAACTCAAACCGTCCCAAACGCCATCCCCCAGCAGTGCGGCAAACAACCCGGCGGCACTCAGCAGCGCGATCACCGTCGGGGTGGCGAAGACTTTCCAGAAATTCGACTGCCTCGGCTTCATGCCGTTTGCTCCACTTTTTCCGGCAGCGGTTTCGCCGCTTTGCGTCGTACTACCCACAGGTAAACGCCGCTGCCGAGCACAATTATCGTCAGCACATCCAGCACCGCCCAGAGGATCTTCATCGGCATGCCGCCGTAATCACCGAAGTGCAACGGTTGAGACATGCCCATGGCGTCCATGTACCACGGGCGTTCGGCCACGGCAGTGACTTGCAGGGTGCTGGCGTCGATCAGCACCGGTGTCAGCAGGTGCGAGGTCAGGTGAGTGCTGCCTTTCATGAACACCGCGTAATGGTGTTCGCTGGAGAAGCGGGTGCCGGGGAAGGCGATGAAGTCCGGTTGCATGCCCGGTGCGACTTCCTTGGCGATGTCGAGCAAACGAGTCGCGGGCGCCAGTTGGGTCAGGGGTGGCGCGTCGCGGTACGGCGCGACCATCGCGCTCAGACTATCGTTGCGCCAGGCGGCGATCAGCAGGTCGGCGCAGGCGCTGATGACGCCGGTGACGCCGACCACCAAGGCCCAGCTCAGCGTCACCACACCGATCAAATTGTGCAGGTCGAGCCAGCGCAGGCGGGTGGATTTGTCCTGGCGCACGGTGGCGAACTTCAAACGGCGCATGAACGGCAGGTACAGCACCGTCCCGGAGACAATCGCCACCACGAACAGAAGGCCCATGAACGCCAGCAGCAACTTGCCCGGCAGACCGGCGAACATGTCCACGTGCAGGCGCAGCATGATCATCATGAAGCCGCCGTTGGCCGACGGCATCTCCAGTGCTTCACCGGTGCGGGCGTCGAGCATGAAGGTGTGAGACGAATTCGGTTCAGTGCCAGCGGTGGCCGCCATGATCGTAATCGCGGCATTGGGCTCTTCTTCGTCAAAGCCGAAATACTGCATGACCTCACCGGGACGATGCTGTTCAGCCGCCTGCACCAACTGCTGCAAATTCAACAGCGGGGTGTCCGCCGGCATTGCCTTCAATTCAGCGGCATCGCCCAGCAAGTGGTCGATCTCGTGATGGAAGATCAATGGCAGGCCGGTCAGCGCGAGCATCAGCAGGAACACGGTGCAGATCAGGCTGGTCCAGGTGTGGATGAAGGACCAGCGGCGAATTGTTTTGCTTTTCATTTCATAGCCTTCAGCAATACCCAAGCCGTCCATGTCGGACGGCTCGGGACTTGGGCGTGTCAGGTCAGGCCATTACCACGCGTAAGTGGCACTGGCGACGACGCTGCGTTGGTCGCCGTAGTAGCAGTAGAAACTGTCGCACGTGGAGATGTAGTCCTTGTCGAGCAGGTTGGTGGCGTTCAGTGCCAGGGAGGCGCCTTTGAGGCTGTTGTCCAGGCGGCCCAGGTCGTAATGAACCGCGGCGTCGAACACGGTGTAGGCGTCAGCCTTGCCGAGCGAGGTATTGCCCTGGTCGCCGTAGGTATTGCCGGTGTAGCGAGCGCCGGCGCCGATGCCGAAACCGTCCAGCACGCCGTTGTGCCAGGTGTAATCGGCCCACAGCGAAGCCTGTTGGTTGGGCATCAGTTGCAGGCGATTGCCTTTGAAATCGCCTTTCTGCACGTCGGATTTGGCCAGGGTGTAAGCAGCGATCACCTTGAGGTTGTCGGTGACGTCGGAGACGGCTTCCAGTTCCAGACCTTTGACGTTCACTTCACCGGTCTGGCTGGTGATCGAAACGTTGTCCGAGTTGGTCGTGGTGACGGAGACGTTTTTCTGGGTCAGGGTGTAGACCGCGGCGGTCAGCAGGGTGCTGCTGCCAGGCGGTTGGTACTTGATGCCCAGTTCCCACTGCTTGCCTTCGGTCGGCTTGAACGAATCGGTCGGCGATGCCGTGGCGTTGCTGGTCGGCTGGAATGACTCGGCGTAGGACAGGTAGGGCACGAAGCCCGACTCGAACACGTAGCTGATCGCCGCGTTGCCGCTGAAGTTCTTGTTCCGTTCGGTGTTGGTGGCATCGCCCTTGTTGAAGAACTGGGTGCCGGTGTGGACCCAGTCTTCACGACCCCCCAGCGTCAGACGCCATTGGTCGAGGGCCATCTGGTCCTGGACGTACAGGCCGGTCTGGTAAGTCTTCTGGTCGTAGTCATAGAACGCCGTCGAACGTGGCGGACGAACGATGGGCTGGCCATAGATCGGGTTGTTGACGTTGGTGGTCAGACCGTCGCCGAAGATTGAGGTGTAGTGGGTGTTGGTGCGCTGGTGATCGAGGCCGATCAACAGGGTGTGGTGGATGTCGCCGGTTGCGAAGTCGCCCTGGAAGTTGTTGTCCACGGCGAACTGGCTGATGTCTTCGTCGACACTGGTACTCGAGCGGCCAACGTTGCCTTCGGCATCGACCTGGGTGAACGGGTAGGCGCCGGGGGTGAGGGCCTGGAAGGACAGGTCCGATTTGGTGTAGCGCAGGTTCTGCTTGAACTGCCAGACATCGTTCAAACGATGTTCAAAGGCGTAGCCCAGTGCGTAGTAGGTGCGGTCGTAGAATTCCCAGTCCGGATCGCCGAGGTTCTTGTGATGGGAAATCTTGCCGAGCGGCGAGTGGATCCTGGTGCCTTGCACCGGCAAGAACTGGCTGGTGATGCCGGTATCGTCGCGGGTGAATTGCGTCAGCAGGGTGAATTTGGTGTCTTCGTCGATGTTCCAGGTCAGGCTCGGCGCGATGTTGTAGCGCTTGTTGTCGACGTGGTCGATCTGCGTGCCGCTGTCGCGCACCACACCGCTTAACCCGTAGAGAAACTGGCCTTCGTCATCGATCTTGCCGGTGCTGGCGAAGTTGATCTGACGATGGTTGTCGCTGCCGTATTGCACCTGGATTTCGCTGCTCGATTCGGCGCTGGGGCGACGGCTGACCATGTCCAGCAAGCCACCTGGCGGGGTCTGGCCGTAAACCGACGAGGCCGGGCCGCGCAGCAGGGCGAGGCGGTCGAGGTTCCAGGTTTCCTGTTTCGGGTTGGCGTACACGCCTTTTGGCAGTGGCAGGCCGTCGAGGAATTGCGTCGGTTCGAAACCGCGCACACGCAACCAATCGGCGCGGGTGTCGCTGCCGTAGCTGCTGGCGGTGATGCCGGGCATGTAGCGCACCGCGTCATCGAGGCTATGCACATTGCGGTCGTCCATTTGCTCGCGGGTGGCGATCGAAATCGAGCGCGGTGCTTCGACCAGCGCGGTATCGGTCTTGGTGCCGGCGGCGGTGCGGGTCGCCAGGTAACCTTGCACCGGTCCCCAGGCACTTTCGGTGTTTTTCACGCCAATGATGGCGGTTTCCGGCAGGGCCATCACCCCTTCAGGCACGGCCACCAGGCTATAAGTGCCGGCGCTGCTTTGTTCCAGTTGCAGACCGCTGCCGCGCAAGGCTTCGCGCAGGGCTCCGGCAGCGTCGAACTGGCCTTTGACCGGCGCCGAGGTCTTGCCTGCCGCCAGCGCAGGATTCAACGACAGCGCCAGGCCGGCCTGGCTGGCGATCTGGTTCAGGGTATTGGCCAATGGCGCGGCCGACAGGGTGTAGGCGCGAACGCTGGACGCCTGTTCAGCGGCAATCAGCTGACTGCTGGCCAGAGGGGCGCAAAGGGCAATGGCGACTGCCAGCAAACTGGGGCGCAACAAGGTGTCTAGCGAACGGGACATACGGCGGCTCCTGAATGAAAATATTTCTCAATTGCTTAGGTGCCGAACGAGAATTCAAAAGTGATAGCGCTGATTGAAAATAATTTCGATTCAGTCAGTGATCGTTTGGGGCGCGATCACTTGACCTCAGTCTTCGCCGCCACCGTCACCCACCACGGCGTGTGCTGTTCGATCTGCACCGGCAGGGTCGGCAGCAGGGCGCTGAGGGCCAGATCGGTGTCATGCAGCGGGAAGCTGCCGGTGATGCGCAGGTCGGCGATTTCTGGCGCAACGCCAAGATGTCCGTGTCGATAACGACCGAGTTCATGGACCAGGTCTTCCAGCCGTGTGTTGTCCACCACCAGCATGCCGCGGGTCCAGGCATCGGCGCCGAGGTTGATCGCGACGATCGGCCCCAGACCATTGCTGCGCATCAGGACTTGCTGGCCTTCACGCAGAATCTGCTCTTCAGGGCTAGACTCGGGATGAACGGCCACCGCCGATTTCAGCACGCTCAGGCGCGTGCCTTCCTCGTCACGCTTGACCAGGAACCTTGTCCCCAGTGCCTGCATGCTGCCTTCGCGGGTTTCGACGATAAACGGACGAGCGTCGCCATGGCCGGTTTCGACGAGGATTTCCCCGTCCTGTAGGATGATCAGCCGTTGTTTTTCATCGAAACGCACATCCACGGCACTGTGGGTGTTGAGGTTGATCAACGTGCCGTCGGTCAGGCGCAGGGTGCGTTGCTCACCGGTGGCGGTGCGCTGGTCGGCTAGCCAATAGTCGATCGGCAGATAACGATCACCGGCGAACAACGCCAATCCGATCACCGCGACGATACTGGCCACGCCGCTGCCGAGTTTGCGCACACGCCGGCGAATGCTTTCGCGCGATTGCAGTAACGCGGTGCGTGCCGGGCCGCTGGCAACGCTGAAGCGCTGGTCGAGCATGCCCAGTTGGCGCCAGGCCCGCGCATGTTCTTCGTGGGCAGCGTGCCATTTGGCGAACTCTTCGCGCTCCACCGGGTTGCCGGACTCCAGGGACAACTGCCAGGCAATCGCGGCATCCAGCACCTGCGCCGAGACGGGTTTGGAGCTGACCGGACTCATACCGGCTCACCGTACAAGGCGATGTAGCACTGACGAATGCCTTGGGCCAGATACTGCCGCACCCGCGGTACTGACACACCCAGGCGCTCGGCGATTTCGGCGTGGCCGAGGCCGTCGAGACGGTTATAGAGAAACGCTGCCCGGGCTTTGCTTGAGAGGTTGCCGAGTAGGCGGTCGATGGCTTTGAGGTCTTCGAGAATCAGTTGCTGTTCCTCCACCGACGGTTGTTCACCCGCTGGGATCAGCATCAGTTCGGTAAGGTAGGCCTGTTCCAGCGCGGCGCGGCGGAAATAGTCGAACAGCAGACCCTTGGCAATCGCCACCAAAAACGCGCGCGGTTCGCGCGGCGCCTTCAGTTCTTCACGACCCAGCAAACGCACGAAGGTGTCCTGACTCAGGTCTTCAGCCCGTTGCGGGCAGGCCACATTGCGTCGCAGCCAGGCCAATAGCCAACCGCGATGGTCGCGATACAACGCACCAACGAGCTCACTTTGAGGGCTTTGGACTGACGACACGCAACCTCACCGATTGGGAAATATTAACTAACGAGAATTGTTCGCGATTGTGGCAGAGGCGGGGGAGGTAAGCAATTGGCGCTGGTCGGGTCGGGGGCAGAAGGGGATTGTGGGGCTGTTAGAAAGAAGGCGCTTGCTGCCGCCGCTTCCACTGATTCATCCGCTGCTGCAGGTCCAACGGGCTATTAATCTGTAACTGCCGCGCCCGGCTGAACAAAATCAACGCAAGTTCAGCGGTGGCCAACGCATCGGCACTGGCATTGTGGCGCTCGAATATTTCCAGTTTGAACCAGTCGATCCACTCGTCCAGCCCGGCATCGCGAATGTGCGCCTGAGGGCAAAGCAACGGGGCAATATCAGCCACATCCAGAAATGGATGCTGCAACTTGTAGCCCAGATGATCTTTCAAGGCGCGCCCGAGCATGTGCTGATCGAACGGCGCGTGAAACGCCAGCACCGGGCTGTCGCCAACAAACTCCATGAACTCGACCCAGGCCTGAGCAGGGTCGCTGCCCGCGGCAATTGCACTCGGCCCCAGGCCATGGATCAACACGCTGGGAGCCAACTTCATGTCGGCGCATTGCAACGTGCGTTCGAACTGCTGGCTGAAGTCGATCGCCCCGTCCTCGATCACTACCGCGCCGATGGACAGCACCCGATCCTTGTTCAGGTTCAATCCGGTGGTTTCCAGGTCGAGCACCACCCAGCGCTGTTCGCGCAGGCTGCATTCGCCGAGCTCTGCCGCCGAGGGTAAGCGTTGCAGACGTTGTTGGAGTTCGCCGGGAAGGCTCGGACCTGCCGGGCGCAGCCATGAAAACAGACTCATAGTTGATACCGCAGGGCCAGGCTGCTTTGCAGGCGTTGTGCCTGGCGCAGGGCTTCACGCAGGATCCGTCGATCCAGATGATTGAGGCTGTCTGGATCGACCCGGTTGGAGTAGGGCAAGTTCTCCCGGGTCTGTAGCTGATGTTGCTGCATGCGGGTTTGCTGGATGAAGTGATAGGCCTCTTCGTACGCCGCACCGTCCAGCCGTTCGATGACGTCTTTGTCCACCAGTTGGCGAAAGCGCTCCAGCGTGTTGTTCGCCTCGATCCCATGAGCCAACGCGAGCAGTCGGGCAGCGTCGACAAATGGCGTCAGCCCCTGGACCTTCAAATCCAGGGTGGCTTTCTCGCCATTCTTGCGAGCCAGTACGAACTCGCGGAAACGTCCCACGGGCGGACGGTTACGCAGGGCGTTCTCGGCCATCATCCGTTGGAACAGTCGGTTGTCATTCGCCTGGTCGAGAATGCCCTGACGCAGCTGCTCGCAGCTTCGCTCGTCGCCCCAAACCACGCGCAAGTCGAAATAGATGCTCGAACCCAACAGGTTCTCCGGCGTGGCCTCGCGGATAAACGCGGAAAAGCGTCGTGACCACTCGGCCCGGGACAGACACAGCTGCGGGTTGCCGGCCATGATATTGCCCTTGCACAGGGTGAAACCGCAGAGCGCCAGGCTCTGGTTGATCTGCTGGGCAATGGGCAGCAATTTGCCGCGAATCTCGGCGGCGTGGGCCGCGTCCCGGGCTTCAAACAGAATGCCGTTGTCCTGATCGGTGTGCAGCGTCTGTTCGCGACGGCCTTCGCTACCGAAGCACAGCCAACTGAACGCAATGGCGGGGTCACCTTTCTCGGCGAGGGTCAGTTCGATCACCCGGCATACGGTGTGGTCGTTGAGCAGGGTGATGATGTGCGTGATCTGAGTTGAAGACGCACCGTGGGCCAGCATGCGCTCCACCAGTTGGCCGATCTCGCCGCGCATCGCGACCAGGTTTTCCACTTTCTGGGCGCTGCGGATAGTCCGCGCCAGATGCACCAGATCGACCCGTTGCAGGGAAAACAGATCACGCTCCGAGACCACGCCACACAGGCGATGATCCTTCACCAGGCAGACGTGGGCGATGTGCCGCTCGGTCATGGCAATTGCCGCATCGAAAGCGCTGTGGTCCGGCGACAGGTAAAACGGCGCCTGGGTCATGTGGCGCTCGATAGCTTCGTTGAAGTCGTTAGTGCCGTCGGCCACCACATGACGCAGGTCGCGCAGGGTGAAAATCCCCAGCGGCGCTTTATGTTCGTCGACCACCACAATGCTGCCGACTTGCTGCTCATGCATCAGGGTCACGGCTTCACGCAGTGGCGTGGTCGGGCTGCAGGTTACCGGATGACGCATGGCCAATTCGCCCAAGCGGGTATTGAGCGAGTACTGGGTACCGAGCGTTTCCACGGCTTTTTGCTGGACTTGCTGGTTGACCTGATCCAATAAGCTGCTCACGCCGCGTAGGGAAAAGTCGCGAAACGCGTTGGAAAGAGCAAACAGTTTGATGAACGCCAGCTTGTTCAGCTGTAGGCAAAAGGTGTCTTCGGCCGCGAGGTGTTCGGTGCGGGTTGCACGCTCCCCCAACAGCGCGGCGAGGGGAAAACACTCGCCGGTGGTGATTTCGAAGGTGGTTTCGGTCCCGCCCTTGGCCGTGTGGGGACGTTCACCCACGACCCGCCCTTGTTTGACGATGTAGAAATGCTCAACCGGGCCGTCGGCGGGCTTGATGATGCTCTCGCCGGGCGCAAAAAAACGCAGCTGACACTGTTCGACCAGATACGCCAGGTGGGCGTGTTCCATTTGATTGAAGGGCGGGAAGCGCTGAAGGAATTGCAAAGTGCCCTGGATGTTCTGCAACACCGCGGTTTTCCCTGCCTGTGTGAAGGCGTCCGCTTTACTCATAACTAATACCGCAGTCTTTTTTGAATTGTTGTTGTCGGATGACTTTGCCATGGTCGGCCCCTGCGCGCGGGGTGCCCATTGGACGTAAGTCTAGGTAAGCAATGAAGCTGTCGGTATTTGGGAAATGTCTGACGCAACTGTCGGAAAAACCCCCTACATTGGCTATAGGAAACTTCTCTGACGAAGTGCACATTGAAGGTGTGCTTAGCGGTGTCTGACGGATGTGCTAGGGAATAGAAATGAAAACGTAGAGTAAGCCATGTCCGACCACGATATTTTGAGTGACGCCGAGCGCAAGGCGCTGAGTGACGTCATGCTGAAACCTGACCTGCCGTCTCAGCGAGTGCTGATTGTTGACGACGATAAAGACGCGCGCGAGTTGCTGTCGCAGATTCTGGCGCTGGACGGGGTGCGCTGCATGACTGCCGCCAGTGGCGAAACGGCACTCAAGATGTTGGCGACGATGCCATCGATTGGACTGGTGATTACCGATCTGCGGATGGGAAATGTCGATGGTCTGGACCTGATCCGACAGGTCCGTGAATCGGCTCGGGCGGCAATGCCGTTCATCATTGTTTCCGGTGACGCCGACGTGAAAGATGCGATCGCTGCGATGCACTTGAGCGTGGTCGACTTCCTGCTCAAGCCTGTCGATACCGGCAAGCTGTTGAAGTTGGTCAAGCATGAGTTGGGAATGGATGTGTAGGTACCGATTTGAAACAAAAAAGCCCTGATCTTTCGATCAGGGCTTTTTTTGTCCGGCGTCAACGCCTAGTTACAGGCCATTGGCAGCCTTGAACTCGCGGCGGCGACGGTGCAGAACCGGCTCGGTGTAGCCGTTCGGCTGCTTCGTGCCTTCGACCACCAGTTCGACCGCTGCCTGGAAGGCGATGTTGCTGTCGAAGTCAGGTGCCAGCGGGCGATACAGCGGGTCATTGGCGTTCTGACGGTCAACCACTGGCGCCATGCGCTTGAGGCTTTCCATGACCTGATCTTCGGTGACGATGCCGTGACGCAGCCAGTTGGCGATGTGCTGGCTGGAAATCCGCAGCGTCGCACGGTCTTCCATCAAGCCGACGTCATTGATGTCCGGTACTTTCGAACAGCCCACACCCTGGTCGATCCAGCGCACCACATAACCGAGAATGCCTTGGGCGTTGTTGTCCAGTTCATTCTTGATCTGTTCCGCGGTCCAGTCTGGATTGACGGCCAGCGGGACGGTCAGGATGTCGTCCACCGAGGCGTGCGCGCGTTTGGCCAGTTCGGCCTGACGGGCGAACACGTCAACCTTGTGGTAGTGCAGCGCGTGCAGCGCGGCGGCGGTCGGCGATGGAACCCACGCCGTGTTGGCACCGGCCATCGGGTGAGCGATTTTCTGTTCGAGCATCGCAGCCATCAGGTCGGGCATCGCCCACATGCCTTTACCGATCTGCGCGCGACCTTGCAGGCCGGTGCTCAAGCCGATATCGACGTTCCAGTTCTCGTAGGCGCCGATCCACTTCTCAGCCTTCATGTCCGCCTTGCGCACCATCGGGCCGGCCTCCATGGAGGTGTGGATTTCATCGCCAGTGCGATCGAGGAATCCGGTGTTGATGAACACTACACGCTCGCTGGCAGCCTTGATGCAGGCCTTGAGGTTGACCGTGGTACGGCGCTCCTCGTCCATGATCCCGACTTTCAGCGTGTTACGTGGCAAGCCAAGTACTTCTTCGATGCGACCGAACAGCTCGTTGGTGAACGCTGCTTCTTCCGGGCCGTGCATCTTCGGTTTCACGATGTAGACCGAGCCAGTTCGGCTGTTCTTGCGCGCATTGTTGCCGTTGAGGCTGTGGATAGCCGCGAGGCTGGTGACCAGCCCGTCGAGGATGCCTTCCGGCACTTCGTTGCCATCTTTATCGAGGATCGCGTCGATGGTCATCAGGTGACCGACGTTGCGCACGAACAACAGCGAGCGACCGTGCAGGCTCAATTCGCTGCCATCGAGGGCGGTGTAGGTGCGGTCGGCGTTCATGGTGCGGGTAAAAGTCTGACCGCCCTTGGAGACTTCTTCCGACAGGTCGCCCTTCATCAGGCCGAGCCAGTTGCGGTAGATCACCACTTTGTCATCGGCATCGACGGCGGCGACCGAGTCTTCGCAGTCCATGATGGTGGTCAGCGCGGCTTCCATCAGGATGTCTTTGAGGCCGGCAGCGTCGGTCTGGCCGACCGGGGTGCTGGCATCGATCTGGATTTCGAAGTGCAGGCCGTTGTTTTTCAGCAGGATCGCGGTCGGTGCGGCGGCATCGCCGTGGAAACCGATCAGCTGTGCATCGTTGCGCAGGCCGGTATTGCTGCCGCCTTTAAGAGCGACCACCAGTTTGCCGTCAACGATCTTGTAGCCGGTGGAGTCGACGTGAGTGCCGGCAGCCAATGGCGCCGCTTCGTCGAGGAAGGCACGGGCGAAGGCGATGACCTTGCCGCCGCGAACCTTGTTGTAGCCTTTGCCTTTTTCCGCGCCGTCAGCTTCGCTGATGGCATCGGTGCCGTAGAGCGCGTCATAAAGCGAACCCCAACGGGCGTTCGAGGCGTTGAGCGCGAAACGGGCGTTCATCACCGGAACCACAAGCTGTGGGCCGGCCATGCGGGCGATTTCGTCATCGACGTTTTGTGTCGTTGCCTGGAAATCAGCCGCTTCTGGCAGCAGATAACCGATGTCTTGCAGGAAGGCTTTATAGGCCACGGCGTCATGCACCTGACCGGCACGGGATTGGTGCCAGCCATCGATACGAGCCTGGAAATCATCGCGTTTGGCGAGTAGGGCTTTGTTCTTCGGCGCCAGGTCATGAATGACCTTGTCGGCACCGGCCCAGAACTTATCGGCGGTGAGGCCGGTACCGGGAATGGCTTCGTTGTTTACGAAGTCGAACAGGACTTTGGCGACCTGCAGGCCACCGACTTGAACGTGTTCAGTCATTGCTTGCCTCACTCTGCTCAGCTATTTCGCTTTTCAGCTCTTCAATTTAACAATGAAGCCTCTGGCATTTAAACCACAAACCTTTTGACCAGTACATGCCATTGCGGGCGGCTGGGTTATGACCAATCAACGGCGGTTAGGCCTTGCTGACGGGGCTTTCAGGGTTGTGGCTGCACCTGCGGCAGACATCGATCCAGCGTCATGTAGTGCGCGCTGCGGCATACTACATGATGAATTGCGCTTGTGAAAATTAGACTAATTACGTCGTTCTGCGACGCCATGACGCATTGCGGTCACGTCGGGGTACGGGATGTTCTCAAAAAACTATTGGATTGTTCCAGTTAAATATAAAAACTTGTACACGATTTGTTCTCGGCAGGTTCATTGCTCACGATGGCGTCAGACGTTTCAGCGAAGGTCCGGCCCTTGCCTATACTTGGTCTTCTATAACAAAAGTCATGACAAGAGGGCTGCGCCATGGACCACCTCGTACTCACTGTATTCGCTGCGGACAAGCCAGGGCAGGTCGAGCGCATTGCCCAATGCATCGCCGAGCACGGCGGCAACTGGCTGGAGAGCCGTATGTCGCGCATGGCCGGGCAGTTCGCCGGGATTCTTCGGGTGGGCGTGCCGGCTGAGGCCTACGATGAATTGGTGGATGCCCTACAGGCGTTGTCCGTCCATGGCATTCGCGTACTGATTGCCGAAAGCGGCATCGAGCAATCCTGCACCTGGAAACCGATAGCCATGGAATTGGTGGGCAATGACCGCCCGGGGATCGTACGCGACATCACGCGTCTGCTGAGTGAGCAGGGGGTGAACCTGGAACGTCTGGTGACCGAAGTACGTCCGGCGCCGATGAGCAGCGAGCCTTTGTTTCACGCTGAAGCGATTCTGGCCGTGCCGCTGACGTTGTCCCTGGACGTGCTGCAATCGCGCCTGGAAACCCTGGCGGATGATTTGATGGTCGAATTGGTGCTGCGCAGTGAACCCTGAACAGGTTATCCAAGTTATACGTGCACCTGCCTGTGGATAACCTTGGGAAAAATCGAGGCAGGCCACGGTAGCCGTGGCCTGCATGAACTTGTGCGTTTTTTGATCAGCTGCGGCGGCGCAGACTTATCCACGCGTCGACGCTGTAAACCGCCAGCCCCGCCCAGATAAAGATGAACGCTACCAATGTACTTGACGACAAATGTTCGCCAAACAGCAGAACGGCCTGTAACAGCACCAGCGTCGGTGCCAGGTACTGGAGAAATCCCAACGTCGTGTAGGGCAAATGCCGTGCAGCGGCGTTGAAACACACCAGCGGCACCAGCGTCACCGGACCGGCGGCCACCAACCACCAGGCTTCGGACGTGGTCCAGAATTCCGCTTGAGCGCTGCTTGCGGTGGGGTTGAACAGCAACCACGCAACGGCAATCGGCACCAGCATCCAGGTTTCCACCACCAGTCCAGGTAACGCCTTGACCGGTGCCTGCTTGCGAATCAGCCCGTAGAAACCGAAGGTCAGCGCCAGCACCAACGACACCCACGGCAGACTGCCGACTTGCCAGACCTGCTGCGCGACGCCGGCCGCCGCCAGGCCAACCGCCAGCCATTGCATGCGCCGCAGTCGTTCGCCAAGGATCAGCATGCCCAACAACACGTTCACCAGCGGGTTGATGTAGTAACCAAGACTGGCTTCGAGCATGCGCCCGTTGTTCACCGACCAAACGTAGGTCAGCCAGTTGGCCGCGATCAGCGTGCCGCTCAGGGCCAGGATCGCCAGGCGTTTCGGGTTATCACGCAACTCGCGCCACCAGCCCGGATGTTTCCACACCATCAGCAGCAAGGCGCCGAACAGCGCGGACCAGAGCACTCGGTGGATGATGATCTCCACGGCGGGCACGTTGGCGATGGCTTTGAAGTAGAGCGGGAAAAGTCCCCAGATGATGTAGGCACTCAGGCCCAGAATGTACCCGCGACGCGGGTTGGCGGCTTGCATGCAGAATCCTTGCTTAGGCAGCTAACAAAGAGGGGATTGTATAGACATGTCGAGTTTTTTGTAGGAGCGAGGCAAGCCTCGCTCCTACAGGGGTTAGAACAATTTCAGTGGCTCTTCGTTTAGCGCAGCCAACTGTTCACGCAACGCCAACACCTGATCCCCCCAATACCGCTCCGTACCAAACCACGGAAAACTGTGCGGGAACGCCGGATCGTCCCAGCGGCGGGCGAGCCAGGCGCTGTAGTGCATCAGGCGCAAAGCGCGCAGCGGTTCGATCAACGCCAGTTCCCGCGGATCGAAGTCGTGGAACTCACTGTAGCCGTCCATCAATTCCGATAACTGACCGAGACATTCCTGACGATCACCCGCCAGCATCATCCAGATGTCCTGCACCGCCGGGCCCATGCGGCAGTCGTCGAGGTCGACGATGTGGAACATCTCGTCGCGGCACATCATGTTGCCGGGGTGGCAGTCGCCGTGCATGCGGATGTTTTTGTGCGGCGTAACGCTGTAGACCTCTTCCACCCGCTTGAGCAGGTCGCGGGCCACGGACTCGTAGGCGGGCAGCAGGCTTTTGGGTACGAAATTGCCTTCAAGCAATGTCGTCAACGAGGCATGACCGAAGTTCTTCACACCCAGCGCTTCACGGTGTTCGAAAGGTTTTGTACTGCCGACGGCGTGCAGGCGACCGAGCAGTTGCCCCAGGCGATACAGCTGATCGAGATTGCCGGGCTCCGGCGCACGGCCACCCCGGCGGGGGAACAGGGTGAAGCGGAAACCGTTGTGTTCGTGCAGGCTGGCACCGTTGTGAATCATCGGCGCGACCACCGGCACCTCGCACTCGGCGAGTTCGAAGGTGAATTGGTGTTCTTCGAGAATCGCTTCGTTGGTCCAGCGCTGCGGACGGTAGAACTTGGCGATCAGCGGCTCGGAGTCTTCGATACCAACCTGATAGACACGGTTCTCGTAGCTGTTGAGCGCCAGAATGCGCGCGTCGCTGAGAAAACCGATGCTTTCGACGGCATCGAGCACGAGGTCTGGGGTGAGGGTTGCAAACGGGTGGGCCATGCTGACTCCTGCGCGCAGCAGGCTGCCGCGTCCGGCCAAGCATGGTAGCGCAGACGGGGTGTCTTTAGGGGTAACGCTTGAGATGAGTGTTTATCGGGATGACGCCCTCGCGAGCAGGCTCGCTTCCACATGGGATGTGTGAACCCATTACCTTGTGGGAGCCTGATCGCGAAGAGGCCCGATCAGGCGCCGACGATCCCGCCATCTTCCCTGGAAATCGCCATCACCGAAGACCGCGGTTTGCCATTCGGCAAATGCTCAGGGAACGTCGACCCGCCGTTCTCCCCGGGATGCTGAATCCCGACAAACAAGGTCTTGTGGTCTGGCGAGAAGCTGATTCCTGTCACCTCGCAGCCCACTGGCCCGACCATGAAACGACGAATCTCCCCGGTGACCGGATCAGCGCAGAGCATCTGATTGTTGCCCATGCCCGCGAAGTCGCCGGCGTTGCTCGAATCGCCATCGGTGAGAATCCACAACCGCCCAGCCTTGTCGAAACCCAAGCCGTCCGGACTGTTGAACATGTTTTGCGGCGTGATGTTCGATGAGCCACCCTTCGGTGTTCCAGCGTGGACGCCCGGGTTGCCGGCGACCACAAACAGATCCCAGGCGAAGCTTTTCGAGCCGTGATCGTCCCGGTCAGTGCGCCAGCGCAAAATCTGCCCGTAGACGTTCTTCTCGCGCGGGTTCGGCCCGCCCACGGGTTGCCCGTCCTCGCCGCGCTTGGCGTTGTTGGTCAGCGTGCAATAGACCTGGCCATCCTTGGGGCTGACGACGATCCATTCCGGACGGTCCATGCGTGTGGCTTTGACCACGCTGGCCGCGAGGCGAGCGTGAATCAATACTTCGGCCTGATCGGCGAAACCGCTGCTGGCGTCGATGCCGTTTTTGCCATGGGTCAGTTCGACCCACTCACCCTGGCCTTTTGGGTGATCGGCATTGCCGTCGCCCGCGTCGAAGCGCGCCACGTACAAGGTGCCGTGGTCCAGCAGGTCGCGATTGGCCTTGGGGGTTTTGTGGTTGATCTTGTCGCGGCTGACGAATTTGTAGATGAACTCGCCGCGCTCATCGTCGCCCATGTACACCACCGCGTGACCGTCACTGGTTTCAGCCAGGGCGGCGTTTTCATGTTTGAAGCGGCCCAGCGCGGTGCGTTTGACTGGCGTCGATTGCGGGTCGAACGGGTCGATTTCCACGACCCAACCGTGACGGTTGAGTTCGTTGGGATTTTTCGCCAGGTCGAAACGCTCGTCGTGTGGGTGCCAGTTGATCTCTTTGCTGGCCGCCACCGCGCCGTAGCGTTTCTGTGCGGCGTCGAATGCCTGCTCGGCATTGCTGCTGCCGAAGCAGTCAGTGAAGTTTTCTTCGCAGGTCAGATAAGTGCCCCACGGCGTCTTGCCGTTGGCGCAGTTCTGGAAGGTGCCCAGTACATTTTTGCCGTGCGGATCAGCGCTGGTTTTTAGCAGTTCGTGGCCGGCGGCCGGGCCGCTCAGGCTGATCGGCGCGTTGCCGTGAATGCGCCGGTTGTAGCGCGAGCCCTGGACGAACTGCCATTGGCCGTTCTTGCGCTGCACTTCGATCACCGACACGCCTTCACAGGCCAGTGCCTTGCGCACGTCAGCAGCCGATTGCGGCATGCCGCCGTGGGCGTAGAGGTAGCGATAGTTGGTGTATTCGTTGTTGATTGCCATCAGCGCCCGGTTTTTATCACCGGGAAATTCGAACAGGCTCATGCCGTCGTTGTTGTCGCCAAACTGGACTTCCTGATGTTCGGCGGAGCCGTTGCCGCTCGGGTCGAACGCCGGGCCGTTCTTCTGCAGGGGCTGGCCCCAACTGATCAATACCGACGATGTGTAGCCTGGCGGCAGGGTAATGGCGTCGCGGGTGGCGGCGGCAATACTGTCAAAACCCAACAGTTTGCTGGAGCCGGCGCTGACGCTGGCGGCCAGCACGCTGCGGCTCAGCAGGTTGCCGCCCAGGAACATTGCTGCACCGCAAAGGGCGCCCGCGCTGATGAAACCACGACGGCTGAGGCCGACCATTTTCTCAAGATCGGTGGATTGGTTGTCTTCTAATAGGCTCACATCAGGCTCCCTGCGGGTTTTTGCAGTCACCTTAATGAGCGTTAATGACACTTGTGTTTCAAAGCGGTGTACCGAGTAAAACGTTGGATGGCGCGAACTGCACCCGCACCGGTTTATCGGCGATCAGACCGAGGGTTTTTAAATGCAACGGTTCGGCCAGCGCGCAGAGTGTCTGGCCATTGGGCAGGCCGATGCGCACTTCGCTGGGGCCGTCCTCGGCGTCGAGAACTTCCTCGATGATCCCCTTCAGGCAATTATTGCCGGGTGTTGCTCCTTGATCGATGCCCAGCAACTCCAGCCAACCGGCCTTGATCAGTGCGACCACTTCGGTGCCAGTTTCGAGGTCCAGGCGCAGGGTGCTGTCGTGAGTGATCTGCGCATCGATGCTCAAGCCTTCGGCCAGTTCAAGGCGAATCCGGTCGTTGTGCCCTTGGTTATCAACCGCCACGACTTTGCCGTGCAGTTGATTGCGCGCGCTGGTTCGGAGCATCAGTCGGCCGAGCAGGTCGAGATCGCTGGCATCTTCGGCGGCTTCCAGCACCTGAGCCTGCAAGGCTTGCAGCTTTAGATACAGGCGCAATACGCGCTCGCCTTCGCAGGAGAGTTTGGCGCCACCGCCGCCCTTGCCGCCGACACTGCGCTCCACCAACGGTTTTTGCGCGAGGTTGTTCAGCTCGTCGATGGCGTCCCAGGCCGCTTTGTAACTCAGCCCTGCGCTTTTCGCGGCGCGGGTGATCGAACCCTGTTCGGCGATGTGTTGCAGCAACGCGATGCGCTGCGGACGACGGACAATGTGCTGGGACAACAACGTAGGCAAGGACATGGCGAGACGCTTTGGGCTATGGCGATGGGAAGGACGTTGGCGGCTTGGGGCTCGGGAGTCAAGTCAGGGCGCATCGCCGGGTTTGGGGGTGCGAGCCAGACAATAGACGTCGACACGTGTGGCGCCGGCGTCCATCAACAGACGAGCCAGCGCCTGGGCCGTGGCGCCGGTGGTCAGTACGTCATCCACTAGCGCCAGGTGACGACCATTGATGAGCGCATCGGGTGCCAGAGCGAAGGCGTTGCGCAGGTTTTTTTTGCGGGCCTCGGCATTCAGGTCCTGTTGTGCGCGGGTGTCCTGAATCCTCAGCAACAATGTTTCATCGCACGGAATGTCGAGGCGGGTGCTCAGCCAGCGGGCGAGCATGGCGGCCTGGTTGAAGCCCCGTTTACGCAGTCGTTTGGAGGTCAGCGGAACCGGGATGAGCGCGTCGGGTCGATGCAGGTCTTCATCGAAGCGATGTTGCAGGAACTGAGCAAGAAGTTCGGCGAGCAGGCGACCAAGCGGCCACTTCGCAGAGTGTTTGAAGCGTGTGATCAAGGTGTCCACCGGAAAGCCGTAAGTCCAGGGCGTAGCGACCTGTTCAAAGGCTGGCGGTTGTTTCAGGCATTGGCCGCAGGTCAGGCCAGCAATGGGCAACGGCAGGGCGCAGGTTTGGCATTGATCGCCGATCCAGGGCAACTCTGTTTCACAGGCCATGCAGATGGGCGTGCTGTCATCGGCGGGTTCTGCACAAAGCAAACAGGGTTGGTTGTTTTTTAACCAGATGTAAACCGGTCCTTCGTATCGTGGTTGACAGCGCATGAGTCTTCCTTAAATATGCCGAACATCCGTGTCGCGTCTGTGGGTATTCCATTCCCCAGCCGCTTGCCAAGCATAAAACAAAGGAAACACCCATGAGCGCCAGCACCACTGCAACCCTGCGTCATGACTGGTCTTTGGCCGAAGTCAAAGCACTCTTCGTTCAGCCATTCAACGACCTGTTGTTCCAGGCGCAGACGGTGCACCGCGCGCATTTCGACGCCAATCGGGTCCAGGTCTCGACGCTGCTGTCGATCAAAACCGGTGCCTGCCCGGAAGATTGCAAATATTGTCCGCAGTCCGGTCACTACAACACCGGCCTGGAAAAAGAAAAACTGATGGAAGTGCAGAAGGTCCTCGAAGAGGCCGCTCGCGCCAAGGCCATCGGTTCGACCCGTTTCTGCATGGGCGCGGCGTGGAAACATCCGTCGGCCAAAGACATGCCTTACGTGCTGGAAATGGTCAAAGGCGTGAAAGCCATGGGCCTGGAAACCTGCATGACTCTGGGTCGTCTTGATCAGGACCAGAGCGTCGCTCTGGCTGACGCTGGCCTCGACTACTACAACCACAACCTCGATACCTCGCCCGAGTTCTACGGCAGCATCATTACCACCCGCACTTACAGCGAGCGCCTACAAACGCTGGCCTACGTGCGTGAGTCCGGGATGAAGATCTGCTCGGGCGGCATCCTTGGCATGGGTGAGTCGCTTGATGATCGCGCCAATCTGCTGATCCAGCTGGCCAACCTGCCAGAGCATCCAGAGTCGGTGCCGATCAACATGCTGGTGAAAGTCGCCGGTACACCGCTGGAAAATGCTGACGATATCGACCCGTTCGACTTCATCCGCATGCTGGCTGTCGCACGTATCCTGATGCCGCAATCCCACGTGCGCCTGTCCGCCGGCCGCGAAGCGATGAACGAGCAGATGCAGGCCCTGGCGTTCTTCGCCGGCGCCAACTCGATTTTCTACGGCGACAAACTGTTGACCACCGCCAACCCGCAGGCTGACAAGGACATGCAACTGTTTTCGCGCCTGGGCATCCTGCCGGAAGCGCGCGAAGAGCACGCGGACGAAGTGCATCAGGCCGCGATCGAACAAGCGCTGGTTGAGCAGAAGAGCAGCGAGCAGTTCTATAACGCTGCCGTCTGAAGCCTCCACGGATTCCTCTGAAGGAATGCAAAACACTGTGGGAGCGACATCGATTTTGAGTTCTGATCCATGAGGCCTGCATGACTTTCGATCTCAGCGCACGCCTTGCTGCCCGCCGTGCCGAAAATCTCTACCGCCAACGCCCATTGCTCGAAAGCCCTCAAGGCCCTGAAGTGGTGGTCGATGGTCAGCCGTTGCTGGCGTTCTGTAACAACGACTACCTGGGCCTGGCCAATCACCCGCAAGTGATTGAAGCCTGGCGCGCCGGTGCGGCCCGTTGGGGCGTCGGCGGCGGGGCGTCGCATTTGGTCATCGGCCACAGCAGCCCGCATCACGCACTGGAAGAGGCCTTGGCCGATTTCACCGGTCGCCCACGCGCGCTGTTGTTCACCACTGGTTACATGGCCAACCTCGGCGCAGTCACCGCGCTGGTCGGACAGGGCGATACGGTGCTGGAAGACCGGCTCAATCATGCGTCCCTGCTGGATGCGGGTCTGTTGTCCGGAGCGCGCTTCAATCGCTATCTGCACAACGATGCGACGAGTCTGGCCAAGCGTCTTGAGAAGGCGAGCGGCAATACCCTGGTGGTCACCGACGGCGTGTTCAGCATGGACGGCGACATCGCCGACTTGCCGGCGCTGGCGCGTGAGGCCAGGGCCAAAGGCGCGTGGTTGATGGTCGATGACGCGCACGGCTTCGGTCCGCTGGGTGCCAATGGCGGCGGGATTGTCGAGCATTTCGGCCTGAGCCAGGAAGACGTGCCGGTTTTGGTCGGCACTCTCGGCAAAGCGTTCGGTACCGCCGGGGCCTTTGTGGCGGGCAGCGAAGAGCTGATCGAGAGCCTGATCCAGTTCGCCCGTCCCTACATTTACACCACCAGCCAGCCGCCGGCGCTGGCCTGCGCGACGCTGAAAAGCCTTGAGTTGCTGCGTACTGAGCACTGGCGACGTGAGCATCTGAAAACGTTGATCCGCCAGTTCCGCCACGGTGCCGAGCAGATCGGCCTGACGTTGATGGACAGCTTCACGCCGATCCAGCCGATCATGATCGGCGATGCCGGGCGCGCGGTTCGACTGTCGCAGAGGCTGCGTGAGCGCGGTCTGATGGTCACTGCGATCCGTCCACCGACCGTGCCCGCCGGCAGCGCCCGACTGCGGGTGACCCTGACCGCTGCGCACAGCGAGGCGCAGGTACAGCTATTGTTAAATGGACTGGCCGATTGTGTTCAACAACTGGGAGCGGAGCCAAGCCATGCGTGATCGTCTGATTCTGCTGCCCGGCTGGGGCCTCGGGATTTCTCCACTGGAGCCTTTGGCGGCAGCGTTACAAGGGCTGGATGAACACTTGCGGGTCGAAATTGAACCGTTACCGGAACTGGAATCGAGCGATCTTGAGGCGTGGCTCGATGAGCTGGATTCGACGTTGCCTCAGGACGCCTGGCTCGGCGGCTGGTCGCTCGGCGGCATGCTCGCTTCAGCGTTGGCCGCCCGGCGCGGCGATCGTTGTTGCGGCTTGCTGACCCTGGCGAGCAATCCTTCTTTTGTCGCCCATGAGCAATGGCCGAGCGCGATGCCTGCCGAAGTTTTCGATGCGTTTCTGGCCGGTTGCAAGTCTGATCCTCGCATGACGTTGAAACGTTTCTCGCTGCTCTGCGCTCAGGGGGCCGAAGACCCGCGTGGGTTGTCTCGGCTGTTGCTCGGTGGCGCGCCACACACTTCGGCAGAGGTATTGATGAGCGGCCTGGAGTTGCTCGCACAGCTGGATGCCCGCCAGGCTTTGCAGGCGTTTGGCGGTCCGCAACTGCACTTGTTCGCCGGCCTCGACGGACTGGTTCCAGCTGAAGCGGCGGGGGACCTGCTGACGTTGCTGCCGGATGTTGAAATCGGTCTGATCGAGCAGGCCAGTCACGCGTTTCTTCTGGAAGACCCTCACGGTGTGGCGGGGGCAATTCAGGCCTTTTTGCATGAGTCCGGTGATGACTGATTTATCCCTTCCCAGCCTGTCTGGCGGTTTGCCCGACAAACGCCAGGTGGCGGCATCTTTTTCCCGTGCGGCAGCCAGCTACGACAGCGTGGCCGAATTGCAGCGCGACGTTGGCAGTGAATTGTCGAGTCGTTTGCCCAAGGACTTCACGCCGGGTGTGTGGCTGGATCTGGGCTGCGGCACCGGGCATTTCAGCCGTGCGTTGGGCGAGCGATTTTCCGCCAGTCACGGCCTGGCACTGGACATCGCCGAAGGCATGCTCAGCCACGCCCGGCCGTTGGGTGGTGCAACGCATTTCATCGCGGGCGATGCCGAGCGGTTGCCCTTGCAGGATTCGACCTGCGATTTGATCTTCTCCAGCCTGGCGGTGCAGTGGTGCGCGGACTTTACCTCGGTGCTCAGTGAGGCACATCGGGTGCTGAAACCGGGTGGGATTTTCGCGTTTGCCAGTCTGTGCGTAGGCACGTTGTTTGAACTGCGTGACAGTTGGCGTCAGGTGGATGGCATGGTGCACGTCAACCGCTTCCGCGAGTTCGGGGTTTATCAACAGTTGTGTGCGGACAGTGGGTTGAGCGTCGCGAGTCTGCAAACCCGACCTCACGTGTTGCATTACCCGGATGTGCGTAGCCTGACCCATGAGCTGAAGGCACTGGGAGCCCACAACTTGAACCCCGGTCGCCCGGGTGGGTTGACCGGCAGGGCGCGGATCCTCGGTTTGATCGAGGCCTATGAGCAGTTTCGTCAGGCCGAAGGATTGCCGGCGACTTATCAAGTGGTCTACGCCGTTTTGGAGAAACCTTTATGAGCGCAGCCTATTTCATCACCGGCACTGACACCGATGTCGGCAAGACCACCATTGCCGCAGGTTTACTGTATGCCGCGCGGTCAGCCGGTTTGAGCACGGCGGCGGGCAAACCGGTCGCCTCCGGTTGCGAGGTGACGCCCAAGGGCTTGCGCAACGCCGATGCATTGGCGCTGTTGGCGCAGTGTTCGTTGCCTTTGACTTATGCGCAGGTCAACCCAGTGGCATTCGAACCACCGATCGCACCGCATCTGGCAGCGCGGGAGGCCGGCGTGGCATTGACGGTGCAATCACTGTTGACGCCCATGCAGGTAATTCTCGATAGGCAAGCGGACTTCACCTTGATCGAAGGTGCAGGAGGCTGGCGAGTGCCTTTGGCGGGTCAGGACAATCTGTCGGACCTGGCGATGGCGCTGGATCTGCCGGTGATCCTGGTGGTGGGCGTGCGGCTGGGTTGCATCAACCATGCGCTGTTGACCGCCGAGGCGATTGCTCAGGACGGTTTGCAGTTGGCGGGGTGGGTGGCCAATATCATCGATGCGAAGACTTCGCGCCTGGAAGAAAACCTTGCGACGCTCGCTGAGCGGATCCCGGCACCGTGCCTTGGACGGGTGCCGAAACTCAAGTTAGTGACGGCTGAAGCGGTGGCGGAGTATCTGCAGCTGGACCTACTGGACTGAATTTTCTGGCAAGGGTTTTAACTATGGCAAGGCACTGTGCCATTAGTGTTTTTGTCGGGCCTTTTGTCGATGGGTCTGGTTCAATGGCCGCTGTTGATCCTTTGTAGGACGAGTTCTCCCATGGAAATCTCAGGAAACACCGCTTTTTATGCCGGTCTGAGCACTATTCAGACAGGGCAGAACCGTGTCGATCAGGCTTCCGGCCAGATCGCCAACACGACGATCGAGCGTTCGGTGACGAGCCAGTCTTCCGAGGCTCAGGTTGATCGTCTGCGCTCGGTAGATCGCAGTCAGCAGTCAGCAGTCAGACCTGGCCAGCAATATGGTCGAGATGTCACAGGGCAAATTTCAGGTTGAACTGGGCGTCAAGGTCGCCAAGGCATCCGATGAAATGCTCGGTACGTTGATTGATACCTACGCTTGAACCCTCGCTGACCCCGCTCCCTCAACGCCGCGACTATTCGCGGCGTTTTTCTGCGTGAATCCTTCTCCCTCAACTAATCTTTCCTCCACCGCGTATTGCTCAGGCGACGGTGTTGCGTTGCTGTGGGTCTGGTATTGGCCTCAGATGATGACGAACGGCAAAAGATCGGTGCTTGACAAGATTTGGGCGTAAACGTATGTTTCAAACAACTGTTTGACCGTCACAACAAATCAACACGGTCGTTCATTCCCGGTTACATCAGCAGAGGTTTATCGCTATGCCTGACTACAAGGCCCCCTTGCGTGATATTCGCTTCGTACGTGACGAACTGCTCGGCTACGAAGCGCACTATCAGAGCCTTCCGGCTTGTGCAGACGCAACTCCAGACATGGTTGACGCCATTCTCGAAGAAGGCGCCAAGTTTTGTGAGCAGGTGCTGGCTCCGCTGAACCGCGTGGGTGACACCGAAGGCTGCACCTGGAGCGAGTCCGGCGTTAAAACCCCGACGGGCTTCAAAGAAGCCTACAAACAATTCGTCGAAGGCGGCTGGCCAAGCCTGGCCCATGACGTAGAGCACGGCGGCCAAGGTCTGCCGGAATCTCTGGGTCTGGCCGTCAGCGAAATGGTTGGCGAAGCCAACTGGTCGTGGGGCATGTACCCAGGCCTGTCCCACGGCGCGATGAACACCATTTCCGAGCACGGCACGCCTGAGCAGCAAGAGGCTTACCTGACCAAGCTGGTTTCCGGCGAATGGACCGGCACCATGTGCCTGACCGAACCGCACTGCGGCACCGACCTGGGCATGCTGCGCACCAAGGCTGAACCTCAGGCCGACGGTTCCTACAAAGTATCCGGCACCAAGATCTTCATCTCGGCTGGCGAACACGACATGGCCGACAACATCGTCCACATCGTGCTGGCACGTCTGCCGGATGCACCCGCTGGCACCAAAGGCATTTCGCTGTTCATCGTTCCCAAGTTCATGCCGAACGAAGACGGCTCGATCGGCGCACGCAACGCGGTGACCTGTGGTTCCCTGGAACACAAGATGGGCATCCACGGTAACGCCACCTGCGTGATGAACTTCGACGCGGCCACCGGTTTCCTGATCGGCCCGGCGAACAAAGGCCTGAACTGCATGTTCACCTTCATGAACACCGCACGTCTGGGTACTGCGCTGCAGGGTCTGGCTCACGCCGAAATCGGCTTCCAGGGCGGTCTGAAGTACGCTCGTGATCGTCTGCAAATGCGCTCCCTGACTGGCCCGAAAGCGCCAGAAAAAGCCGCTGACCCGATCATCGTTCACCCTGACGTACGTCGCATGTTGTTGACCATGAAGGCCTTCGCCGAAGGTAACCGCGCGATGGTTTACTTCACCGCCAAGCAAGTCGACATCGTCAAGTACGGCGTGGACGAAGAAGAGAAGAAGAAGGCCGACGCACTGCTGGCGTTCATGACGCCGATCGCCAAAGCCTTCATGACTGAAGTCGGCTTCGAGTCCGCCAACCACGGCGTACAAATCTACGGCGGCCACGGCTTCATCGCTGAGTGGGGCATGGAGCAGAACGTTCGCGACAGCCGTATTTCGATGCTGTACGAAGGCACCACCGGTATTCAGGCACTCGATCTGCTGGGCCGTAAAGTGCTGATGACCCAAGGCGAAGCCCTGAAAAGCTTCACCAAGATCGTCCACAAGTTCTGCCAGACCAACGAAGGTAACGACGCGGTCAAAGAGTTCGTTGAGCCATTGGCTGCGCTGAACAAAGAGTGGGGCGAGCTAACCATGAAGGTCGGTATGGCGGCCATGAAGGATCGCGAAGAAGTCGGCGCGGCGTCGGTGGATTATCTGATGTACTCCGGTTACGCCTGCCTGGCTTACTTCTGGGCGGACATGGCGCGTCTGGCTGCCGAAAAACTGGCTGCCGGCACCACCGAAACGGCGTTCTACACCGCCAAGCTGCAGACTGCGCGCTTCTACTTCCAGCGCATCCTGCCGCGTACCCGCACTCACGTTGTCACCATGCTGTCGGGCGCTAACAATCTGATGGACATGAAAGAAGAAGACTTCGCGCGGGGTTACTAAGCCCCACGCTGTCGCTTCATAAAGCCGCTGCTTCTTCGGGAGCAGCGGCTTTTTTGTGCGCGATATCTACGCGTAAATATTCCTGACTAAAACGCTAAGAAGAATGCCTTCGCTGCCGTTAAAGAAGATGGCGATGTGATATGTCGCTCGAAAAGAAGGCACAATGCCATCTTTGTTTGCCGGGTCGGAGCTTTACCCTTGCCACGTTCTTCCGCTGTACGTTTCAGCCATTTCCTACCGTCATTAGTGCTTTTGCTCGCGGGGCTTGCTGCTGCGTATGTGAAGGATCTGAACGTGTTTTTCACCTCGCTGTTTAACGTGCTGCCCACGCTGGTGCTGTTGCTCGGCGGTGCGTACTGCGCGGTTTACCGACGCCAGCGTGAGCTGTTTCTGATGGTCACGGTGTACATCGCCTACTTCCTGCTCGACACCCAGACTGACTATTACCGCGACAACGGTAACGTCCGAGAAGACGCGGCAGTGGTTTTTCATTTGTGTTGTCTGTTGCTGCCACTGATGTTCGGGGTGTTCGCTGCCTGGCAGGAACGCACTCACCTGTTTCAGGACATGGTGGCGCGCTTCGCAGTCTTGCTGGCCGTTGGCAGTGTGGCGTTGGGGCTGGAGCAAAGTTACCCACAGGCGTTGTTGATGTGGCTGTCGGAGATCCGCTGGCCAGCGTTGCATGGCGCCTGGATGAGCCTGATCCAGCTGTCCTATCCCGTGTTCGTTGCTTCGTTTGGGTTACTGGCCTGGCAATACTGGCGCAACCCTAGACCCTTGCATGCTGCCCAATTGGTGGGCCTGCTCGGGTTGTTCTGGATGTTGCCGAAAACCTTCATCCTGCCGTTCACCTTGAACATCATGTGCAGTCAGGTGATGTTGATGATTGCCGCAGCGGTCGCCCATGAGGCCTATCAAATGGCCTTCCGCGACGAACTCACCGGCCTGCCGGGCCGCCGCGCCTTGAACGAGCGGATGCAGCGGTTGGGGCGCAATTACGTGCTGGCGATGAGCGATGTCGATCACTTCAAGAAATTCAACGACACCCACGGTCACGATGTCGGCGACCAGGTATTGCGACTTGTCGCCAGCAAGCTGGCGAAAATCGGCGGAGGCGGTAGGGCGTATCGCTACGGCGGTGAGGAATTCGCTCTGGTGTTCGCAGGCAAGACCCTCGAAGAGTGCATGCCGCACCTGGAAGTCATCCGCGAGTCCATCGCCACCTACAACATTCAACTGCGCAATCAGGACAGCCGTCCTCAGGATGACCAGCAAGGTCGTCAACGTCGCGCGGGCTCGGGCGTCTCAAGTGTGTCGGTCACCGTCAGCATTGGCGTGGCCGAGCGACTGGAGCAACGCACCCCCGAAAAAGTGCTCAAGTCCGCTGACGAGGCGCTCTACAGTGCCAAGGGGGCGGGGCGAAACTGTGTGGTGGCTTTTGGTCAAAACCGTCGTGGCGCAGTGCGCATGGATGCCGTGACTGATTGAGTGATGATGGCGCATTCAGCGTCTGGACTGTGATTGTGCGGCGGGTGCGCGGCAGTAGGTTTGGGGCATCTGCGGCAACTTGCCAGCTGCGTGGCGCAGCTCAACGGCCTGAATCAGCAGTGGGGAGAGGTGACCACCGGATGAAGTCGGCGCGGGCTTCTTTAATGTTTGCCTGTCAGTGACTACAAATAACAAAGTAGTCATGAGCTGACCCTATGTGTCGTAAAAGTTGTTGGGTTACACTCGAACCCCACGAAAGCACCACTCCTACGAATCACCTGTTTAGATCTTGCGAGGTTTGCCATGGCTGACTACAAAGCGCCCCTGCGCGATATGCGCTTCGTCCTCAATGAAGTTTTCGAGGTCGCCAAACTCTGGGCCGAGCTGCCTGCGCTGGCCGAGACTGTCGATGCTGAAACCGTCGAAGCCATTCTTGAAGAAGCCGGCAAGGTCACCAGCAAAAGCATCGCGCCCCTGAGCCGCGCGGCTGACGAAGAAGGTTGTCACTGGGCCGACGGTGCCGTCACCACGCCGGCAGGTTTCCCACAGGCTTATCAGACTTATGCGCAAGGCGGTTGGGTCGGTGTCGGCGGCGATCCGACCTACGGCGGGATGGGCATGCCCAAGGCTGTTTCGGCGCAGGTTGAAGAAATGGTCAACTCCGCCAGCCTGTCGTTCGGCCTGTACCCGATGCTGACCGCAGGCGCCTGCCTGTCGATCAACGCCCACGCCAGCGAAGAGCTGAAAGCCGCGTACCTGCCGAACATGTACGCCGGCGTCTGGGCCGGCTCCATGTGCCTGACCGAGCCACACGCCGGTACTGACCTGGGCATCATTCGCACCAAGGCCGATCCTCAGGCCGACGGTTCCTACAAAGTAAGCGGTACCAAGATCTTCATCACCGGTGGTGAGCACGATCTGACCGAAAACATCATCCATCTGGTGCTGGCCAAACTTCCGGATGCTCCCGCAGGTCCGAAAGGCATCTCGTTGTTCCTGGTGCCCAAGTTCATGGTCAATGCCGATGGCAGTCTGGGCGCACGCAACCCGGCGACCTGCGGTTCGATCGAACACAAGATGGGCATCCAGGCGTCCGCGACCTGTGTGATGAACTTCGACGAGGCAGTGGGTTATCTGGTCGGCGAGCCGAACAAAGGCCTGGCCGCGATGTTCACCATGATGAACTACGAACGTCTGGGGGTTGGTATCCAGGGCCTGGCCACCGGCGAGCGCTCGTACCAGAACGCCGTCGAATACGCTCGCGACCGTCTGCAAAGCCGTTCGCCGACCGGTGCGCAGAACAAGGACAAGGTCGCTGACCCGATCATCGTCCACCCGGACGTGCGTCGCATGTTGCTGACCATGAAAGCCTCGAACGAGGGTGGTCGTGCCTTCTCGACGTACGTGGCCATGCAACTGGACACCGCCAAGTTCAGCGAAGACGCCACGACCCGCAAACGCGCGGAAGATTTGGTGGCCTTGCTGACCCCGGTGGCCAAGGCGTTCCTCACCGACCTCGGGTTGGAAACCACCATTCACGGCCAGCAGATTTTCGGCGGCCACGGTTACATCCGTGAGTGGGGCCAGGAGCAATTGGTGCGCGACGTGCGCATCACCCAGATCTACGAAGGCACCAACGGCATTCAGGCGCTTGACCTGGTAGGACGCAAGATCGTCGGCACGGGCGGGGCGTTCTACACCCTGTTCGCCGACGAAATTCGTCATTTCACCGCGACTGCCAGTGCTGATCTGGCTGAGTTCACCAAACCGCTGAACGATGCCGTGACCACCCTCGACGAACTGACCGCGTGGCTGCTCGACCGGGCGAAAAACAACCCGAATGAAATTGGCGCAGCCTCGGTTGAGTATCTGCAAGCATTCGGTTACGTGGCGTATGCGTACATGTGGGCGCTGATGGCGAAGGCTGCTTTTGGCAAAGAAACGCAGGACGATTTCTATGCCAGTAAATTGGGCACCGCGCGGTTCTATTTCGCACGTCTGTTGCCGCGTATTCACTCATTGAGCGCGTCGGTGACGGCCGGCAGCGAGTCACTATTCCTGCTGGAAGCGGGGCAGTTCTGACAATGTAACGTCATGTAAGCATTCTCTTACATGACGTGCTGCTCTTTTCCCATAGATGCAGATTGGATCCACAGTTAATCTACTTCACATGGACGTCGCGCAGGAAGCGCAAAGCAACAACACGGACACGTAGGAGTCTGCCAGGATGGCGGAGTGAAAAGGATGTCAGGGAAACAGTCTGCAAAGCCCCGCTTCGGCGGGGTTTTCTTTCGTCTGCAGAAAAGTGCTCAGCTCATTTCATCCAGTGTCGCCGGGCGGCTCAAACGCCCCTGCGAGCTATTCATCACTTCTTCCAGCAACGTACGCAATAAGGCCAGCGAGGCCTGTTGTCGCTGCACATCCCGACACACCAATCCGACTTTCAGCGGCACCCTCGGTTCGCTCAGTGGTTTCCACAACAGTTCCTTGTTGCCGTGTGCCTGTTGTGAACGTCCGGGCAGCACTGTCGCCAGTCGTGTGTGCGGCAGGCTGTCGAGAATCCCCGCCATGTTGTTCAGTTCTGCCTGTACCTGCGGACGTCGTCCCAGATTGGCCAGATGTGCCTGCCAGATCTGCCGTACTTGAAACTCTTCACCCAGCAGCAACATCGGCAAATCGGCGGCCTGACTCATCGAGACTTTCTTGAACTCCCGCAACGGGTGATCCGCCGGGATGACCAGGTTCAGCTCGTCTTCGTACAGCATCACGCCGTGCAACCCCGGCTGACGAGGTGGCAGATAGCTGATGCCGATGTCCAGCGAGCCATTGAGCAAGCGCCGCTCGATTTCCAGTCCCGTCAGTTCATAGATCTGCACCACCAGATGCGGCTGCGCCTTGCGCACGCGTTCGAGCATCTGCGGCACCAGGCTGGTATGGACGGTTTGCAATACACCGATGGCCAGTGCGCGCAGGGCTTGACCCTTGAAGTTGCCTAAGGCTTCCCGTGCCCGCTGCAATCCATCCAGCAAGGGCAGGGCATGGTTGTACAACGTATGAGCAGCCAGCGTTGGCAGCAGACGTTTGCTGCTGCGTTCGAACAGGCTCACATCGAGGTTTTGTTCGAGGTGGCGGATCTGCTGGGACAGGGCCGGTTGCGAGATTGAAAGCCGCTCGGCAGCCCGGCCCACATGACCTTCTTCGTAGACCGCGACGAAATAACGCAGTTGCTTGAAATCCATAAGGTGTGCTTATCGAAAATGCTGGGAAATCGAAATGGTTCAAAGCCGTGGCAGGGCCTAGTCTAACCGCATTCACAAGGCTTACAGGGCCACAGAGCGCGATGAATACCGTTTGCTTCGATGGTGTTTACATAGGTAAGGCAAAAAACCTCGCACGAGGTTTGATCCGATGAACTTGTTCAGCTTGCGGCGCAATCCTGCGAGTCTTGATGACTTGGCCGTGGACGCCTTCTTGCCGTCCAAGGACGACAATTTTTCCAGCGAGTGCCTGATGCCCAGTGTCGCGCGACCGAAACAGATATTCGTGCGCGGCCAGGGCTCATGGTTGTGGGACAGCGATGACCGCGCGTATCTGGATTTCTCACAGGGTGGTGGGGCCAATAGCCTCGGACACAGCCCTTCGGTACTGGTCAACGCCATGGCGATGCAAGCTCAGTCGCTGATCAATCCCGGTTTCGGCCTGCATAACCGCGGCCTGCTCAATCTTGCTGAGCGCTTGTGTTCCAGCACTGGCAGTGATCAGGCGTATCTGCTCAACAGTGGCAGCGAAGCCTGTGAAGCGGCGATCAAACTGGCGCGCAAATGGGGCCAACGGCATCGCGGTGGGGCTTCGCGGATTATCGTTGCCAACAACGGCTGTCATGGTCGTAGTCTGGGGACGATTTCGGCGTCGGACTGTTCGAATATGGCTAACCGATTTGAGCCGCTGCTTCCGGGCTTCAGTCACGTGCCGTTCAATGACCTTCCGGCCTTGCATGCGGCCGTCGACGCCCAGACCGTGGCGATCATGCTCGAACCGATCCAGAGCGAAGCCGGAGTGATACCGGCCACCGAGCATTACCTCAAAGGCGTCGAGCGCCTGTGTCGGGAACTGGGCATTCTGCTGATCTTCGACGAAGTGCAAACCGGTATCGGTCGTTGCGGCACGTTGCTTGCCGAACAATCCTACGGCGTGCGGGCAGATATCGTCGTTCTCGGTAAAGGGCTGGGCGGTGGCGTGCCATTGGCGGCGTTGCTGGCGCGGGGTAAAGCCTGCTGTTTCGAGGTCGGCGAAGTGACGGGTACTCATCATGGCAATGCGCTGATGACGGCTGCGGGGCTTGCCGTGCTCGACAGCGTGCAGGACAAGGGGTTTCTCGATCATGTCGGGAAAATCGGTCAGCACCTGCGTGAAGGTTTGCAGCGTTTATCCCATCGCTATGGTCACGGCGAGTTGCGCGGGCAAGGTCTGTTCTGGGGGCTTACCTTGTCCGACGAATCGGCTGACGCCGTCGTCAAAGCAGCGTTGTACGAAGGCTTGCTGCTCAACGCTGCGCAGCCCGATTGCCTACGCTTTACCCCGGCCTTGACCGTCAGCAAAGCCAACATCGACGAAATGCTCCTGCGCCTGGCCCGTGCCTTCTCCCGCGTGCGCACTGCGCAATTGCAGTGCCGCAAAGGGATTGCCGTCTGATCAAACCCGCTCTACACGAATTCCCGAACCGTCTCGCGGTATAACGCATCGCCCCATGCCTGACTCTTTTGGCGTGGGGCGTTTTTTTGTCTGCGAAATTCACCGCGATGGTTGGGTGCTCGCAAGTCACAGAACTGAACCCTGACGAACGGCAAAGGTCGATTAGCTGTGTGGCTCATGCGAGCCAACTTCAATCAGGAGCTGACCCCATGGACTTTATTCGCATTATCATCGCCATTCTCTTGCCGCCACTGGGCGTGTTTTTGCAAGTCGGTTTCGCCGGGGCGTTCTGGCTGAATATTCTGCTGACGCTGTGCGGTTACATCCCCGGAATCGTGCACGCGGTGTACATCATCGCCAAGCGCTGAGTTTCGCGGCGTCAGATAGATTGCATTCGCGGGCAAGCCTGCCCGCGAATGGAACCTGCAATCTCAGTCCACCAACGCCATCACCCTTCGATAAAACAACCACTCCTGCTCCAGCGCATGGGCCTGATTGCCGGCCTTGCGAAAGCCATGGCGTTCGTCGGCGTAGTAGTGCGCTTCGACCAGAATGCCGTTGTCCTGCAACGCCGTGACCATGTCGCGAGTCTGTTGCGGCACCACTACGGCGTCCCGTTCACCCTGAAAGAAAATCACCGGTTTACTGATGTTGCTCGCGTGCAGCAACGGCGTTCGGGCGGCGTAGCGTTCGGCATCCCGCACCGGATCACCGATCAGCCAATCCAGATAATCGCCTTCGAATTTGTGAGTCGTCCGGCCCAGCGCCACAGGATCACTGACGCCATACAGGCTGGCGCCTGCGCGAAAGACGTTGTGGAAGGCCAAGGCGCAAAGGGTGGTGTAACCACCGGCACTGCCACCGCGAATAAACGCCTTGTTGCCGTCGATCAGCCCGCGTTCGGCAAGGTGAGCGACGACGGCGCAGGCGTCCTCCACGTCCACTTCACCCCAGCTCAAATGCAGTGCTTGTCGATAAGCCCGGCCATAGCCACTGCTGCCGCGGTAGTTGAGGTCGGCCACGGCGAAGCCGCGTTGCGCCCAATACTGGATACGCGGATCGAGCATGGGGTAACAGGCCGATGTCGGGCCGCCGTGGATGAACACCACCAGAGGCGGTTTCGCATCACCGGTCATCGCTGGATAGAAGAAGCCGTGTGCCTCGCCCGAACCGCTCGGGTAGCGCAGGGTTTGCGGGACGCTGATCTGCTCGCCGGGCAACGGTGCAATACCGCCAGCCAGTGTTTTGACCTGCCGGGTCTGGCGGTCGATGGCAATGACTGAAGACGAACTGACTGGTGAAGCGGCAATGCAGTAAATGAACTGCTCATCGAGTGCGAGATGGCGGAAGCGGCTGTAATCACCCGTGAAGTCTTCACAGGCGTCACCACAAAGCCCCAATTTGCCAAACCCGTCCTCGGTCCAGCTCGCCAGATAGCGGCCTTCGCTCAGCGGCAACCACGTGCTGCCACCCAGCTGCCACGGCGCTGGCCCATGATCCGCTGCGGCACTTGGCAGCGGGATCAAACCGTCTGCCGATTCCATCCAAGGCTGCCAATAGCCGCTGCGATCCGTCAGGCAAAACAGACGGCCGCTGGTATCGAACCTCGGTTGTTGCAGTGATTCCTCAGCCTCTTCGCCCGCCACGCAACGTGGCGGAGCAAAACGGCCATCGCTCTGGCGTTCGGCAACCATCAGGCGAGTCGCGGTCCATGGCTGATCCGGGCGGCTCCACTCGATCCACGCCAGTCGTTGCGCGTCGGGACTCAACGTCGGCGCGGCATAGAAATCAGCGCCTTCGGCCAGCAGGTGACGTACTCCGTCAGCCACATCGATAGCCACCAGACGATGCCGATCGCGGTTTTCTTCAACCGCCAATATCTGCCCGTTAGCGAACTGCAGATCGCCATATCGGCATTCGCCTGAACTCAGCAGCTCAGGTGTCTCGCCGGCCAGTGACTGCCGATACAGCTGTTGGTCCGCCTCGTTGACGAACACTATGCCGTCATCGGTCAGACAGAACGCGCCGCCGCCATATTCGTACACGCGACTGCGCACGCTGAAGCCCGCTGGCGTCAGGTAGTGCGCCTGGCCGTCACGCCAATGCCAGATTCGGCAGGCGGCGTCCTCGGGCCGGTACTCGTTCCAGAACAAACCATGTGGGCCGACCTGCAACTCGGCGAAGTCGATGCCGGCCGCAACAGCCTTGGCAGCGCTGAAGGGTTCAGCTTTTAGCGATGAGTCGTGAATTTCGTTCATTGCGAAAGGCCAGTTGTTCAATGGTCTGGGTGGCGTGTTCGGCTTCTTCGCGAGCCTTGAGGATCACGCGGTGATGTTCCGACTTGCTGCACACCGGGTCGGCGTTACTCGCGTCCCCCGTGAGCATGAATGCCTGGCAGCGACAGCCGCCGAAGTCTTTTTCTTTCTCGTCGCAGGAACGGCACGGCTCGGGCATCCAGTCGTAACCGCGGAAGCGGTTGAAGCCGAATGAGTCGTACCAGATGTGCTGCATGCTGTGGTCGCGAACGTTGGGAAACTGCACCGGCATCTGTCGGGCTCCGTGACAGGGCAGGGCGGTTCCGTCCGGTGTGACTGTCAGAAAGATACTGCCCCAGCCATTCATGCAGGCTTTCGGGCGTTCTTCGTAATAGTCCGGGGTGACGAAGATCAGCTTGCAGGGATGCCCTTCGGCTGCAAGTTTTGCGCGGTATTCGTTGGTGATGCGTTCGGCACGGACCAGTTGTTCCTTGGTCGGCAACAGACCGACCCGGTTGAGCTGCGCCCAACCATAGAACTGGCAAGTGGCGAGTTCCACAAAGTCCGCCTCAAGGGCGATGCACAGCTCGATGATCCGGTCGATCTTGTCGATGTTGTGCCGATGAGTCACGAAGTTCAGCACCATCGGATAACCGTGGGCTTTCACTGCGCGGGCCATTTCCAGCTTCTGGGCGAAGGCTTTTTTCGAGCCGGCCAGCAAGTTGTTCACCTGCTCGTCGCTGGCCTGAAAGCTGATCTGAATGTGGTCCAGGCCGGCCTTCTTGAAGTCGCTGATTTTCTGCTCGGTCAAGCCGATGCCCGAGGTGATCAGGTTGGTGTAGAAACCCAGCTTGCGCGCCTCGGTAATCAGCTCGGCGAGGTCCTGGCGCACCAGCGGTTCACCGCCGGAAAAACCCAGCTGCGCCGCGCCCATTTCCCGCGCTTCGCGGAACACGTTGATCCACTGTTCGGTGCTCAGCTCTTTGCCTTGCTCGGCGAAGTCCAGCGGATTGGAACAGTACGGGCATTGCAGCGGGCAGCGATACGTCAGTTCGGCCAGCAGCCACAGTGGCAGGCCGATTTGCGGTTTGGGCGGTAAATTGTCTGACGCGGAATCAGGCAAGTTCAATCCAGTGCTGAGCACGGGCGACCTCCATGAATTGCTCGACGTCGTCACCGAGTTCGGTCACACCGGGAAATTGCGCGTCCAGTTCGGCGATGATCGTCGCGACGTCACGCTCGCCGTCGATCAAACCACCGATCAGCGCGGCGCTTTCGTTGAGTTTGATCATGCCTTCCGGATAGAGCAGCACATGACCTTTCTGCGCCGGTTCGTACTGGAAGCGGTAGCCGGGACGCCAGGTCGGGGCCTTGCTGCGATCAAAACTCATAAGGTGATTCCTTTGTGCCAGACCCGTTGCTCGGTCACGCTGTGATACGGCGGGCGTTTCAGTTCGTAGGCCATGCTCATGGCATCGAGCATGCTCCAAAGAATGTCCAGTTTGAACTGGAGAATTTCCAGCATGCGCTCTTGGCCTTGCCGTGTCGTGTAGTGCTGCAAGGTGATCGCCAGACCGTGTTCGACGTCTCGGCGCGCCTGACCGAGACGTGTGCGGAAATACTCGTAACCGGCCGGTTCGATCCACGGGTAATGCTGCGGCCAACTGTCGAGGCGCGACTGGTGGATCTGCGGCGCAAACAGTTCGGTCAGCGAGCTGCTGGCGGCTTCCTGCCAACGGGCACGGCGGGCGAAGTTGACGTAGGCATCGACGGCAAATCGCACGCCGGGCAGTACCAATTCCTGCGAGCGTAGCTGATCCGGATCGAGACCGACGGCTTGGCCCAGGCGCAGCCAGGCTTCGATGCCACCGTCTTCGCCGGGGGCGCCGTCATGGTCGAGCAGGCGCTGAATCCACTCACGCCGGATCTCGCGGTCCGGGCAGTTGGCCAGGATCGCGGCGTCCTTGAGTGGGATGTTCACCTGATAGTAGAAGCGGTTGGCCACCCAGCCCTGGATTTGCTCGCGGCTTGCCCGGCCTTCATACATCGCCACGTGGTACGGGTGATGGATGTGGTAGTAGGCGCCTTTGGCGCGCAGGGCTGCTTCGAATTCGGCAGGGGACATTGCGGTGTCAGTCATTTCGGTTCTCCGGGCACTGTGGGAGCAAATCCCTACAGCACAATACTCATGCCGTCGTAAGCCACTTCAACATTGCGCCGAGCCAGTTCTTCACGCTCTGGCGAGTCCTCATCAAGAATCGGGTTGGTATTGTTGATGTGGATAAGCACTTTGCGCTGCTTGGGCAGTTGTTCCAGCACTTCCAGCATGCCGCCGGGGCCGTTCTGCGCCAGGTGGCCCATTTCACGACCGGTGCGGGTGCCGACGCCACGGCGCTGCATTTCGTCGTCATCCCACATCGTGCCGTCCACCAGCAGGCAATCGCTGCCGGCCATGATCTCCAGCAGCGATGCGTCGACCTTGCCCAGGCCCGGTGCGTAGAACAGTTTGCCACCGGTGTTGAGGTCCTCAACGATCAAGCCGATGTTGTCGCCCGGGTGCGGGTTGAAACGGTGTGGCGAGTACGGCGGTGCAGCGCTGCGCAGCGGCAATGGGGTGAAGCGCAGGCTGGGGCAGGCCGCAATGGTGAAACTGCGGTCGAGCTCGATCTGGTTCCAGGTCAGCCCGCCGTTCCAGTGGGTCAGCATGGTGAACAGCGGGAAACCGGTGCTCAGGTCTTCGTGGACCATGTCGGTGCACCAGACCTGGTGCGGGCAACCTTCGCGCAGGCTGAGCAGGCCGGTGGTGTGGTCGATCTGGCTGTCCATCAGGATGATCGCTTTGATGCCGGTATCGCGCAGGGCGCGGCCCGGTTGCATCGGGGTGAAGCTCTGGAGTTGGGCGCGGATATCCGGCGATGCGTTGCACAACACCCAGTTCACGCCGTTATCGGAGATCGCGATGGATGACTGGGTCCGCGCTTTGGCGTTCAGGCTGCCATCGCGAAAACCGGCGCAGTTCACGCAGTTGCAGTTCCACTGGGGGAAACCACCGCCGGCGGCGGAACCTAGAATCTGGACAAACATGGCCGCTCCATCATTTTGAAAACTGGAAATAAAAACGCCTCGGCGAGCCGAGGCGTTGCACTGCGCTATAAAAAAATTAGCGGCTTGCGATGTACATGGTGACTTCAAAGCCAATACGCAGGTCGGTGTAAGCAGGTTTGGACCAGGACATAGAATCGCTCCTTCAGGTGATGGGACAGTTGAGACCTATACATATAGTCCACCTCCAGCCGGAGATGTTCAGTTAGTTAGGTGGCTATGTTACTCAAAATTACAGGACGACTGGCCGGGAATCTTTGAGAAAGCTAATTGCAGCACCGGTAATGATCATTTTGCCGCTTGCCAAGGCGAGCCCGGGCACGGTGCGCTGGCCAGGCAGCGCCAGCCGCCTTCAGCCTGATTCAGTCGTTGTGCTGCGGCCAGTAACGTTTCGCGGTCGATCATCAGAATTGCCTGAGGCAGTTGAGTCAAATATTCCGACGAGTGGCCGGCGAGTTTGCCCTGCCAGAGCAGTTCGGCGGCTTGCGCATTGGGCAGCGCCGCGCTATCGAACTGATCAGCCAGCGCCTGGCGCTGCTCGATGAAAGTCTGATCATCGATATCGCCGATCAACCCGGCCAATCCACACAGGAAATGTTCGATGTGTTCCAGCAGGTCCAGAGCAGCGACGCTGGGTGATTGCACGCCGAACAGCAGCCCGGTCTGCCCATGGATCTGACGCAGGGCGCTGAACACCGCATAACCGAGCTGCAGTTCTACCCGCAGGCGTTGGTAAAACGGCGTCTGGCAGACGTGAGCAAGCAAGCGCCAGACGGCTTCGTCAGCGATGTTTGCAGTTGCGGTCGGGCAGAAGAGCAACAACGCGTGTTCGCTGGACCCGGTGTCGACAGTGCTCCACAAATGCTGCGCGTTTATCGGCGAGGGCGGCGCGAGTTGATTGTCCGCAGTGCCAGGCACACGATTCAAGGCAAGGCCCATCGCCGCGTGTGTCTGGATGGACAGCCCGGTCGCCAGACCATCCCAGCGTGCGCTCGACCAAAGAAGCATCAAATCGTGCGAGTCAACGCTGTGCTCAAAGCAGTGATCGGGCAGCGCTTTAAGCAGCTGTCGAATCGGCATCAACGCAACATTCGGTTTTTCCTGCGAGAAATTGTCACCCGGTTTTGTCAGTTCTTTCAGCGCGTGCTCGAGAATGGTCGGCATCGGCTCCTGTAGCCCGGTCATTTTCAGCAGCCATTCATTGCCCGATGCGGCGAAGGAAAAATCGACCCCTGCCTGACGAGCGTCTTCACGCAACGGCTGAAGGCGGTGTTCCAGGCTTGCCTGAAGGTTGCTATGGGGTGCAGCGTCCAGGCGCCAGCGCAGGTAAACGGCGCCTTCGGCACTGCTATCGGGTAACGCCTGACTGAACTGCATGGATGACCGTTCGCGACGACCGCGCGAACGATCCTGGGCAAAGGTTCGCAGGCCTCGGTGTTTGCTGGTCTGGCCGCGGATCAGTCCGGTATTCGGGGGCGGAGTCTCGGCGTATAAAAACGGATTAGGTGTTGGCCGTTGCCATTGGCCGGTGAAGTTATCCACAGCGTCGATGTGTTTCAGGACTTCTTTGAGGGCTGCAATGCCCGATTCGGCTAACTCTGTTTCACGCTGTTCGCTGTCCAGGCGGGCCAGTTGAAGGGCGCTGCTGACTTGCTGCTGACGCAGCAGCAGGGTGCCGTATTCTTCGTGCAACCCGGTCCAGGGTTGCTGTGAGGCAAAGAATCCAAGCCAATCCAGTAGCCGCTCGCGGATCCCGTTGGGCGTCGCGTCGGCAGGCAACGTGAACTCGATGTGCAACAGAGCCTGGCCGGCGAATTGATACAGGGGCGCAGCTTTCAGGCTGTCAGCCAGCCCGCGCTCGCGCAAATGCGCCAGCAGACCACCGGGTTTCGTGACGTTCAGCCAATGACACAGGAACGCTAGCGCCTTGGGCGATGAATCGGGCAACGCTTCGAAGGCAAATAGCAGATCCAGTCGACGCGCGGCAGCTTGTTGATAACTTTTGTCCGAAGAGTCCATCAGTGATGTAGGCGCCTGTTGCGAGACTTTTCCCCCTGCGGGAATCGCAGCGCTAAAGTGCAGCGCCATCGCCCTCAACTCATCGACACTCTGCGGCCCAGTCAGGCTCAAAGTCATCTGTCCGGTCTGATAAAACCGCTGATAGAAACCCTGCAAGGCTTGCTGGAACTCAGGTTGCGGCACCGGCAGGCTGTAGCGGTTGCCGGCATGAAACGCCCGCAGCGGATGCGCCGCTGAAAGACCATCGAACAGCGCGAATTGCTGCTGAGCGGCCGTGTCCCGAGACCAGGCGACGAATTCTGCGTGCAGCACTTCCCGTTCCCGCCGCTGATCGTCCGGATTCATGCGCGGATGAGCGAGCATGTCCGACAGGCGCTCCAGTCCCCCGGTAAACGCCTGCGGCGGTAACTCGAAAAAGTAGTCGGTGGTGCGATCGCTGGTCCGCGCATTCACCTGACCGCCATGGCCCTGGACGTAGGCCATCAGCCCTTGGCTTGCGGGAAAGCGCTCGGTATCAAGAAACAGCAGATGCTCAAGAAAATGCGCCAGGCCGGGCCACGCCAGAGGCACATCATGGCTACCGGCGGCGACCCGCAACGCAGCAGCACTGCGCTTCAAATCGGGAGCATGACGCAGCGTCACCCGCAGGCCGTTGGCCAGGGTTTCGGTGTGAGGGCGAGGGTGATTCAGCGCAGGCATGAGCACTTCCAGAGCAGAGAAGTGCCAATGCTAGCGGATAACGATGGATCAGCGCTTGTTCAGCGCGCTGTAAAGCGCTGGGCGGCGATCGAGGAAGTAGCGATTGGCGGCGCGGGAATCGACCATCAGCTGACGATCCAGCTCGCCGACAATCAGTGCTTCATCGAGGCCCGCCTGGGCGATGCGATTGCCATCCGGCGCGGCGATGCTGCTCTGGCCGCAATACTGGATCTCGCCTTCGTTACCGCAATAGTTGGCATAAGCCACATAGCATTGGTTTTCAAAGGCCCGGGCGCGGACGGTGACGTCGGCAATGAAATCGTAAGGAATCATGTTCGCCGTCGGCACCAGGATCAGCTCGGCGCCGGCGAGGGCCAGGCGTCGGGCGTTTTCCGGGAACTCCAGGTCGTAGCAGATCAGGAAACCGAGCTTCCAGCCATTGAGTTCAACCAGCGGAAACTCATCCGCCCCGGCGCTGAACATCGAGTGATCGAGGTCGCCGAACAGGTGCGTCTTGCGGTAGTTGCACAGGCGTTCGCCATTGGCGTCGATCAACTGCACGGCGTTGTAAATCCGCCCATCCTCGGTGCGTTCGGGATAGCCATACAAAATGGCGATTCCGGCCGTGTTGGCAATGCGAGCGATCTGCTGCGCCGACTCACCGTTGTGCACTTCCGCCAACACGCTGACGGCATCGAGGCCGATATTGTAGCCGGTCAAAAACATCTCCGGCAGCACCAGCAAATCGGCGCCCTTGGCCTCCAGCGCCAATTGATGCAGGCGTTGCAGATTGCCTGCGACATCCAGGGGCAGCGGTGGACATTGGTAAAGGGCTACGCGCATTTCGGATTCCTCTTACTCGGGCAAGGCGATCGGACCGATCTCGTTGAACACATCTCCTGGACCCGGGTTCTCGGCGTGAGTTTCACCGCCGAAGTGTTTGATGATGCCCCACACCGCATTGAGCGAAGTCTGCACCGCGCCTTCGACCCAGGCCGGCGTCCAAGAAACATCGTCGCCGGCGATGAAAATCCCGCGTTGCTCGGCCGGCATGTCGGCCTGCATGAAGTGTGCGTACATGCGCTGGTTGTAGCGGTAATGGCCGGGCAGGGCGCCCTTGAAAGCACCGAGAAAATGCGGGTCGGCTTCCCAGGACACGGTGATCGGATCGCCGATGATCCGCGCCGCGATGTCGACTTTCGGGTAGATCTTCTTCAACGCGTCCAGTGCCAGCTTCACGCGCTTTTCCACCGGGTGCGGGAGCATTTTCAGCGCGTCGCTCATCCACGAGTACGACAGGCAAATCACGCCCGGTTTGTCGTCGCCGTTGTCGAAGAGGTAGGTGCCGCGGGTCAGGCGATCGGTGAGGGTCATGCTCATCAAGTCGCGGCCGGTTTCTGGATCCTTGTCCTTCCAGAATGGCCGGTCGACCATCACGAAGGTTTTCGACGACTGCATGTAGCGGGTGCGGTCGAGGGCCATCCACATTTTTTGCGAGAACAGGGTTTCGTCGCATTCGATCTGGGTGGTCAGCAGCCAGCTCTGGCAGGTGGTCAGTACCGCCGCATATTCGCGGGTGTCGCCGTAGTTGTCAGTGACCGTAAAACGGCCGTTCGGTGCGTGGGCGATTTTTTTCACACCGGAACGCGGGGCGCCGCTGTGCAACGAGCTGAGGCTGGTGCCTTCAGGCCAATGCACGCAACGCTCCGGCACATGACGCCAGATGCCCAATGGCACTTGTTCGACGCCGCCGACCACCAAGTGTTGGTGATCGTCGCAGTTGGTCATGACCACACGGAAGATTTCCAGCATCGAGTTCGGGAAGTCCGAGTCCCAGCCGCCGGTACCGAAACCGACCTGACCAAACACTTCGCGGTGATGGAACGAAAGCTTGGCGAAGGCTTTGGAGGTGGCCACGAAGTCATAGAACGTGCGGTCGTCCCACAGCGGAACGAGGGTGTTCCACAGCTCTTTGAGGCGTGGCACATCCCGGTCGCGGATCGCTTGCTGGATGTCAGAGAACTGCGAACCGGCTTCCAGCGCATCGGCCCAGGCGTCGGCGACTTCCTGGAACAGTGCAGGAAGATCCGCCAGCTTCTGTGCGTAATGAGTCTGCCCTTCGAGGTCGATCACCGTGCTGCCCGAGGCAGGTGTCAGCGGGTTCGGGAACGGTTTGGTTTCAAGGCCGAGCTTGTCGACGTAGTGATAAAACGCGGTGGAGGACACCGGGAAACGCATGCCGCCGAGCTCGGCGATGATGCCTTCGGCGCCATTGAACGCCTGGGAGCGCAGACGACCGCCCATTTTAGAGGCTTCGTAGACGACGGGTTTTAGACCCAGCTTCATCAATTCGTACGCTGCCACCAGACCGGCGATGCCAGCACCGACGATCGCAACCTCAGCGCCTTGGTTGTGCGCAGGGATGCTGCCCAGGCCGGCCGGGTGCTCGATCCAGTCGTCGAAGGCGAAGGGAAAGTCCGGACCAAAAATGGTGACTGGTTTTTTACCGTCTGCAGGATGGCGATTGTTCTTGTTCATGGCTGACCTTGCTGGCGACCGGACGCAGAGTGCGCGTCTGAGTATAGGAAAAGACGGCAGCCATTCTAGAGCGCGTAGAACACGTTAATAAGACGCAATGTGTCGTCGTTATGCTCGTTGGCACGACAATTTGACGAGCTCGACGAACACATTGGATTAAACCGGCTGGCCCCGATCAATCTTGCTGCTGAGAATGATCGAGGTCGTGGTCTTCTCCACCCCATCCACACTGCCGATCTGATCCAGCAACTGATCCAGCTGCTCAGGTGAATCGGTACGCAACCACGCCACGTAGTCAAATTCGCCACTGACTGCACATAACTGCTGCACCTGAGCCATTGCGCTGAGGCGTCGCAACACTTCCTTGCCCGAGCGCGGTTGCACCGTGATCCCGACATACGCCTGCAATCCACCCTCCACTACGCGTTGACCCAAACGCACGCCGTAACCAGTGATCACTTTGGCTTTTTCCAGCCGGGCCAATCGCGAAGTGACGGTGGTGCGAGCGATGCCCAGTTGCCGAGCAAGCATGGCGACACTTTCGCGCGCATTGATTTGCAGGGCTGCGATCAATTGGCGGTCGATTTCGTCAAGAACGGGCGGGCGAGTGTCAGGCAAAGGTTGTCTCCAGCGGCACAGATCAATGGGTTGGCATGTTACAGGCACATCTCGCATCGCGGAGGGTTGATCTAGCCTCAGTACCGTTCATACGGCTTTCTACCTCTCGGGTCTTTCTTGGGCTTGAACTAGGCGCGATCGACAGGATAGACACCAACAGCCAGCCGTAGTCGAATGCGAAATCGAGGGATGCGAGGCCATGGAAATGACAAACAGGATGCCTCCCGCATGGCGGGATCAGGCAGTGCAGATTGCCCATCACGAAATGGAGCACTACGTCGTAGCCCGCGCCTGAGCTGAAAGAGATGACTGATCGCGTGTGGTTGCGGGCTCAAAAAATCGTCGAGCAACTGGCCGAAACGGTGCCCGGATTGGGAAGTATGTTGGTAGGCGGCATGGTCATCGTGGACCCGTGGGGCAGGGCGAGAGGCTGACCAAAGAGAACCCACCTGTCGAGCACGAAAAAGCCGCGCAATGCGCGGCTTTCTTGTTTGGTGGGCCCAGTAGGACTCGAACCTACGACCAAGGGATTATGAGTCCCCTGCTCTAACCAACTGAGCTATAGGCCCTCAGTAGGCCGCGGATTATAGCGACGGTTTCTCGGCTGTGCTATCCGAAAAGTCTGAAATAGCGATACGAAGAAACGTCGCGGCAAATTCTTCCGGTGGCAAGGGCAGGCTGACAATGTAGCCCTGGACCTGTTCACAGCCTTCGGCAGCGAGGAATTGCTGCTGCGCGAGGGTTTCGACGCCCTCGGCGATGATGGTGAATTGCATGCTGCGGCCCAGGGCAATAATGGCGCGTACGATGGCTGCGTCGTGGGGGTCATCGGGCAGGCCGCGGACGAAAGACTGGTCGATCTTTAGAATGTCCAACGGCAGACGTTTGAGGTAGCTCAAGGACGAGTAGCCGGTGCCGAAGTCGTCGATCGCCAGTTGCACACCCAGGTGTTTGAGTTGGTGCAGTACTGCCAGCGCTTCTTCAGCCTGGCTCATGATGAAGTTTTCGGTGATTTCCAGCTGCAGGAAGCCGGGTTTGAGGCGGTTATCCTTGAGCAATTGTTCGATCCGACCGAGCAGGTTCGGCTGGCGCAATTGAGCGCCCGCGAGGTTGACCGACAGGGGGCCGACGGGTTCGTAAACCTGACCCCACTCGAACATCTGCCGGCAGGCAGTTTCGAGAACCCAATCGCCGATTTGCAGGATCATGCCGTTTTCTTCGGCGAGCGGAATGAAGTGCTCCGGTGGCACATCGCCGAAGGTCGGGTGGCGCCAGCGAATGAGCGCTTCTGCGCCGACCAGGCGATGGTCGACCAGGCTGATCTTCGGTTGATAATGGAGGTGCAGTTCGTTGCGCTCGATAGCGCGTCGCAGTTCATGTTCCAGTGCCACCCGCTCGCTGGCTTGAGCGGTGAGGTCGCGGGTGTAGCTTTCGACCCGGTTGCGACCCTTGGCCTTTGATCGGTACATCGCCGCATCGGCGTTCTTGACCAGCGTGGCGACGTCGCAACCATCCTTGGGATACAGGCTGGTGCCGATACTGGCGCTGATAAAAAACTCATGTTCGCCAGCCTGGAACGGTGCGCCGAAGCAATTGAGCAATTTGGCCGCGATGTTGTCGGCGTCACTGGATTGCTGCAGCCCGGGCAGCAGGATGATGAATTCGTCGCCGCCCAGGCGCGCAACCGTGTCGACGTCGCGCACCTGCTCCTTGAGGCGCACAGCAATGCCCTTGAGCAGCAAGTCGCCGACCGGATGACCCAGGCTGTCGTTGATGTGTTTGAAACGGTCCAGGTCCAGGAACAGCACCGCGCCCTGGCCACCATTTTCCTGTTGGTTGTTGAGCGCGGTCAGCAATCGGCTCTCGAACAGCGTGCGATTTGGCAGTCCGGTCAGCGGGTCGTGGTGTGCCTGGTAGTCGAGCTTGGCCTGGGCGTGTTTGAGGCTGGAAATGTCCGCGAACACCGCGACGAAATGGGTGACGAATTTGTCCCGGTTGCGCACCGCACTGATGGTCAGCCAGCTCGGATAGAGCTCGCCATTCTTGCGTCGGTTGGAAATTTCGCCCTGCCAATGACCTTCGGCGGTCAGTTGATGCCACATGGCGGCATAAAACGCACTGTCGTGCAGGCCCGAGGCGAGCAGGCGAGGCGTGTGGCCCAATGCTTCGCTCTCGCTGTAGCCGGTGATTTCGGTAAACGCACGGTTGACCGCGCTGATGTGCTGTTGAGTGTCGGTGATCAATACACCTTCGGCGGTGCTCTCGAAAACCGTGGCAGCCTGTTGCAGTTTCTCCTGCATCAGGTGTCGCTCGGTGATGTCGCGGGCGATGGTCAGCATGCAATCTTCATCGCCGATCGGTAGCGGACGGCTGGATACCTCACAGAGGCGAATCTGTCCGTCGCTGCGGCGTATATGGCAACGGAAGTCGCGGACGAAACCGTCCCGGTGAAGCAAATCGAGCATCTGTTTGCGTTCGTTGAGGTTGACCCAGATTCCCAGCTCGAGGGCGGAGCGATCCACGGACATCGCGCTGTTGAAACCGGTAATGCGACTGAAGCCCTCGTTGACCTCAATCAGTAAACCGTCGCTCTGCCGTGACAATAGCAAGCCGTCGGGTGAGGCATGGAAGGCCTTGGCGAATTTCTCTTCGGAGGTTTGCAGCTGTTTCTGGGTTTCCTTGAGCTGGCTGATGTCCCGCACGACCACTACCAGCGCAGGGGTTGTATCGAGGTCGAACGGCTCAGCGGAGATCAGGCCGGTAAACACTTGGCCATTGTTGCGGCGAAAGGGCATTTCCAGGTTACGGATGCTGCCGGCCTGCAACCGTTGCAACAAGCTTGGACCGACGCCGGGTAGGCCCCAGATGTTCAGGTCGGTGGCCGTCTGGCCGATGACGTCTTCGGCCCTGAGACCGATCTGTTCTTCGAATGCTTCGTTGACCTCCAGCAGGCAGCCGTCGGAGAGTCGCGCGATGACGAGTATGTCCGGGCATTGCTGGAACACCGAGGCGAACTTCTGTTCCGACAGGCGCAACGCCTCTTCGGTGCGCTTGGCTTCGCTGATGTCGATCATCAGCCCGCGCATCACTGGTTCATGGCCGTGCTCGATCAAACTGACGATATCTCGCACCCAAATGCAGCGGCCATCGGCGGTGATGACCCGGTAATCGAGGCTGTGATCGCGCCCAGCCAGTACTTCGTGATCACAGAAGGTCTGGGCGCGGGTCAGGTCGGCCGGGTGAATAATGTTGCGCCAGAAGCCTGGAATCAGCCAATGAGACAAGGGATAGCCGAGCAGATCCTCGGCATGGGGGGAGACATAGCTGTAGGTGAAATCGCTGATGCGCGCTTCCCAGGCGATGGCCGATAGGCTCTCCACCAGCCCGCGGTAGTGGTATTCACTGCTGCGCAATTCTTGTTCGAGATCGACCCGGCGGGCAATTTCTGAGCTCAATCGGCGGTTGATCCGGATAACCACGGCCAGCACGATGATCAGCAGCAGCAATCCCGGCAAGCCGTAAACCAGCAAATCGGACCAGAAGGTTCGATGATCGAGGACGTTACCAACCCAGTGCTCCTGAATCTCATTGATTTCGTCCGGGGTCATGTCCGCCAGGACTTTATCCAGGATGCCGACCAGTATCTTGTTGTCCTGGGGCACGCCCATCGCCAATTGATAGCGATAGGGGGTTTCGCCGCTGACATAGAGCCCGTCGAGCTTGAGCTGGCGCAGGCTCCAGACGCTGGAGGCGAGATCGCCGACCACCGCATCCACTTCATCGGTCGCCAGCGCCTGCAGCGCTGAGCTGACGTTAGGCATCGCCACCAGATTGAGGTCGGGATTGTGGGTGCGCAACAGTTCGTGGGGTGCGTAGTTTTCCACCACGGCGACTTTCAGACCGTACAAGTCTTTGAGTTTGCGTGGCTGGGGGCCTCCGGCATGGGCAAGGATGACAATCGGAAAGTCCAGATAGGGGCGGGTGAATGCCAGGTAAGTCTGGCGTTCCGGGGTCGACATGATGCCGGGCAACAGGTCCAGCCTGGCTTGTTTGGCCTGCTCCAGGACGACGGTCCAACTGACGGGCTCAATGGGCGTGAGTTTGATGGCCAGGCGTTGACGAATTCGGTTGATATAGTCTGCTGCAAGGCCCTGATAGCGGCCCTGATCGTCGCGAAACTCGAAGGGTGGCCACGACGCATCGACACCCAGGCGCAAGTCCGGGTGTGCCGTCAGCCAGCTACGTTCTTCGTCGGTCAGAGTCAGCGCGCCAGCCGTTGCGGTCCAGGTCAATAACGACAGCAAAAAAAACACGGTCGGCAGTCTGGGCATAACGGTCTCGTTATGGCTCGGGGGAATGTTTCGAGTGTAGACGGGCAATTCGGAGGGAGGGAGGTGCGGGGGATTTAATCTGTATAAAAGCAAAACCCCCGGCCTGGGCCGGGGGTTGAGTTGTTACTCGTCGAGGAAGGAGCGCAAATGCTCGCTTCTCGTCGGGTGGCGCAGCTTGCGCAGCGCCTTGGCTTCGATCTGACGAATCCGTTCGCGGGTCACGTCGAACTGCTTACCAACCTCCTCGAGGGTGTGGTCGGTATTCATGTCGATACCGAAGCGCATGCGCAGAACCTTGGCTTCACGCGCAGTGAGGCCGGACAGAACTTCGCGGGTCGCTTCTTTAAGGCTCTCAACAGTGGCGACATCGATTGGCGACTGCATAGTCGAGTCTTCGATGAAGTCACCCAAATGGGAGTCTTCGTCATCACCGATCGGGGTTTCCATGGAGATCGGCTCTTTAGCGATCTTCAATACCTTGCGGATTTTGTCCTCAGGCATTTCCATGCGTTCGCCCAGCTCTTCCGGGGTCGGTTCGCGACCCATTTCCTGCAACATCTGGCGGGAAATGCGGTTGAGCTTGTTGATCGTCTCGATCATGTGCACCGGAATACGGATGGTGCGGGCCTGGTCGGCGATCGAGCGAGTGATCGCTTGACGGATCCACCAGGTGGCATAAGTCGAGAATTTGTAGCCGCGGCGGTATTCGAATTTGTCTACCGCTTTCATCAAGCCGATGTTGCCTTCCTGGATCAGATCGAGGAACTGCAGGCCACGGTTGGTGTATTTCTTGGCGATGGAGATCACCAGACGCAAGTTCGCTTCTACCATCTCTTTCTTCGCGCGGCGGGCCTTGGCCTCACCGATCGACATGCGACGGTTGATGTCCTTGATCTCGGCGATCGTCAAACCGGTTTCGGTTTGCAGCGCGGTCAGCTTTTGCTGGCAACGAATGATGTCCGGTTGCAGGCGACCAATGGCTTCAGCGTATTTGCTTTTGCCTTTGGCCAGTGCATCGGTCCAGCTTTCGTCAACTTCATTGCTCGGGAACTGGCGCAGGAAGTCGGCACGCGGCATGCGGGCATCACGAACGCAAAGTTGCATGATCGCGCGCTCTTGCTGACGCAGACGATCCAGGGCACTGCGAACACGCACAACCAGGCCTTCGAATTGCTTCGGAACCAGCTTGATCGGCATGAACAGCTCAGCCAGAAGCGCCAGCTCGGCAATTGTCAGCTTGTTGCCACGACCGTGCTTTTTCAGCGCCTTGCGGGTGATTTCCATCTGATCGGAGACAGCGCCAAAGCGCTGAGCTGCGATGACCGGATCCGGACCGCTTTCGGCTTCTTCTTCGTCGTCGGTGCTGGCTTCAGCGTCGTCGTCGTCGGTTTCGTCGTCCGCTTTCACGGCTTTCGGGTCGACAGGCGGCGGCACTTCTGCAGCAGGCGGCGCAATGCCGTCGTCCGGGTCGATATAACCGCTCAGGACGTCGGACAGGCGGCCACCTTCGGTGGTGACGCGAGTGTATTCGGAGAGAATATGGTCAACCGTGCCAGGGAAGTGCGCAATTGCGCCCATCACTTCGCGGATACCCTCTTCAATACGCTTGGCGATTTCGATTTCGCCTTCACGTGTGAGGAGCTCTACCGTACCCATTTCACGCATGTACATGCGCACTGGGTCGGTGGTGCGACCAATGTCGGTCTCGACCGCTGCCAACGCTGCTGCTGCCTCTTCGGCCGCCGCTTCGTCGGTATCGGCGTCGGCCAGCATAAGGGAATCCTTATCTGGCGCAACCTCGAATACGTTGATCCCCATGTCATTGATCATGCGGATGATGTCTTCCACCTGTTCCGGATCTGAAATATCCTCCGGCAGGTGGTCGTTGACCTCCGCGTAAGTCAGGTAACCCTGCTCACGACCAAGTGTGATCAACTCTTTGATACGAGACTGCTGTTGCGCTTTTCCGGACATAACACCCTATCCACTGAAGGTCTTGGCGGGCAAAAAACAAGCCGAGGATTATACCTGAGCTATGACCTCACGCGCCAGTTGAGGTCGGGCTTGTTGCGGAAACATTGCGACTTAATAGGTCGCGCAGTTGATTTTTCTCTTCGGCATTCAGTTCACTTTGACGTGCTTTCCTGAGAAGTTGTTCCAGGTTTCGCTCGCGTTGGCGAGCTGACAAGCTAGTAATGGTGTCGAAAAACTGTTGTTCAAGGTTATCTCCATCAATCAGCCATTCCTTTTCCGCCAGGGCCTTGAGCAATCGTCCTTGCTCCGTACCGTGCCAGCGTGCAATCAACTGAAATGAGTTTAGCTTGGGATTCTTCTGTACGGCTTCGAGAAGGGCCACCAGTAATTGCGTGTTGGTGTGATCCTCGGCAGCAAAGTGCCCGGCATCCTCGACTTTCTCGGCCAGTTGCGGGTGATGCAATAGCGTGCGCAAGGCAGCCAGGGTCGGCGGCTCTACAGCGGCCGGCACCCGTGGCGCGCGGGGTTGATCGTGATCACCGCCGCGTTTGCCGTTTTTGTCCCACGGTTTTTTGTCCCATTTTTTGCTGCCAGCGCCGGGTTTCTTCGGCGTCCATTCCTGCTGCGGCGCATACATCTCTTGTGCCTGCGGCTGATGGTAGTCGCTGTAATCCGGCATGGCGTCGTAATCGATGCCCGGGTCGTACGCCGGTGGTGCTTCCTGAGGTGCGCTTTGTACCAGTTGGCTCACGGCTTCACCGCTAAGCCCGGTAATTTCGCTCAGGCGCTGACGCATCAGGATGCGCAGGTTGGCGCCCGGGACTTTGTCGATCAGCGGCGCGGCGAGGGTGGCCATGTGGGCCTTGCCTTCGAGCGAGCGTGGGTCCGATTCCTCGGTCAGCTGTTGAAAAAAGTAATCCGCTAATGGTTGCGCGTGCTGGTTAATCCGCGCGCGGAAGGCATCAGTGCCTTCGGAGCGGACCAGCGTGTCCGGGTCTTCGCCTTCGGGAAGGAACAGAAAGCGTGCGCGCCGCCCGTCTTGCAGGCTCGGCAGCGCTGCCTCCAATGCTCGCCAGGCGGCGTTTCGCCCAGCCTGATCTCCGTCGAAACAGAACAGCACGTTGGGCACGACGCGAAACAGGCGCTTCAAGTGTTCTTCGCTGGTGGCGGTGCCCAGGGTCGCGACAGCATTGCGCAGGCCTTGCTGGGCGAGGGCGATAACATCCATGTAGCCTTCGACGACGATGATTTCGTCGAGGTTGCGGTTGTTCTTGCGTGCTTCATAAAGGCCGTAGAGTTCCTGGCCCTTATGGAATACCGGGGTTTCCGGTGAGTTCAGGTATTTCGGCTTGTCGTCACCCAGCACCCGGCCGCCGAAGGCGATGATTCGCCCGCGGCTGTCGCGGATCGGGAACATCACGCGATCGCGGAAGCGGTCATAGCGTTTGCCGGTTTCGGCGTTCTCGATCAGCAAGCCGGCATCGATCATGGCTTTCTGTTGCAGGGTGTCGCTGCTCAAGTGCTTGAACAGATTGTCCCAGCCAGGCGGGGCAAAGCCGAGGCCGAAGTCTCGGGCGATTTCGCCGGTCAGTCCGCGACCTTTCAAATAATCCACCGCTGCTTTTCGCGATGGATGGCTTTTTAGTGCCTGACGGTAAAAGTCGGCGGCGGCGGTGAGTAGCGGGTAGAGCGGCGAATCGGTCGGCTGTCGCGGTTTGTGCGGCCGTCCGCTTTCTTCGCGGGGGATTTCCATGCCGGCGGCTTTGGCCAGTTCTTCGACAGCCTGGATGAAATCCAGATTGTCATGGTCCATCATGAAGCCGAGGGCGTTGCCGCCAGCGCCGCAGCCAAAGCAATAATAGAACTGCTTGTCGGGGCTGACGCTGAATGAGGGGGTTTTCTCTTTGTGAAACGGGCAGCAGGCGGTGTAGTTCTTGCCGGCCTTTTTCATTTGCAGGCGCGAGCTGACCACATCGACGATGTCGGTGCGGTTCAGAAGGTCGTCAATGAAGCTCTGGGGAATCAGCCCGGCCATGGCGTTCTCGTCATCTGCGCTGCAATGGATCCGAAACGAAGGGCGGCTGAGCGCGGGTCGTTGTTTGAGGCGCGCAAAATGTGCGGCTCGACCAGTGTCGTCTGCGTGATCGCTGTCGGGAAGTGTATCTGCCGAAAATCCACTGATGTTAGTGCCAATCAGTATTCGACTATTTGAAAGTGTTGCGCTGAATCCGGCTGCAGCCAGTCGATGGCCTCGGATAGCTCGGAAGCTGACACGCAAGAAGGTGCCTTGGGCTGATCGTCGTGAGAGGAATCAGTGGGTGTGCTCGTCAGTAGCCTTGGAAGGCTCGTCAGAAAAGACGTGCACCGCTGGCAAAAGAGCCAGGTCTGACGCTGTGAAGCAGATTTGTCTCGGTCGCGTGTGCGGCTTTGACGGTGAAGCATCAAGCGTTGTCCGCAAATGCCATTAGCCCGGCTGAGGGCCGGGCTTGGCAGAAGCTTGCTACGAACGTCTGTGTATTAGTACAGACGAACGGCGCGGCGCTGTTCGCGCTGAACTTTCTTGGCGTGACGCTTAACAGCGGCTGCTGCTTTGCGCTTACGCTCAGAAGTAGGCTTCTCGTAGAATTCGCGGCTACGAACTTCAGCCAATACACCGGCTTTTTCGCAGGAGCGCTTGAAACGACGCAGAGCTACGTCGAAGGGTTCGTTCTCTTTTACTTTGACGGCTGGCATCCAGAGCTACCTTCATTCATTACCGGGGTCAACATCCTCGTGGCAAAAGAGCACTTGAAGACGTCGGTTTTTAAGGGTTGCGGATGTTAACCCCTCATCGCTCGGAATGCAAAGCCTCTGATCGAAAACCGCTGGTCGGGGCATCACGTGGCGACTATTATGCGCGCCTTCGAAGTCAGCCTAAACAAGGCGCAAACCCATGCTAGTACTGGGATTAGAAACCTCCTGCGACGAAACTGGTGTCGCATTATATGACAGTGAACGAGGCCTGCTGGCCGACGCGCTGTTCAGCCAGATCGACCTGCATCGCGCCTATGGCGGGGTCGTGCCGGAACTGGCCTCGCGTGACCACGTCAAGCGCATGCTGCCCTTGATTCGTCAGGTGTTGGCCGAAGCTGACTGTGTGCCGACCGAGATCGACGCCATCGCTTATACCGCGGGTCCTGGCCTGGTCGGTGCCTTGCTGGTGGGCGCCTCTTGCGCTCAGGCGCTGGCCTTCGCCTGGGGTATTGCGGCGCTGGGTGTGCACCACATGGAAGGCCATCTGCTGGCGCCGATGCTGGAGTCGCAACCGCCCGAATTCCCGTTCGTCGCTTTGTTGGTGTCTGGCGGACATACGCAGCTGGTTCAGGTCGACGGGATCGGTCAGTACACGCTCTTGGGCGAGACCCTCGACGATGCCGCCGGTGAGGCTTTTGACAAGACGGCGAAGATGATGGGGCTCAATTATCCGGGTGGCCCGGAAATCGCTCGGCTGGCGGAGCAAGGGGTTGCCGGACGTTTCACTTTCCCGCGCCCGATGTGCGACCGTCCAGGACTGGCTTTCAGTTTCAGTGGCTTGAAAACCTTCGCCCTGAACACCTGGCAGCAGCGCGTCAGCGCCGGGGACGACAGCGAGCAAGCCCGTTGCGACATCTCGCTGGCGTTCCAGCAGGCCGTGGTGGAGACTTTGACCATCAAGTGCAAGCGTGCCCTGAAACAGGCCGGTATGAAGCGTCTGGTGATCGCTGGCGGCGTCAGCGCTAACAAGGCACTGCGTACCTCGCTGGAGAAGATGCTCGGCGACATGAAGGGCGATGTTTTTTATGCTCGTCCGGAGTTCTGCACCGACAATGGCGCGATGATTGCGTTTGCCGGTTGCCAGCGCTTGCAGGCCGGTCAGCATGAAAGTCTGGCGATCAGCGTGCAGGCGCGCTGGCCGATGGAGCAATTGTCGGCGCTGTGATGAGCGGCGCTCATGCCCGGTAATTAAAAATGCCGTTCGCGCCCGGCAAACAGGTCGCGTAGATTGCCCCGATGGCGCCAGACGATCAGTCCCGTGAGCGCGCTCATGGGCAGCAATGCCGCCGGCTCTTGCCAGGCCAGCAGCGGCAGGGTCAGCGGTGTGGCGATCAAGGCTGCCAGTGAGCTGGTGCGAGTCAGGTAGAACGTCAGCAGCCAGGCGCAGACCGCCAGCAGTGCGGCGGGCGGGTACAGTCCCAGCAGCATGCCGGCAGCGGTGGCGACACCCTTGCCGCCGCGGAAGCGAAAGTACAAAGGGAACAGGTGACCGATGACGGCGCAGATGCCGATCCAGGCTTGTTCCTGAAGCGAAAGGCCCGCAACACCGGCGATAAGTACGGGTAGCAGGCCTTTGAGGAGGTCCCCGATCAAGGTCAGGACGGCGAGTTTTTTGCCGGCCAGGCGCAACATGTTGGTGGCGCCGGCATTGCCTGAGCCACTCATTCGCGGATCCGGTTTTCCGGTCAGGCGGCTGAGCAAAATGGCGAAGGACAGAGAGCCGAGCAGGTAGGCGAGGGTCGCCAGTAACCAAAACATGCTAACTATTCCGGGCGAGGACGCCCTGATTCTAACGGCGCATTGCGCCCTTGTCGTGCAGTGGAGAAAAGTGCTTGGACAGAGTGTTTATCGAGGGCCTGGAAGTCGACACCGTCATCGGTGCCTACGACTGGGAGCGCGGCATTCGACAGTGCCTGCGTCTTGATCTGAGCTTCGCCTGGGACAATCGCCCGGCCGCCGCCGGTGATGACCTGAATCTGGCGCTCGATTACGCCAGTGTGTCATCGCGTATCCAGGATTTTGCCGAGCAGGCGCAGTTCCAGCTGGTCGAAACCTTCGCCGAGCGTCTGGCTGAAGTGCTGATGAGCGAATTCAACATCACCTGGATGCGGCTCAAGCTGACCAAACCAGGCGCCATCCCGGCTGCCACGGGTGGTGTGGGCGTGGAGATCGAGCGCGGATGTCGCTGACTCAGGTGTTTCTCGGGCTCGGTAGCAATATCGAGCGTGAACCCCATTTGCAGGCGGGCCTGGAAGCCTTGGCAGGCTTTCTGGGGGATATACGCTGCTCGCCAGTGTTCGAAAGCCAGTCGGTGGGGATCAAAAGCGGGCCATTTTTCAATTTTGTGGTGTCGGCTTTTACCGATCTACCGCTGATGGAGCTGGATCGCCGGCTGAAATTCATCGAGGCGGACAACGGCCGTTATGCGCCGGACCGCAAGGGGTTGCCGCTGGATATCGATGTACTGCTGTTCGGCGATCTGGTGGGCAATTTCGATGGCTTGATCCTGCCGCGGGCAGAAATTCTGAAAAATGCCTTCGTGCTGTGGCCGTTGTCGTTGATTGCGCCAGATCGCGTGCATCCGGGTGTAGGCAAGAGCTTTGCTGCGTTGTGGCGCGAGGCGCAGATTGATCAGGTGTTGGCGCCAGTTGCGTTTGAGTGGCGCGGAGAGCAGTTGACCCCGTCGGATTTGTTGTAAAGCAGCCTTCGGTAGCTCCAGAGGATTGATGTACGTCTGTAGCTGCCGCAGAGCCGCGATCTTTTTGATCTTGCTTAAGCCTGTTCTTTGTAGGCTTTCAGCGCCTTAAGCCGCTCTCGCTTGATCGCCTCACCCAACTCCGGTCCTTTGAATCCCTTCTCCAGCAACGGCTGAGCCGCTACGGTCCGAGCAGCATTCGCCGCCCCGCGCAAATAATCCGCCTGTGGATAGCTTCTCTGCTCCAGGCCTTTGCGTCCCCGGGCATCCATCTCGCACGCTGCAATAAACTCCTCAAACCGCTGCGGCCGTCGGTACACGTCAAAACGCTGCAGCAACTCCAGCAAAGTCGATGGTTTCAACTCCAACGCCCGATGGCCGTGGGTGTGATATTGGCCCACCAGCAACGCCAATTCCTGACAGTCCTTCGGTGCCTTGAAGCGCTCATTGACCGCTTTGATCAGTTTCAGGCCCGTGTGTTCGTGGGCGATGTGCCGTGGCCAGTCTTCCTTGGGTGTCAGCCCTTTGCCCAGATCATGCAGCAGGCAAGCCCAGCGCACGGTCAGCGGTTGTTTGTGCAGCGCCGCTTGCTCCAGCACGCTCAAGGTGTGTACGCCCGTGTCGATTTCCGGGTGATGGGCTTGTGGTTGCGGCACGCCGAACAACGTATCGACTTCCGGCATCAGCACCTTAAGGGCACCACAGGTGCGTAAGACTTCGATGAACACCTGCGGCTGGTCTTCCATCAGGGCGCGGGAGATTTCTTTCCAACTGCGCTCGGCTGTCAGCGCCTCCAGTTCGCCGGAATCGCTGAGTTGGCGCATCAGTTCCAGTGTCTCGGGCGCCACGGTGAAACCGAGCTCCGCATAACGAGCTGCGAAACGGGCAACGCGCAGAACCCGGAGCGGATCTTCGGCGAACGCGGGGGAAACGTGACGAAGTAAACGCGCCTCGAGATCGCGCTGGCCGTGGTAAGGATCGGTCAGGTTCTGTTGATCGTCTTCAGCCATGGCATTGATGGTCAGGTCGCGACGGATCAGGTCTTCTTCGAGAGTGACTTCCGGGCTGGCGTGAAAAGTAAAGCCGCCGTAACCGCGTCCGCTTTTGCGCTCGGTCCGGGCGAGGGCGTATTCCTCTGCGCTTTTGGGGTGAAGAAAAACCGGGAAATCCGCACCCACCGGGCGAAAGCCCTTGGCGAGCATTTCTTCAGTGGTGGCGCCCACCACAACCCAGTCGATGTCGGTGACAGGCTTGCCTAAAAGGCGATCGCGTACCGCACCGCCGACTTTATAAATCTGCATATAAAACCTCCGTTAGCTCGACAGAATAACCTTTGCGTCGAACCTTCGGAGGCAGAAACAGGATCAAAGATGGATGACAGCCAGGTCCAGCCGGCCGTAATCCCCCTCGCTGTGTTCACTTCTGGGCGGAACATGATGGGTTTTCATCACCTGGTCCCCTTGCAGGGTTTCCAGATGAATATCGAAGCCCCAGAGGCGGTGCAGGTGTTTGAGCACTTCCTCGGTGGACTCGCCCAGCGGTTTGCGATCGTGTTGCTGGTGACGCAAGGTCAGGGAGCGGTCACCACGTCGGTCGATGCTGTAAATCTGCACGTTGGGTTCACGATTGCCGAGGTTGTATTGCGCCGCCAGGGTTTCACGGATGATGCGGTAGCCACCTTCGTCATGAATGGCCGGGACCAGCAGATCGTCCTTCTGGTCGTCATCAAGAATGCTGAACAACTTCAGGTCACGGATCACCTGGGGTGACAGGTATTGCAGGATGAAGCTTTCATCCTTGAAGCTGCTCATGGCGAATTTGATGCTCGACAGCCAGTCGGTGCCAGCAATCTCTGGGAACCAGCGGTAGTCCTCTTCGGTAGGGTGTTCACACATGCGACGGATGTCCCGGTACATGGCAAAACCCAGGGTGTAGGGGTTGATGCCGTTGTAGTAGGGGCTGTCGAAGCCGGGTTGATAGACCACGCTGGTGTGGGAGGTCAAAAACTCCATCATGAAGCCGTCGGTCACCAGGCCTTCGTCATACAGGTCGTTCATCAGGGTGTAATGCCAGAATGTGGCCCACCCCTCGTTCATTACCTGAGTCTGACGTTGCGGGTAGAAATACTGAGCGATCTTGCGCACGATTCGCACGATTTCCCGCTGCCATGGCTCCAGCAACGGTGCGTGTTTTTCGATGAAGTAGAGGATGTTTTCCTGAGGTTCGGTGGGGAATCGCGCATTGTCCTTGTCGTTGTATTTGTCCGCGCCTTTTGGAATGGTTCGCCATAGATCGTTGATTTGCTTTTGCAAATGCTCTTCACGATCCTTTTGCCGACGACGCTCTTCTTCGGCGGAAATCGGATAGGGGCGTTTGTAGCGGTCAACCCCATAGTTCATCAGCGCGTGGCAGGAATCGAGCAGGTCCTCGACCGCGTCGATACCGTGGCGCTCTTCGCACTGCATGATGTACTGCTTGGCGAACACCAGGTAATCGATGATCGAACTGGCGTCGGTCCAGGTGCGGAACAGGTAATTGCCCTTGAAAAAGCTGTTGTGTCCGTAGCAGGCGTGCGCCACCACTAAGGCCTGCATGCAAATGGTGTTTTCTTCCATCAAATAGGCAATGCAGGGGTCCGAGTTGATCACGATCTCGTAGGCCAGCCCCATCTGCCCGCGACTGTAGGATTTCTCGGTGCTGAGGAAGTGTTTGCCGTAGGACCAATGGTGATAACCCAGCGGCATGCCGACGGAGGCGTAGGCGTCCATCATCTGCTCGGCGGTGATCACTTCGATCTGGTTAGGGTAAGTATCGAGTGCGTAGCGAGCTGCCAGACGACTGATTTCTTTGTCGTAGGCCTGAATCAGCTCGAACGTCCATTCGGAGCCGGTGGAAATGGGTTGGCGCTTCTGCTCTTTGGCGGTCATGTCACTAACCTGCGCTGGAAGAGTTCACGGAAGACCGGATAGATATCCCCGGCCGAGACCAGTTGTTGCTGGGCAAAAGTGTCAGAGAAGGCTTCGGCGATGCGTTCATACTCGAACCACAAGGCCTGATGTTCACGCGGGGTGATCTCAACGTAAGTGTAGTACTGCACGAACGGCATGATCTGGTTGATCAGAATGTCGCGGCAGATCGGTGAGTCGTCGTTCCAGTTATCGCCGTCGGAGGCCTGGGCGGCATAGATGTTCCACTCGTTGCTCGGATAACGTTCGGCCATGATCTCCTGCATCAGCTTCAAGGCGCTGGAAACAATGGTGCCGCCGGTTTCGCGAGAATAGAAAAACTCCTCTTCATCCACTTCCCGGGCACTGGTGTGGTGGCGGATGAACACGACGTCGATCTTGTCGTAGTTACGCTTGAGAAACAGGTACAGCAGGATAAAGAAACGCTTGGCGATGTCCTTGGTCGCTTGGGTCATGGAACCGGACACGTCCATCAGGCAGAACATCACCGCTTTGGAGCTGGGGTTGGGTTGCTTGATGAGCAGGTTGTACTTGAGGTCGAAGGTATCGAGGAACGGTACGCGATGAATGCGCGCACTGAGTTTTTCGATTTCTGCTTCGATTTCCTGAATATCGCCGAAGTTGTCCGGCTCATCACACTTGAGTCGCAACAGTTCTTCTTTGGCTTCGCGTAATTTTGCCCGGCTGCTGCCAGACAGGGCGATGCGCCGTGCATGGGCCGAGCGCAAGGTGCGAATGATGTTGATCCGCGACGGATTGCCCTCGTTACTGATCCCGGCACGAACGGTCTTGAAGGTGTCAGTGCCGGTCAGGTTACGCTTGACCAGGTTCGGCAGTTCAAGGTCCTCGAACATGAATTCGAGGAATTCCTCCTGGGTGATCTGGAAGACGAATTCGTCCATCCCTTCGCCCGAGTTGCCGGCCTTGCCGGGGCCTCTGCCACCGCCACCTCCGGGCGGGCGGGCAATGTGCTCGCCGCTGGTGAACTCCTTGTTGCCCGGGTGCACGACGGTCTGCTTGCCACCGCGACCGTGGTGAAGCACCGGCTCGTCAATATCGCGGCCGGGAATGCTGATCTGTTCGCCGTGTTCCATATCGGTAATGGAGCGTCGGCTGACCGCCTCTTCGACAGCCTTTTTGATGTGATCACGGTAACGCCGCAGAAACCGCTGACGGTTCACCGTGCTCTTGTTCTTGCCATTGAGACGTCGGTCGATCACATAGCTCATGACTGCTCCTTAGAAGCTGTCCTGAAAGGGGCGAGCGGTTATGCAGCATCGACTGAGCCAAGGGATGTTCACGCTCCCCCAAGCGCTTTTGGACGCTGCCTGAACCTCGCTACCGACTTTCGAACACCTTCCAGAGGTCTGTGTAACAGAAAATGCGTGCGCAGGCCTCTGGCTGACGACAACCGGTCTGACCGGCAGCGGGTTATTGTGATTTTCTGACCCGCAGGTACCACTCGGACAGCAGTCGTACCTGTTTGTCGGTGTAGCCCCGCTCGACCATCCGTGTGACGAAGTCGTTGTGTTTCTGCTGGTCCTCTTTGCTGGCCTTGGCATTGAAGCTGATGACCGGCAGGAGGTCCTCGGTGTTGGAGAACATTTTCTTCTCGATGACCACTCGCAGTTTTTCGTAGCTGAGCCAGGTCGGGTTCTTGCCGTTGTTATTGGCCCGGGCGCGCAGTACGAAGTTGACGATTTCATTGCGGAAATCCTTCGGATTGCTGATGCCGGCCGGTTTTTCGATTTTCTCCAGTTCTTCGTTCAGCGCTACGCGATTGAGGATCTCGCCGGTTTCCGGGTCGCGGTATTCCTGGTCCTGGATCCAGAAGTCGGCGTACAGCACATAGCGATCGAAGATGTTCTGGCCATATTCGCTGTACGACTCGAGGTAGGCGGTCTGGATTTCCTTGCCGATGAACTCGATATAACGCGGTGCCAGGTACTCCTTGAGGAAGCGCAGATAGCGTTCGCGGGTTTCCGCCTGGAATTGTTCCTGTTCGATCTGTTGTTCCAGCACGTAAAGCAAGTGCACCGGGTTGGCAGCGATTTCGTGCGGATCAAAGTTGAACACTTTCGACAGGATCTTGAACGCGAAGCGGGTTGACAGGCCGTTCATGCCTTCGTCGACACCTGCGTTGTCGCGGTATTCCTGGATCGACTTGGCCTTTGGATCGGTATCCTTGAGGTTTTCGCCGTCATACACGCGCATCTTGGAGTAGATGTTGGAGTTTTCCGGCTCTTTCAGGCGCGAGAGTACGGTGAATTGGGCAAGCATCTTCAGAGTGTCAGGCGCACAGTGGGCCTTGGCCAGGGAGCTGTTGAACAAGAGCTTGTCGTAGATCTTCACTTCGTCGCTGACCCGTAGGCAGTACGGCACTTTGACGATGTAAATCCGGTCGATGAAAGCTTCGTTGTTCTTGTTGTTGCGAAAGGTGTGCCATTCCGATTCGTTGGAGTGGGCCAGCAGGATCCCGGTAAACGGAATCGCCCCCAAACCTTCGGTACTGTTGTAGTTGCCTTCCTGGGTGGCGGTCAGCAGTGGGTGCAGCACCTTGATCGGTGCCTTGAACATTTCGACGAATTCCATCAGGCCCTGGTTGGCCCGGCACAGTGCGCCCGAGTAGCTGTAGGCGTCGGCATCGTTCTGCGGGAATTCTTCGAGTTTGCGGATATCGACCTTGCCCACCAGCGCCGAGATGTCTTGGTTGTTTTCATCTCCTGGCTCGGTTTTGGCCACCGCGATCTGGTTGAGGATCGACGGATACAGCTTCACCACACGGAACTGGCTGATGTCGCCGCCGAATTCGGCGAGGCGTTTGGTCGCCCATGGCGACATGATGGTGTTGAGGTAGCGCCGTGGAATGCCGAAGTCTTCCTCGAGGATTGCGCCATCTTCGGTGGCGTTGAACAGGCCCAGGGGTGATTCGAATACCGGCGAGCCCTTGATCGCGTAGAAGGGCACTTTTTCGATCAGTTGTTTCAGCTTCTCGGCCAGGGACGATTTACCGCCACCCACAGGGCCAAGCAAATAGAGAATCTGTTTCTTCTCTTCCAGGCCCTGAGCGGCATGGCGGAAATACGACACGATCTGGTCAATGCATTCTTCCATCCCGTGGAAGTCTTCGAAGGCCGGATAGCGGCGGATTACCTTGTTGGAAAAGATTCGCGACAGCCTCGAGTTGGCCGAGGTGTCGAGGAGTTCCGGTTCACCGATGGCCAGTAGCAGACGCTCGGCGGCGGAGGCGTAGGCGCTGCGGTCGCTTTTGCACAGTTCAAGATACTCTTGCAGCGAGAGTTCTTCCTGGCGTGTGGATTCGAAGCGTTGTTGGAAGTGGCTAAAGATACTCATGACGTCACCTCGCTCGATACGTGGAGCCGACGCCGGATCATTCAGTCGATGCTGGCAGCGATTGAATATGCAGTCGCTGTTTACCCCCCAGAACTCTTTCGAAGCTGACTACCCCGAAAGCTACTCCCGATGACCCGTGCGCCGGTGTACCGGCTCTCCCCTGTTTTGGATGGCCTGCGCTTAAGGATAGTTGGGAATTCGGGAGGTAAAGGCGAGATACGTAATTAGTTGTGGCAGACCGTTCGTCTGCCACCGCGCGAGCCCGCGGGGAGCGGGGCTTGCGCGGTACAAAAAAATTATTCGGAAGTACCTTGCGCCGTTTCCGAAGGGTAAGTCGTACGCCACAGCTCAAAACCGCCATCGATGCTATAGACGTCGCAGAAGCCCTGACTAATGAGGTACGCCGCGGCGCTCTGACTGGAATTGCCGTGGTAGCAGACGACCACGGTCGGTGCATCGAGGTCGGCAGCGCGGATGAAATCCGAGATGGAGTGGTTATCCAGATGCTTCGAACCGGCGATGTGCAGTGCGGCAAAGGTCGCTGGGTCGCGAACATCGACCACCACCGCGCCTTGTTCGCGCAGGGCCTGGGCTTGTTCCGGGGGGATACGTTTGAATTCGCTCATGGCGGGCTCCTGTGGCTCGGCTGAAAGCGCAGTCTAGCGCGGGGCGCTTCTTGCTGACGATGGTTCGGGGATAGGTGCGGCGACTGGTGGCAGGGCAAGGCCATGCTCGTCGCATTTACAAGACAGGCGTTCACCGCTGTCGACATTCATGAGGGTCAGTGCGCCACCCCAGACACAGCCGGTGTCGAGGGCCGAGATACCCGGCTCATTACATCGGCCTTCCAGAGCGGCCCAGTGGCCGAAGATGATCTTCAGGCCTTTGGTCTTGCGCTCTTTGTGCTCAAACCAGGGTTTGTAGCCCGGTGGCGCATTATCGAGGCCTTCCTTGCTTTTGAGGTCAAGCTTGCCCTCGGCGGTACAAAACCGCATGCGGGTGAAATAGTTGGTGATCACCCGCAGGCGTGTCACGCCTTTGAGGTCGTTATCCCATTTCGCCGGATCGTTGCCGTACATGCCATCAAGGTAGGGCAGCAACAGGTTGTCATCGCGCAATGCCGTCTCGACTTCGGCGGCATACTTCAAGGCCTTGCGCAGTGACCATTGGGGCGGAATGCCGGCATGTACCAGGGCGACATCGCGCTGTTCGTCGTAGTGCATGAGCTTTTGCTGACGCAGCCATTCCAGCAGTTCCACGCAATCGGGCGCTGTGAGAATCTCGAGCAGGGTGTCGGACTTCTTCAAGCGTTCGATGTTTTTTCCGGCCGCCAGCAAGTGCAGGTCATGGTTGCCGAGCACGCACACCAGCGATTCGCGGATGCTATAGAGGAAGCGCAACGTGTCCAGGGACTGCGGGCCTCGGTTGACCAGGTCGCCCACCAGCCACAGGCGATCCCGTGTCGGGTCGAAGGCGACCTGCTTGAGCAGGCATTGCAATGCTTGATGGCAGCCCTGCAGATCGCCGACGGCATACGTTGCCATCAGTGCAGGGCTCCGGGCACCGCCAGACGGAATGGGGCGATGATGGCGTCGAAGTGTTTGCCGTCGTTGGCAACCATTTCATAAGTGCCCTGCATCGTGCCAACCTTCGAGGTCATGACGGTGCCGCTGCTGTAGGTGTGGCTCTCGCCCACCTCGATCAACGGTTGCTGGCCAACAACGCCCGCACCGCGAACCTCTTCGACATGCCCGTCACCGTCGGTGATCACCCAGTGCCGTGACAACAGCTTGGCCGATAGCTGGCCATTGTTGTGCACGGTGATGGTGTAGGCGAAGGCAAAGCGGTTTTGCTCGGGTTGCGATTGTTCTGCCAAATAGCGGGTGACGACGCTGACGTCGACCTGGTAACGAGGATCGGACATGCAAGAGGCCTTAAACGAAGCGGAACGCGGGGCGTAGCTGGTGGAGATCAGTCTAGGCCAAGTATCGGGTAGTAAACCAGACATGAAGGCTGGTGTCCTACCCGATAACGCTCATTGCTTGTCAGTCGGCGGCGGGCGTCTGTAGGACTTGTTCGCTGAGCTTGTCGGCCAGGCGCACGAAGGCGGCCAGATCGAGTTGTTCGGGACGCAGGCTGCCATCAACGCCGGCGGCTTCGATTTCAGCGTTGCTCAACAGCAGCTTGAGGGTGTTGCGCAGGGTCTTGCGGCGCTGATTAAAGGCTTCGCGCACGACACGCTCCAACAGCTTGTGATCCTTGGCCGGATGCGGCAGCACCGCGTGGGGTACCAGGCGCACGATCGCCGAATCAACTTTGGGAGCCGGATTGAACGCGCCTGGACCAACGTTGAACAGATGTTCAACCCGGCAGTGATACTGAACCATGATCGACAAGCGACCCCAGTCACCACCACCGGGGCCTGCTGCCATGCGCTCGACCACTTCCTTTTGCAGCATGAAATGCATGTCGCGAATCAGGCTGGCGTTATGCAGTAGGTGAAAAATCAGCGGCGTAGAGATGTTGTACGGCAGGTTGCCAACCACCCGCAGGCTGTTCGGCGCGGCGTTCAGGCTGGTGAAGTCGAACTTCAGCGCGTCGCCCTGATGCAGGTTGAAATTGCTCTTGGCGGCGAACTGCTGGTTAAGGATCGGGATCAGATCCTTGTCCAGTTCCACCACGTCTAACTGGGCACCGCTGTTAAGCAGGCCTTGAGTCAGCGCACCCTGGCCAGGGCCGATTTCCAGCAGACGGTCTTCGGGCTTGGCGTGGATGGCGCGCAGGATGCGGTCGATAACGCCGGCATCGTGCAGGAAATTTTGGCCGAAGCGCTTGCGCGCACGGTGTTGGAAATGCTCGGTCATAAACGGGTCTCGGCCATCTGGTAGGCGGTTTCCAGGGCGACTTGCAGGCTGCCGGTATCGATTTTGCCGCTGCCGGCCAGGTCCAGGGCAGTGCCGTGGTCGACCGATGTGCGGATGATCGGCAAGCCGAGGGTCACGTTGACTGCCGCACCGAAGCCTTTGTATTTCAGCACAGGCAGGCCCTGGTCGTGGTACATCGCCAGCACTGCATCGCAGTGCTCCAGATACTTGGGGGTAAACAGAGTGTCGGCGGGCAGGGGGCCACGAAGGTCCATTCCTTCGCCGCGCAGGCGCTCTAATGTAGGTTCGATGATGTCGATTTCTTCATGGCCCAGGTGTCCGCCTTCGCCGGCATGGGGGTTGAGTCCACACACGAGGATGCGTGGCTGGGCAATGCCGAATTTCTCTTGTAGATCGGCGTGCAGAATTCGCGTGACCCGTTCCAGACGCTCCGGCGTGATCGCATCGGCAATCTCGCGAAGCGGCAGGTGAGTGGTGACCAGCGCCACACGCAATCCGCGAGTGGCGAGCATCATCACCACTTGTGCGGTATGGGTCAGGTCGGCGAGAAATTCTGTGTGCCCGGAAAAGGCGATCCCGGATTCATTGATCACGCCCTTGTGCACAGGGGCCGTGATCATGCCGGCAAAATGTCCGTCCAGGCAGCCTTGGCCAGCTCGGGTCAGGGTTTCCAGAACGAAAGCCGCGTTGGCCTTGTCCAGTTGCCCGGCGGTGACCTTGGCGTTGAGCGGTGTATCCCAGACATACAGGCTGTTGGCCGGCGCGGGGATATCCGGCCAGTTGTCCGGGATGACCGGCAGCAAATCGACAACCACACCCAGCTGCAGGGCCCGCTCAAGGAGCAGGTCGCGGCTGGTAATGGCAATCAGGGGATGTGGCTGGGCTTGCGAGGCGAGCAGCAGGCACAGGTCGGGACCTATGCCGGCCGGCTCGCCGGGTGTCAGCGCGAAACGTTTGGGTTTCACTGTGCTGCCTGGTCTGCACCAGGGAGTTTGATCTCTACGTACGCTTCGTCACGGATCTGACGCAGCCAGGTTTGCAGCTCTTCGTCATATTTGCGGTTACGCAATACGGTCATTGCTTGCTGCTCGCGGGCCTGGGTGGTGCCGTCAGTGGCACGACGGCCAATGACTTCCAGAACGTGCCAGCCATATTGGGTCTCGAATGGCTTGGACAGCTGACCTTGCGGGGTCTTGGCCATCACTTCGCGGAATTCAGGCACCAACGCATTTGGGTCGATCCAGTTCAGGTCGCCACCGTTAAGGGCGGAACCCGGGTCTTCCGAGAAGCTTTTCGCCAGTTCGCCGAAATCTTCGCCCGCTTCGATGCGAGAGTAGAGCGACTCAGCCAGAGCCTTGGTTTTTGCTTCGTCGCGGATCGGGCTGGGTTTGACCAGGATGTGACGTACGTGCACTTCATCACGAACCTGGGTTTCACCGCCACGCTTGTCGAGGATCTTCAGGATGATGAAGCCGCCTGGCGTGCGCATTGGCTGGGTAATGTCACCGACAGCCATGGTGCTCAACATGCGATCGAACGGAGGTGGCAGTTGACCGGCTTTACGCCAGCCCATGTCGCCACCTTCCAGCGCGGTTTCGCTGGCGGATTTGGCGATTGCCAACTGACCGAAGTCAGCGCCTTGCTTGAGCTGCTGGTAAACCGCGTCGGCCTGTTTGGCTGCATTCTGAATCGCGTCGGAGTTGGCGCTTTCCGGCGTAGGAATCAGGATGTTGGCCAGGCGGAACTCTTCGGACAGCTGCATTTTGCCGAGGTCGGAAGCGAGGAAGTTTTTCACTTCCTGCTCGGACACCTGGATACGCTCGGCCACACGACGCTGGCGCACACGGCTGATGACCATCTCGCGGCGAATCTGGTCACGGGCGTCTTCATAAGAGAGGCCATCACGAGTCAGGGCCGCGCGGAATTGATCCACGGACATGTTGTTGCGCTGGGCAATGGTGCCGACAGCCTGGTTCAGTTCTTCATCGGTAATGCGGATACCGGAACGTTCGCCGATCTGCAGTTGCAGGTTTTCGACAATTAGTCGTTCAAGTACCTGCTGATCCAGCACGTTGGCCGGCGGTACTGCAGAACCGCGCTTGGCGATGGTTTGCTGAACTTCATGAACGCGCTGGTCCAGTTGGCTCTGCATGACCACGTCGTTGTCGACAATGGCCACCACTTTATCGATGGACTGCACCGCGGCGTTCGCCGCGGTACCCAGGAACAGCGCGCCCAGCATCAGCGGGCGCAGACAATCAGAAAGCTTGGTCTTCACGTTCACGATAACCTTGGATGCCTTTGTCGAGGAAGCTCTCTACTTTGGCGCCGGTGAGGCCGCCGAGTCCCTTCAGAACAATTTGTAGGAAGATGCCGTGGTCGCCTTTTTCGTTTTCCGGGGCGTTCTGACTGAACTCGTCATACGACACCCAGTAACGGTTGATCAGGCGCAGTTTCCAGCAGCAGTTGTCGTACTCGAAACCACCGAAAGCTTCCAGGGTACGGTTACGGTTGTAGTCATACTGCCAGCGGCTGATAGCGTTCCATTGCGGCACGATCGGCCAGATCACCGAGAAATCGTGCTGCTGAATCTTGTAGTAGTCCTTCACGTAGCCAGGTTGGCCTGGGGTGCCGTAGTCACCACCGCCCACTTGCCACTTACCGGTGTTCTGGTCGTAACGGACCTGGTCATTACGATAGCGATAGCCGGCGTTGATGACCTTGTTCGGGTTGTCTTCAGGCTGGTAGTGGAACATCGCGCTGCCCGAACGAGGGCTGCGGCTGTCCGGGTCCCAGTTGTAATCGGCCGTGGTGCGCCAATCGCGGTTCCAGCGATATTCGTATTCCAGTGCATAAGGCGAGACATTAGCCTGCGCATCGTCACGGGTTTTTGCATCGATGCCCGGCAACTGAACTTCACGATCCTTGAAGTACAACGCCTGGCCGACGCTGATGCGTTGACGTTCGAAGCCGTTGTCTTCGATCCAGCGGTTGGTTACGCCCAGAGACAGTTTGTTCTCGTCGCCGACGCGGTCGGAGCCGGAGAAGCGGTTGTCACGGAACAGCGATGCGTAGTTGAAGGTGTATTCGCTGGTGTCGAATACCGGAATGTCTTCCTGATCCGTTTCCGGTACGTACAGGTAGAACAGGCGCGGCTCGAGGGTCTGGCGATAATTCTTGCCGAACCATTGGGTGTTGCGATCGAAGTACAGGCCGCTGTCGATGCTGGCGATTGGCACGCCACGGTTCTGGTTGCTGCTGAAAGTACCGTTGAGCTTTTGCTGCTCCGCGGTTTGCGCATCAATCTGATTTTTGCCGGTACCGTCCAGATCCAATTGGTACTGGGTGTACTGGTACTTGAGCGATGGCTTCACGAAGCCATAAGTCCAGTCCAACGGCAGGCTGACACCCGGTTTGAGATTCAAACGGTCGCCGTTGGCGCGTGCCAGTCCCGTAACGTTGTTATCAAGACGTGTTTCAGTGGTGCCATCTTCGTTTACGAAGTTACCGTTCTTCAGATCACGGTCGAAGCGTACGACTTCTGTCTCGTAGTCGAAGTTCAGGCCGCCAGGGTGAGTCGGCAGCTGACCATTGAAAGTGATCTGCGGCAAGCGGTCATACGGTGTGATGTCCGAAACGGTCGCGAGCTGGTAAGCCTGTGCATTCAAACGAGCGGTGTAGCTGTCGCCACGATAGGTGACAGAACCCTGCTGGTTCACGAAGTCGGCGCTTTTTACCCCGATCTGATCGGTTTGCAGATCCTGGAAGTAATACGGATCGCTGAGCTTGGTGTAGTCGACTTGTGTCAGAACACGGGAGTCGAGACCGCCCTTGTGCTGCCAGTTATACATGTAGCGGTTTTTTTGGTAATCGGTCTGACCGCTGCGATCGGTGTCTTCGTCGTTGAGGTACGCGGCGCCGAACTGACCTTCGCTGGACGGGGTCAGGTAACGGAATTCGCCTTCCATCAACAGCCCGTGCTTGCTCATGTAGCGCGGGTACAACGTGGCATCGTAGTTCGGTGCCAGGTTGAAGTAATACGGTGTGACCAGCATGAAGCCGGTATCGCTGCCGGTGCCGATGGTCGGCGGCAGGAAGCCGGACTGGCGACGGTCGTCGATCGGGAAATAGATGTATGGCGTGTACAGAATCGGAATGTCTTTGACCCGCAGCGTCACGTTGGTCGCGGTACCGAAACCGGTGGCCGGATTCAAGGTGATGTTGTTGCCCCTAAGCTGCCAGGCGTTGCTGCCCGGTTCGCAGGTGGTGTACGTACCATCCTTGAGCCGGATGATCGCGTTCTCGGCACGCTTGGCGTACAGCGCATTACCGCGGATACGGGATTTGTGCATCACGTATTCGGCGTTGTCGACCTTGGCTTCACCGGTGTCGAGCTGCACGTCGGCGTGGTCGCCAACGATCAGTGCGCCGTTGTCGCGAACACGGACGTTGCCGCTCAGTTCGCCACGGCTCTCGGCCTGGTACAGGTAAGCTTCGTCGGCTTCGATCTGCATGCTGCCCTGACGCATGACGACGTCACCCGCCAGGGTCGCGACCTGCTCGTCCTGGTTATAGCGAGAGGCTTTGGCGCCGAGAAAGGTCGGAGCGTCACTTTTATTCGTCTTGTCATTCATGCCAGGACGAATCGGTTCGATATAGGAACCAGCGCAGTAAGGACCGGTTTCGGCCAGTTGCGCTGCTGTGAGCTTCTCGCGCGGAATCCAATCGAGGTGACTGTAGTCTTCGCTACGCGACTTCAGGCCACGGCCCTTGGATTCGGTCACCAGCACAGGCTTGGCGCCAGTGTCTTGACTGGAGTCGCTGCCAGCCGGAGTCTCGCCGCTCGTGCTTACCGCCGCACTGCCGTCATGGACGGGGCGAGGTGGCAGCGCAGATGCGGGAGATTTTGGCGCACAGTTCCAGGCTCCCGAAGCAGAGACTGAGCAGTCATACTGTTGCGCGGCGACCGCGAACGAAGTGGCTAGAGGTTGCAGGGCCAGCAGACTGCCGGTAACCAACAACGGAAATTTGTTACGAAACGCGGGGGATTTCAATGCCATCTTATTAGTCCGGGCTTCCTGCGTGCCATCTGCCCGCGGTGTGGGCCGCACGCCTCTCGATGGTCTGAAAAAGATGCTGGATAATAAAGCATGACCCGCTTGACGGCTAGCGCCGTCGGAGACCCTTGCAATGCCTGACCAAGATGTACGTTTGCAACACCTGAAAGTTTGGCTCGACGAGCAATTGGCTGCCCTCTTTGCAGAACAGGGTTGGGGGGCCGTACCCCCGGCCACGTTGACCGCGGCCAGTAGCGATGCGAGTTTTCGACGTTATTTTCGCTGGGAAGGCGAGGGCAGAAGCTTCGTCGTAATGGACGCGCCACCGCCCCAGGAAAACTGTAAACCCTTCGTGGATATCGCTTTTTTGCTAGCGAAATCCGGAATAAATGTTCCGAAAATTTATGCTGAAGACCTTGATCGTGGTTTTCTTTTGCTCAATGACCTGGGCAGCAAGACTTTCCTGGACGTGATCGACAGCGAAAATGCCGACGATTTGTTCAAGGATGCCCTGCAAGCGCTGCTGGCTTTTCAGCAGTTGCCGATGGTTGCACCACTGCCAAGTTATGACGTGGCGCTGCTGCGACGCGAGCTGCAATTGTTCCCCGATTGGTACGTGAAGCGCGAGTTGGGCATCGAGTTCGACTCGGCGCAGCAAATACTCTGGCAGAACGTGACTGAGCTATTGATCGACAGCGCACTGGCCCAGCCTAAAGTGCTGGTGCACCGCGATTACATGCCGCGCAACCTGATGCTCAGCGAGCCCAATCCCGGTGTGCTGGATTTTCAGGACGCCGTCTATGGTCCCGTGACCTACGACGTGACCTGCCTGTTCAAGGATGCGTTCCTTAGCTGGCCCGAGGCGCGTGTGCGCGGTTGGCTGGAAGCTTACTGGCAGCAAGCGGGCGATCTCGGGATCCCGGTTCAGCCCGACTTCGAAGATTTCCTGCGTGCCAGTGACCTGATGGGCGTGCAGCGGCACCTCAAAGTAATCGGCATCTTTGCCCGCATCTGCCACCGCGACGGCAAGCCGCGCTATCTTGGCGATGTGCCACGCTTCTTTGCTTATATAGACGCCGTGATCGCCCGCCGTCCTGAATTGGCCGAGCTGGATGTGTTACTGCTGAGTCTGCGTGCTGGAGCGAATGCATGAAGGCAATGATTCTGGCCGCCGGAAAAGGCGAGCGCATGCGCCCGCTGACCCTGACCACGCCGAAACCGCTGGTTCGCGCGGGCGGTATACCGTTGATCGAGTATCACTTGAAAGCGTTGGCGGTGGCGGGGTTTACCGAGGTAGTGATCAACCATGCCTGGCTCGGCCAACTGATCGAAAACTATCTGGGTGATGGCTCGCAATACGGCGTACGTATTCAGTACTCGCCGGAAGGTGAGCCGCTGGAAACCGGAGGCGGGATTTTCCGCGCGCTGGCGTTGCTGGGTGACGAGGCCTTTATGGTGGTCAACGGTGACATCTGGACCGACTACGACTTCAGCGTGTTGCACCAACCCATCACCGGGCTGGCGCACTTGGTGTTGGCGGACAACCCTGCCCATCATCCGGCCGGCGATTTCAGTCTGATCGACGGGCAAGTCCGCGATGGTCAACCGGACACCGCAACCCTGACCTATAGCGGCATCGCGGTGCTGCACCCGCAGCTGTTCGACGGTTGCTCCGCCGGTGCCTTCAAGCTTGCGCCGCTGCTGCGCAAGGCTATGGCTGCTGGACAAGTCACCGGCGAGCGCTTGAACGGACATTGGGTAGATGTTGGCACTCACGAACGTCTGGCTGAAGTCGAAACCCTGTTAGAAGCGAGACGCTGACATGCTGTGGCCAGGGACTCTGATCGGAGCCGGAGTGGGGTTTTACATCGCCAGCATTCCGGGGGCCATGCTGGGCGCCTTGTTAGGGCAGGTGCTGGATCGGTACTTGCACTTACAGAGCTTGGCGCACTTGCGAGAAAAGCTCGGTGGCCGCTCGGTGCTGCGCAACGATGAACTGCTGTTCGTGCTGCTGGGACGGCTGGCCAAGAGCGATGGACGGGTGGTGGAAGGCCACATTCAGCAGGCCCGTCAGGAAATGCGTTCGCTGGAAATGACCGAGTTGGCCCAGCGTCGGGCCATTGCCGCGTTCAATCGCGGCAAGTCGGGAGATGACCGGTTGCGCGGTTATTTGCGCCGCTTGAGCGCTCAGCCCCATGCGGCCGAAGGCGTCTTGCGCGCCTGTTGGCGGATGATTTGGGCTGATGGTCGCGCCGGCAGTGCGGAACGAGAGCTGATCAGGCAGTGGGGTAAATGGCTGGGCTGGACGACACGACAGGTGCAGGCGCTATCGGCCGATTATGAGCAGCACAAGTTTGCACAGGCCAGCAGTGCGCTGACCTATCAAGATGCTCTGCGGCTTTTGGGCGTTTCGGCGACCAGCGAGCCGGCGCAGATCAAGCATGCTTATCGACGCCTGCTGAGTCGGCATCACCCGGACAAGATCGCCGGCAGCGGTGCGACGGAGCTGCAGGTGCGCGAAGCCACTGACAAGACTCGCGAACTGCATAGCGCCTACACATTGATTCGCGAGCGACGGGATTTTCGGTAGCGGTCTATCAGTTCACCGCGTTCTGTGGATTCAACCAGCCCCGCACCCGACGGAACAGTTGCTCTTGCTCAGCCTTGGAATTACCCGGCAATGCCTTGAGCGAGACCTGACTGAACCCCGAAGTGTTCAACCGTTTGCTCGCTTGCAAGCGTTCCAGCGCCAGGTTGCGGTCCCGCCGCTTGTCCATATAGAAGATGTCTGCGGTGGGCAGCTTCAAGGTCGGTGTCAGTTCGACCAGTTCTGGTTTGGCTTTCGTCGGCATCTGAGCGGCGACCATCACAAACTTCTCCACTTGCGAGGGCTGCTTCTCGCTGAGGTAGCGTGCGGCCCAGTAAGCGCCAGTGCCATGCCCCAGCACGACAATGCTGCGAGCGCTTTGCTGTTCGGCGTAGGCAATGGCGGCGTCGATGCGCGCGAAGATTCGTTCGGCGTCTGCGGTGGCCTGTTCCTCGCTAGTGTCGGCGATCGCCTTGTCCGCCACCTCCGCTTCACCGCCCGCCACTTGCTCGATGGGCGCGGCGGTGGTCGAGTCTTTGCTGCCGGCGTCAGGGGCTTCTGGTGTGGGTGCCACTTCGACGATACGTGGCGCAATGGCATCGCTTTGCAGGTCCGGCAAGGTGATACTCAGGCTGCTCCACTCGGCGTCCGGCAATTTATGTCGCAATGGACTTATTACTTGCGGCCAGTCAACGGTTTCGCCGGCGCCCGGGATGATAATTACCGCGCCTTTGGGTTCAGCGGTATTGGCCGGTTTCCACAATGCCAGAAACGTCTCGTTGCCCGCTTGCAGTTGCTGCTGTTCCTGAGCAGGAATCTGTCGTTCAAGTGCAGACGCTTCTTCCTGACTACGCTCAAGCAGCGGTTGGCGCTCGACCGGTGTTTCTTCGGCGGGTGTTTGCGTAGTGGCCGGTGCCGGGTCAGCGGCTTCGACAGAAAAGGCGCAAGGCAGGATCAGCGACAGGCACAATGCTGGCAGTGCCAGGCGGTAGACAGGGGGCATCGGATATTCCAGGCCAGAAGTTATTCCGGCAGCCTAATGGGTTGGTCAGTATTTGTCAGTGTGTGAGACTTCGATGATGCGTTTTCGCTGCCTGTGGGTTATCGGCTGTTTATGGTTTCCCTTAATGGGCTGGGCGGCTGCCGCGCCACCGGTGCACATCGCGCAATTGTCCACGGGCCAACAGCAATGGCTGGCGCAGCATGGCGAATTGCGCGTGGGACTGGTGTTGCAGATGCCCTACGCCCAATACGATCGCCGCTTGCAGCGTTTGTCCGGGGTCAATGTCGAACTGATGAAGTGGCTGGCCAAGGCGCTCGAAATCGAGCTGAGCTGGCGCAACTTTCCCGACCTTGCGCAACTGGAAGCCGCCGCGCGCGAGGGTGAAATCGACATCGCTCCGGGGCTGACCCAAACCCCCGGTGGCCTGCGGCTCTGGCAGTTTTCCGACCCGTATATGCGGGTGCCGCAACTGGTGGTCAGCGACCAGAAACGCACCGGCGTGATAGAGCTGGAACAACTCGACAGCCAGACCCGCGTCGCCGTGCGCATGCCCGGCGCCACCGCCGATTACCTGCGCAGCAATTACCCGCACCTGAACCTTCAAGGCGTACCGATCGAGCGCCAGGCACTGCAGCTGTTATTGAGTCAGCAGGCCGGTTACGCCGTGGTCGACGAAGCGCAGTTGGGGCGCTTGTCCGCCGAACCTGAGTTTGCCGGGCTGGTGGTGGTCGGTGATATCGGCCTGCCGCAACTGTTGCGGGTGGCCACGCGCCGGGATTGGCCGGAACTGGCCGGCATCGTCGAAAGCGCGTTGCGTGCGATCCCGGCCAAGGACCTGGAACAGTTGCACAACCAATGGCTGCAACCCAAATACCCGCGGCTGACCGACTCCCCGGTTTTTTGGCAAAACCTCTGTCTGCTGTTGACGGTATTGATGCTGAGCAGCATGGCCATCGTGTTCTGGCAGCGTCGGCAGCAGCACAGCCTTGAACATCGTTTGTTGGCAGCTCGCGAGGACATTGCCCTGCGTGCCGCCAGCGAAGAAGCCTTGCGCCTCACCCAGTTTTCCATTGACCAGAGCACCGTCGGCATCCTTTGGGTCAACTGGGACAGCCATGTGCGCTACGCCAATTGCGCGGCGGAAACCATGCTGGGTTATCTGGCGGGCGGGATCATTGACCGGCCGCTGATCGACTTCGAGCCCGGCTTGCACATGGACCGCTGGCTGAACCTGTGGAAACGCGCCCGAGCCAGTGAGGACGGCCCGCAAAGTTTTGAAACCAGCTGCGTACGGGCGGATGGCAGCAATTTGCCGGTGGATGTTTCGCTGAGCTTTTTGCGGTTTCGCGATGGCGAATACCTGGTGGTTTACCTCAACGACGTCACCGAGCGTCGCCGAGCATTGGCCGCGTTGCAGGAAAGCGACGCGCGTCTGCAAGGGATCGCCGCCAACGTTCCAGGACTGGTCTTTCGTCTGGAGCGGGCGCCGGTGACGGGGCAGATCGATTTTGCCTACATCAGTGAAGGCAGCGAGAGCCTGGTGGGTTACGCACCGGCGACCCTGGCCCATCGCGACAAAGGCCTGCGCAGCCTGGTGCATCCAGACGACAAGGCCAGTTATCACCAAACCCAGGACCATGCGCTGGACACCGACAGTGACTGGTCGTGGCAGGGGCGGATTCTCACCCGATCCGGCGAACAGCGCTGGGCCGAGATCAAGGCCATCACCCGCCGGCTCGAAGACGGCGCCTATGTCTGGGACGGGATCGTCTGGGACATCAGCGAGAGCAAGCGCATCGAACTGGAACTGGCCGGCTCCCGCGAGCAGTTGCGTGAGTTGTCCGCGCACCTGGAGAGCGTGCGGGAAGAGGAAAAGGCCCGCATCGCCCGGGAAGTACACGACGAACTGGGTCAGATGTTGACCGTGCTCAAACTGGAAACCTCCATGTGCGAGCTGGCCTATGCCCAGCTCGACCCCGGACTGAACGAACGCTTGAACAGCATGAAGCGCTTGATCGCCCAGCTGTTCCAACTGGTTCGCGATGTCGCCACGGCACTGCGCCCGCCGATTCTCGACGCCGGGATCGCCTCCGCCATCGAGTGGCAGGCCCGCCGATTCGAGGCGCGCACGCAGATTCCGTGTCTGGTGCAGGTGCCGGAGAATCTGCCGAGGCTCAGTGACGCCAAGGCAATTGGCCTGTTCCGGATCCTTCAGGAAGCGCTGACCAATGTCATGCGCCATGCCCAGGCGCATACTGTCGAACTGACATTGGCACTGGAAGGGGGCGAGTTGTGTCTGATCGTCAGCGATGATGGCGTAGGATTTGTCCCCTCCACCGGTAGGTCAACATCCTTCGGGGTGGTCGGTATGCGCGAGCGAGTGTTGATCATGGGCGGGCAATTGTCCCTTGAGAGTGAACCGGGTGAAGGCACGACCCTGAGCGTGCGAGTGCCGCTGGATGAGGAGAAGTAAGTGATCCGTGTACTGGTAGCCGAAGACCACACCATCGTCCGCGAAGGCATCAAGCAATTGATCGGCCTGGCCAAGGATTTGCTGGTGGTAGGGGAGGCGAGCAATGGCGAGCAACTGCTCGAGACCTTGCGCCATGTTCCCTGCGAAGTGGTCTTGCTGGACATCTCCATGCCTGGGGTTAACGGGCTGGAGGCGATTCCGCGGATTCGCGCGCTGAACAATCCGCCGGCGATTCTGGTGTTGTCCATGCACGATGAAGCGCAAATGGCCGCCCGTGCGTTGAAGGTCGGCGCTGCGGGTTATGCGACCAAGGATAGCGATCCGGCGCTGCTGCTGACGGCCATCCGCAAGGTCGCGGCGGGCGGGCGTTACATCGACCCGGACCTGGCCGATCGCATGGTCTTCGAAGTCGGCCTGACCGATTCGCGGCCGTTGCACGCGTTGCTGTCCGAGCGCGAGTTCTCGGTGTTCGAACGCCTGGCCCAGGGCGCCAACGTCAACGACATCGCCCAGCAACTGGCCTTGAGCAGTAAAACCATCAGCACCCACAAGGCACGGCTGATGCAGAAACTCAACATCACTTCCCTGGCGGAACTGGTGAAGTACGCCATGGAGCACAAACTCCTCTAAGAACACTGTTCCCACGGGGAGAGTGATCGCATGCCCATTTACGACATCCTGCAAAGCCACTTTTGCCCGTTCTTGCGGCTTGCCGCTTCAAGATTGCCGCTGCCCCTATTCATCCCCGCCATCTTTGTAGGGCAATCCCTACCCCCAACCTTCCATCTCGCTGAGGCCATTCTCTCCTGCGCCCCGATTTGCGTGGTCGGCAGCGTCCACTAGGCTAAGTCCTCAGCAGTCATCAACAACAAAGGTGTGGGTATGAGCCAGGTCGATTCAAGCGCAGGGGCCAGCGATATTCTGGTCAGCTTTCGTGGAGTACAAAAAAGCTACGACGGCGAGAACCTGATCGTCAAAGACCTCAACCTGGAGATTCGCAAAGGCGAATTCCTCACCTTGCTCGGACCGTCCGGCTCCGGCAAGACCACCAGCCTGATGATGCTCGCCGGTTTCGAAACGCCGACCGCAGGCGAAATCCAGCTGGCCGGGCGCTCCATCAACAACGTGCCGCCACACAAACGTGACATCGGCATGGTGTTCCAGAACTACGCGTTGTTCCCGCACATGACGGTTGCCGAGAACCTGGCGTTTCCGTTGACCGTGCGCGGCTTGAACAAGAACGATGTCAGCGACAAGGTCAAAAAAGTCCTGAGCATGGTTCAGCTCGACACCTTCGCCCAGCGTTATCCGGCTCAACTGTCCGGCGGTCAGCAGCAGCGTGTGGCCCTGGCCCGCGCCTTGGTGTTCGAACCGCAACTGGTGCTGATGGACGAACCCCTCGGCGCACTGGACAAACAACTGCGTGAACACATGCAGATGGAAATCAAACATCTGCACCAGCGCCTCGGCGTGACCGTGGTCTACGTGACCCACGACCAGGGTGAAGCCCTGACCATGTCCGATCGCGTGGCAGTCTTCCACCAGGGCGAAATCCAGCAGATCGCGTCGCCGCGCGCCCTCTACGAAGAACCGAAAAATACCTTCGTCGCCAACTTCATTGGTGAGAACAACCGCCTCAATGGCCGCTTGCACAGTCACACCGGCGACCGCTGCGTGGTTGAGTTAGGGCGCGGCGAAAAGGTTGAGGCTCTGGCGGTCAACGTCGGCAAGGCCGGCGAACCGGTCACGCTGTCGATTCGACCCGAGCGCATTAGCCTCAACGGCGCAAGCGATCAATGCGTCAACCGCTTCTCAGGGAGGGTGGAGGAATTCATCTATCTGGGTGACCACGTCCGGGTTCGCCTGGAAGTCTGCGGCAAGACCGATTTCTTTGTGAAACAACCGATTGCCGAGCTCGATCCGGCACTGGCTGTCGGCGACGTGGTACCGCTTGGCTGGCAGGTCGAACACGTTCGCGCGCTCGACCCACTTCTAGAGGCGCATTGATCGCCCCCCTGATTCAACAACACCAACCCTGCACGTGGAGAGAACAATAAATGTTGAGATCCCTGAAATTCACCGCTTTGGTCATGGGCATGATCGGTGCGGCGCACGCAATGGCGGCGGGCCAGGACCTGACCGTGGTGTCCTTTGGCGGTGCGAACAAGGCAGCGCAGGTCAAAGCCTTCTACGCACCGTGGGAAGCGGCAGGTAACGGCAAGATTGTGGCGGGCGAGTACAACGGCGAAATGGCCAAGGTCAAAGCCATGGTCGACACCAAAAGCGTGTCCTGGGACCTGGTCGAAGTTGAATCGCCAGAATTGTCCCGTGGTTGCGACGAAGACATGTTCGAGCAGCTTGATCCGAAGTTGTTCGGCAAGTCCGAAGACTACGTCAAAGGCGCCATCCAGCCCTGCGGCGTGGGCTTCTTCGTGTGGTCGACCGTGCTGGCCTATAACGCCGACAAACTGGCTTCCGCACCGACCGGCTGGGTGGATTTCTGGGACACCAAGAAATTCCCGGGCAAACGTGGCCTGCGTAAAGGCGCCAAGTACACCCTGGAATTCGCGCTGATGGCCGACGGCGTTGCGCCGAAAGACGTCTACAAAGTACTGGCCGGCAAGGGTGGTCAGGACCGCGCGTTCAAGAAGCTTGATGAGCTCAAACCAAGCATCCAGTGGTGGGAAGCCGGCGCGCAACCGCCGCAGTACCTCGCTTCCGGCGACGTGGTCATGAGCTCGGCCTACAACGGCCGGATCGCTGCCGTGCAAAAAGAAAGCAACCTGAAAGTCGTGTGGAACGGCGGCATCTACGACTTCGACGCATGGGCCATTCCAAAAGGTCTGGATAAAGCACGCGCTGAGGCGGCGAAGAAATTCATCGCGTTCTCGGTGGCGCCGCCGCAGCAAAAGACCTATTCGGAAAACATCGCCTACGGCCCGGCCAATATTCAAGCCGTACCGTTGCTGGCCAAGGATGTCCTGAAAGACATGCCGACCACCCCGGAAAACATCGCCAACCAGGTGCAGATCGACGTCAGCTTCTGGGCGGACAACGGTGAGCAACTGGAACAGCGCTTCAATTCCTGGGCCGCCAAGTAAGCACGACCCTGTGATGACCGTTCCCACGCTGTGCGTGGGAACGATCGGCACCCACCGTTCGAGGCGGCGTTTACCACCTCTGTAACGATCAAAGATTTCCGGAGTACGCCATGGCCACCGCCATTCCCCTGAACGCGGGCACCGACCCCACCTTGAAGCAGCGGCTCAAGCACGCCGAGCGGATCAACCGCTGGAAAGCACAAGCCTTGATCGCGCCGTTGGTGCTGTTTCTGTTGCTGGTGTTCCTGGTGCCCATCGTGGCGCTGCTCTACAAAAGCGTTGGTAACCCGGAAGTGGTCGGCGGTATGCCGCGCACCGTGGCGGCTATCGCCAGTTGGGATGGCCGAGGCCTGCCCGCTGAACCGGTTTACAAGGCCGCCAGCCAAGACCTGGCTGAAGCCCGCAAGAATCAGACCTTGGGCGACCTGTCCAAGCGCTTGAACATGGAGTTGGCCGGCTACCGCAGCCTGCTGACCAAAACCGCACGTGCCTTACCGTTCGCTACCGAACCGGCCTCCTATAAAGAAGCGCTGGAAGGTCTCGACGAGCGCTGGGGTGACCCGGCCTACTGGCAAGCTGTGCGCCGCAACACCAGCAGCATCACCCCTTATTACTTGCTGGCGGCGGTCGATCACCGTATCGACGACCTCGGCGAAATCGCCCCGGCCGCGCCCGATCAGGCGATCTACCTCGACATCTTCGCCCGAACCTTCTGGATGGGTCTGGTCATTACCGTGATCTGTCTGTTGCTGGCGTACCCGTTGGCCTACCTGCTGGCGAACTTGCCATCGCGTCAAAGCAACCTGTTGATGATTCTGGTCCTGCTGCCGTTCTGGACCTCGATTCTGGTGCGGGTCGCCGCGTGGATTGTGTTGCTGCAGTCGGGCGGCTTGATCAACAGTGGCCTGATGGCCATGGGCATCATCGATAAACCACTGGAACTGGTATTCAACCGCTCCGGGGTTTACATCTCCATGGTGCACATCCTGCTGCCGTTCATGATTCTGCCGATCTACAGCGTGATGAAAGGCATTTCGCCGACCTACATGCGCGCCGCGATTTCCCTAGGCTGCCACCCGTTCGCCAGCTTCTGGCGGGTGTACCTTCCGCAGACCTATGCCGGTGTCGGAGCCGGTTGCCTGTTGGTGTTCATCCTAGCCGTCGGCTACTACATCACTCCGGCCTTGCTGGGCAGCCCGAGCGATCAGATGGTCAGTTACTTCGTCGCCTTCTACACCAACACCAGCATCAACTGGGGCATGGCAACCGCCCTCGGTGGGCTGCTGCTGTTGGCGACCGTGGTGCTTTATCTGATTTACAACTGGCTGGTGGGCGCCAGTCGCCTGCGCCTGAGCTAAGGGGAGATCGAAATGCTGAGTCCTTATATGTCGCCCATTGAGCGGGTGTGGTTCTACAGCTTGCGCATTCTCTGCGGGCTGGTCCTGTTGTTCCTGATTCTGCCGGTGCTGGTGATCATTCCGCTGTCATTCAACTCAGGGAGTTTTCTGGTGTACCCGTTGCAAGGCTTTTCGCTGCACTGGTACCAGGACTTCTTCGCTTCGGCCGAGTGGATGCGTGCACTGAAGAACAGCATCATCGTTGCTCCGGCGGCGACGGTGTTGGCGATGATCTTCGGTACGCTGGCGGCAATCGGCCTGACGCGGGGCAACTTCCCTGGCAAGGCGCTGGTGATGGCGCTGGTGATTTCGCCGATGGTGGTACCCGTGGTGATCATTGGTGTGGCGAGCTATCTGTTCTTCGCGCCACTGGGGCTGGGCAACAGCTTCTTCTCGCTGATCGTGGTGCATGCGGTGTTGGGCGTGCCATTTGTGATCATTACGGTGTCGGCGACCTTGCAGGGGTTCAATCAGAATCTGGTGCGCGCGGCTGCGAGCCTGGGTGCTTCGCCGCTGACGGCGTTTCGTCGGGTGACGTTGCCGCTGATTGCGCCTGGCGTGATCTCCGGTGCGCTGTTTGCCTTCGCCACTTCGTTCGATGAAGTGGTGGTGACGCTGTTCCTCGCCGGCCCCGAGCAAGTGACATTGCCTCGGCAGATGTTCAGCGGCATCCGCGAAAACCTCAGCCCGACGATTGCTGCTGCAGCGACCCTGCTGATCGCTTTCTCGGTAATTCTGCTGCTGACCCTGGAATGGCTGCGCGGGCGCAGCGAGAAACTGCGCACCGCCCAGGTCTAACCTGCAAGTACCGATCGTTCCCACGCGAAGTGGGAGCGATCGATATGCGGCGGGTATGGTCATTCATGGCCTCAATAGCAGACAAACTCCAATCCCCAGCTACTCTTGTGCCCAGCTCCCCTGGCTATAAGAGGCTGCGCACGATGAGTCTTTCCGCTTTCAAAATCGCTCACAAACTGATTACCGGCGCAGGTGCTATCGAGCAACTGGCCGCTGAATTGATACGTCTGGACATCGACAACCCGCTGATCGTCACCGACGCCGCGCTGGTCAAGTCCGGTACGGTCGAGCTGGCGCTGGCGCAGCTGGGCGACCGAGCCTACGAAATTTTCGACCGTGTATTGCCGGACCCCGAAATCGCCATCGTCGAAGACTGCATGCGGGTCTACCGCGAAGGAGGGCATGACGGGCTGATCGGTCTGGGCGGTGGCAGTGCCATCGACATCGCTAAAAGTGTCGCGGCCTACGCCGGTTATCACGGCGCGCTGGAGGACCTGTTCGGCATTGATCAGGTGCCGCGCAAAGGCCCGCCGCTGATCGCCATTCCGACCACCGCCGGTACCGGCTCGGAAGTCACCAACGTGGCGATCCTCTCCGACAAGGTCGCGCAGCTAAAGAAAGGCATCGTCAGCGACTATCTGTTACCGGACGTGGCGCTGGTCAGCCCGCAAATGACCCTGACCTGTCCGCGCAGTGTCACTGCCGCCAGTGGCGTCGATGCACTGGTGCACGCCATCGAATCCTATCTGTCGTTGAACGCCTCACCGATTACCGACGCGCTGGCCATCGGCGCCATCAAACTCATCGCCAAGGCGCTGCCGAAGGCTTACGCCAACCCGTCCAATCTCCAGGCCCGCGAAGACATGGCCACCGCCAGTCTGATGGCCGGTATGGCGTTTGGTAATGCCGGGGTCGGGGCGGTACACGCGCTGGCGTATCCGCTGGGCGCTCGTTTCAACATTGCCCACGGCGTCAGCAACGCTTTGCTACTGCCATATGTCATGACCTGGAACAAAATGGCCTGCGTGGAGCGCATGCAAGATATCGCCGAGGCCATGGGCGTGAAGACCACTCATCTGAGCGCCAACGACGCGGCGGACAAGGCCGTCGAGGCGATGACCGAATTGTGCGCGGCGGTGGAAATTCCGCCGGGGCTGCGCAGCTTCGGCGTTCCCGAAGACGCCATCCCGTCCCTGGCCGTGGAAGCGGCGGGAATTGAGCGCCTGATGCGCAACAATCCGCGCAAATTGAGTGCTGTCGATATTGAGAAGATCTACCGGGCGGCTTACTAGATCGGGTCAATCATCGCGGCCACGGTGCGCGGGTCAAAGCATGAGGTATACAATGCGCGCCATCGTGATTTTGCTCAGAAAAGGTGCGTCATGCAGCCCTTCGTAATTGCTCCGTCGATTCTCTCCGCCGACTTCGCCCGCCTGGGTGAAGAGGTGGATAACGTCCTGGCCGCTGGCGCCGACTTCGTGCACTTCGATGTCATGGACAACCACTACGTGCCGAACCTGACCATCGGCCCGATGGTGTGTGCCGCACTGCGCAAGTACGGCGTGACTGCGCCGATCGACGCGCACCTGATGGTCAGCCCGGTGGACCGCATCGTCGGTGACTTCATCGAGGCCGGCGCGACCTACATCACTTTTCACCCGGAAGCCACGCAGCACGTCGACCGTTCCCTGCAACTGATCCGTGAAGGTGGCTGCAAGTCGGGCCTGGTGTTCAACCCGGCGACCCCGCTGGATGTGCTCAAGTACGTGATGGACAAGGTCGACATGATCCTCCTGATGAGCGTCAACCCGGGCTTCGGCGGGCAGAAGTTCATCCCCGGCACCCTCGACAAGCTGCGGGAAGCGCGGGCGCTGATTGATGCTTGCGGCCGTGACATCCGCCTGGAAATCGACGGCGGCGTAAACGTGAACAACATTCGTGAAATCGCCGCTGCTGGCGCCGACACGTTCGTCGCCGGTTCGGCGATCTTCAATGCGCCGAACTACCAAGAGGTGATTGAGAAGATGCGTTCCGAACTGGCACTGACCCGCCCATGAGTGGCTTTGAGCAGTTGTTCCCGGGGTCTCTGCCGCGGCTGGTGATGTTCGATCTGGATGGCACGCTGATCGATTCGGTCCCCGACCTCGCAGCGGCTGTGGATAACATGCTGCTCAAACTCGGGCGTCAACCTGCCGGCATCGAATCGGTGCGTGAGTGGGTGGGCAACGGCGTGCACACGCTGGTACGCCGGGCCTTGGCCAACCACATCGACGCCGAGGGTGTCGATGAGGTCGAGGCCGAGCATGCCCTGGAGCTGTTCAACGGTTTTTACGAGGACGGTCACGAGCTGACGGTGGTTTATCCCGGCGTGCGCGACACCCTGAAATGGCTGCACAAGCGCGGTGTCGAAATGGCGCTGATCACCAACAAGCCGGAGCGCTTCGTCGCGCCGCTGCTGGATCAGATGAAAATCGGCCGTTATTTCCGCTTGATCATCGGCGGCGACACCCTGCCACAGAAAAAGCCGGACCCGGCAGCGCTGTTTTTCGTGATGAAAATGACCAACATCCCGGCGTCGCAATCCTTGTTCGTCGGCGATTCGCGCAGCGATGTGCTGGCGGCAAAAGCGGCCGGGGTCAAATGTGTGGCGCTCAGTTACGGCTATAACCATGGCCGGCCAATTGCCGAAGAGTCGCCGGCGCTGGTGATCGATGATCTGCGTAAGTTAATTCACGGTTGCCTGGATCCGGCCGCTGAGATAACGTTGCCCGACGCTGTTCAACCCCCTTCTGGAAACGCCATCGTGGTGGTCACTCGCAAACTCTGGATGAAAGTCATCAAGGCCCTGGCCCGCTGGCGTTGGCGCGCCTGACTTGTTCCTGGCCGGGATACCGGCGCGTTTGCATACCTGACTGTTAGACCCTCAAGCCACGAGGCTACCCCATGATCCGCGAAGAATTCCTGCGTTTAGCCGCTGCCGGCTACAACCGCATCCCGCTGGCCCGCGAAACCCTGGCCGACTTCGACACACCGCTGTCGATCTACCTGAAGCTGGCCGACGAGCCCAACTCTTACCTGCTGGAATCGGTGCAGGGCGGGGAGAAGTGGGGCCGTTACTCGATCATCGGTCTGCCGTGCCGTACCGTGCTGCGGGCTCATGACCATCACATAAGCGTGACCCATGACGGCGTCGAGGTCGAAAGCCACGAAGCTGAAGATCCGCTGGCGTTCGTCGAAGCGTTCAAGGCCCGTTACAACGTGCCGACCATCGCCGGCCTGCCGCGCTTCAATGGCGGTCTGGTGGGTTACTTCGGTTACGACTGCGTGCGCTATGTGGAGAAGCGTCTGGGCAAGTGCCCGAACCCGGATCCGTTGGGCGTGCCGGACATTCTGCTGATGGTTTCCGACGCGGTAGTGGTATTCGACAACCTCGCCGGCAAGATGCACGCGATTGTCCTGGCCGATCCCTCGCAAGACGATGCTTTCGAACAAGGTCAGGCGCGTCTGGAAGAGTTGCTGGAAAAACTCCGTCAGCCGATTACCCCGCGCCGCGGTCTGGATTTCAGCAAGCAACAGTCGGCTGATCCGGTGTTTCGTTCGAGCTTCACGCAGGACGATTACGAAAAAGCCGTCGACACCATCAAGGAATACATCCTGGCCGGTGACTGCATGCAGGTCGTGCCGTCCCAGCGCATGTCGATCGACTTCAAGGCTGCGCCCATCGACTTGTACCGGGCGCTGCGTTGCTTCAACCCGACGCCTTATATGTACTTCTTCAACTTCGGCGACTTCCACGTCGTCGGCAGTTCGCCGGAAGTGCTGGTGCGGGTCGAAGACAACCTGATCACCGTGCGCCCGATTGCCGGCACTCGCCCACGCGGGGCCAACGAAGAGGCCGACCTGGCGCTGGAAAAAGACCTGCTGTCCGACGACAAGGAAATTGCCGAACACTTGATGCTGATCGACCTGGGCCGTAACGACACAGGTCGTGTTTCGGAAATCGGTTCGGTGAAACTCACCGAAAAAATGGTGATCGAGCGTTATTCCAACGTGATGCACATCGTGTCCAACGTCACCGGTCAATTGAAGGCCGGGCTGACGGCGATGGACGCACTGCGGGCGATTCTGCCGGCGGGCACCTTGTCTGGCGCACCGAAGATTCGCGCGATGGAAATCATCGACGAACTGGAACCGGTCAAGCGTGGTGTCTACGGTGGCGCGGTCGGCTACTTCGCCTGGAACGGCAACATGGACACCGCGATCGCGATCCGCACCGCGGTGATCAAGAACGGCGAACTGCATGTGCAGGCCGGTGGCGGCATCGTTGCCGACTCGGTACCGGCGCTGGAATGGGAAGAAACCCTGAACAAGCGCCGCGCGATGTTCCGCGCCGTAGCCCTGGCTGAACAAACCCCGGAAAGCTGACCGCAGAACGTGACCCGTATGACATGCCGCTTTGGCTGACAAAGCGCTGGACGCTGCGGGTCAATCATTCGAAGGCAGTATTTAAAGTCAGTGAATTCAAGAGGTTCTTAAACCATGTTGCTGATGATCGATAACTACGACTCCTTTACCTACAACGTTGTGCAATACCTCGGTGAGCTCGGCTCCCAGGTCAAAGTCGTGCGCAACGATGAGCTCACCATTGCCGAAATCGAAGCCCTCAACCCTGAGCGGATCGTCGTTTCACCTGGCCCCTGCACGCCGAACGAAGCCGGCGTGTCGATGGATGTGATCAAACATTTTGGCGGTAAATTGCCGATTCTGGGCGTCTGCCTCGGGCATCAGTCCATCGGCCAGGCCTTTGGCGGCGATGTGGTGCGCGCCCGACAGGTCATGCACGGCAAAACCAGCCCGGTGTTCCACGAGGACAAAGGTGTATTTGAAGGCCTGAACCATCCGCTGACAGTCACCCGCTATCATTCACTGATCGTTAAACACGAAACCCTGCCCGATTGCCTGGAACTGACCGCCTGGACCCAGCTTGAAGACGGTTCGGTCGACGAGATCATGGGCCTGCGCCACAAGACACTGAACATCGAGGGCGTCCAGTTTCACCCTGAGTCGATCCTCACCGAACAGGGCCATGAGCTGTTCGCTAACTTCCTCAAACAAACCGGCGGCACGCGCTAAGGACTTTTCATGAATATCAAGACAGCCCTGAGCCGTATCGTCGAACAACTCGACCTCAGCACCGATGAGATGCGCGATGTCATGCGCGAAATCATGACCGGTCAATGCACGGATGCGCAGATCGGCGCGTTCATGATGGCCATGCGCATGAAGAGTGAAAGCATCGACGAGATCGTCGGCGCCGTGTCGGTCATGCGCGAGCTGGCGGACAAGGTCGAGCTCAAGACCCTCGACGGCGTCGTCGATGTGGTGGGTACCGGTGGTGATGGCGCGAACATTTTTAACGTCTCGACCGCGTCCTCATTCGTAGTCGCGGCGGCCGGTTGTACTGTGGCCAAGCATGGCAACCGTGCGGTCTCGGGCAAAAGCGGCAGCGCCGATTTGCTGGAGGCGGCGGGTATCTACTTGAACCTGACGCCGGTTCAGGTAGCACGCTGCATCGATAACGTTGGCATCGGCTTCATGTTCGCCCAGACCCATCACAGCGCCATGAAGCACGCCGCCGGCCCGCGCCGGGAGCTGGGCTTGCGCACGCTGTTCAACATGCTCGGCCCGCTTACGAATCCGGCCGGCGTGAAGCATCAGGTGGTGGGCGTGTTCAGTCAGGCGTTGTGCCGGCCGCTGGCTGAAGTCTTGCAGCGCATGGGCAGCAAGCACGTGCTGGTGGTGCACTCGAAGGATGGCCTGGACGAATTCAGTCTGGCGGCGCCGACCTTTGTGGCGGAATTGAAGGATGACCAGATCACCGAGTATTGGGTCGAGCCAGAAGACCTGGGCATGAAGAGCCAGAGCCTGCACGGTCTGGCAGTGGATGGCCCGGTGGCCTCCCTGGAACTGATTCGCGATGCGCTGGGCAAGCGCAAGACCGAGAACGGTCAGAAAGCCGCGGAAATGATTATGCTCAATGCCGGTGCCGCGCTGTACGCCGCCGACCATGCCAGCAGTTTGAAAGAAGGCGTTGCCCTGGCGCACGATGCGCTGCACACAGGCCTCGCTCGGGAAAAACTGGAAGAGCTGGGTGCATTTACCGCGGTATTCAAAGTGGAGAATGAGGGATGAGTGTACCGACGGTTCTGGAAAACATTCTGGCCCGTAAAGTCCAGGAAGTCGCCGAGCGTAGCGCTCGCGTAAGCCTGGCGGAGCTGGAAAGTCTGGCCAAGACGGCCGATGAACCCCGTGGTTTTGCCAAGGCATTGATGGCTCAGGCCAAGCTCAAGCAGCCAGCGGTCATTGCAGAAATCAAGAAAGCCTCACCGAGCAAAGGCGTTATCCGCGAGAACTTCATTCCCGCCGACATCGCCAAGAGTTACGAGAATGGCGGCGCGACCTGTCTGTCAGTGCTCACCGATATCGATTACTTCCAGGGCGCCGATGCGTATCTGCAACAGGCGCGGTCGGCGTGCAAACTGCCGGTGATCCGCAAGGACTTCATGATCGATCCTTACCAGATCATTGAAGCCCGAGCGTTGGGCGCCGACTGCGTGCTGTTGATCGTCTCCGCACTGGATGACGTGAAAATGGCCGAGCTGGCGGCTGTCGCCAAAAGTGTCGGCCTCGATGTGCTGGTGGAAGTTCACGATGGCGACGAACTGGAGCGGGCCTTGAAAACCCTCGACACTCCGTTGGTCGGCGTCAACAATCGCAACCTGCACACCTTCGAAGTCAATCTGGAAACCACCCTCGATCTGTTGCCGCGTATCCCGCGTGATCGCTTGGTGATCACCGAAAGTGGCATTCTCAACCGGGCCGATGTCGAGCTGATGGAAATCAGCGATGTGTACGCGTTCCTGGTTGGCGAAGCGTTCATGCGCGCCGAAAGCCCGGGCACTGAACTGCAGCGTCTGTTCTTTCCTGAACGGGGTATCGCGGTGAGCGGTTCTACACTCGACTGAACGTGACTTAATGAAGAAGCCGGCGATGCCGGCTTTTTTATACCCAAAACAAAGGATCTCTACTGCCATGACCCAGCCCATCGCCTTGACCGTCGAAGCCGGCCTGCTCGCCGAACAGGATCTGTTAGCCCGTGTATGCGCCGGTGATTCGGAATTCGGCCTGTTGTTCTGGCAGCCCAGTGATAAGGCGCTGGTCATGCCGCGGCGGTTGAACCGCTTGCCTGGATTCGAGGCCGCGTGCGAAGTGTCGGCTGCGGCAGGTTGGCCGGTGTTGTTGCGTGAAACCGGCGGTGAGCCGGTGCCGCAATCGGCCTCAACGATCAACATCGCACTGGTCTATGCGCCACCGCGTAGCGAGGGTGACCAGCACCGCATCGAAACCGGTTATCGGCGGCTTTGCGATCCGATGTGTCAGTTACTCGATGAACTGGGCGGCGCTTCGTCTTTGGGTGAAATAGAGGGTGCGTTTTGTGATGGGCGTTTCAACGTCAACCTTGATGGGCGCAAGATGGTCGGCACGGCTCAACGCTGGCGCCAGAGCAATGGCGGTACGCGTCCGGTAGGGTTGGTGCACGGGGCTTTGTTGCTCGATAACGAACGTGAGTCGATGGTTGCGGCGGTTAACCGGTTCAATGAAGCCTGTGGCCTGGAGCAGCGAGCTCGCGCCGGGAGCCACATTGCTCTTCATGAAAAATATGCAGCACCTGATGCGTTGGGACGACTCGACACGTTGTACCGCGAGTTGCTGGCAGACCTGTTCAGGGTTTAGCGCGTACCGAAGACCACCATGGTCTTGCCTTTGACGTCCACGAGGTTGCGTTCTTCCAGATCCTTGAGTACGCGACCGACCATCTCACGAGAGCAACCGACAATCCGCCCGATCTCCTGACGGGTCACCTTGATCTGCATGCCATCGGGATGGGTCATGGCATCCGGCTGTTTGCACAGTTCCAGCAGGCAGCGTGCGACGCGGCCGGTAACGTCGAAGAATGCAAGGTCACCCACTTTGCGGGTGGTGTTGCGCAGGCGCTGTGCGATTTGTCCGCTGAGCACGTAAAGAATGTCTGGATCCTGTTGGGACAGCTCGCGGAATTTCGCGTAGCTGATCTCGGCGACCTCGCATTCGATCTTGGCGCGCACCCAGGCACTGCGTTCCTGTTCCAGGCCCGCCTGTTCGAACAGACCCAACTCGCCGAAAAAGTCTCCGGAGTTCAGGTAGGCGATGATCATTTCGCGGCCGTCGTCATCCTCGATCAGGATGGTGACCGAACCCTTGATGATGAAGAACAGCTTGTCCGAACGGTCGCCGGCACAAATGATATTGCTTTTGGCCGCATAACGACGGCGCTGGCAATGCATCAGCAGTTTGTCGAGGTTCTTGATTCTGGGTGTTGGGGTAATACCAACCATGGTTGTATCCCGAAAAGACTTCACGGTGTGTTTGGTTTTCTTATGAGTCGCTGAAGTTGCTGCAGAGCTGGCTATGCGCCAGTGAATTGGCGCCAGCTTAACAGACACTTCCAGCAATATTCGAGAATTTACCTACAGCGCAGCGGCTTGCTTCGTAGGAAGGCAAGACGCCGTCAATCAAGGCCCCTGTGCTAAGCTGGCAACCCTTTTTTAGACAGTGGAGTCTTGGCGATGAAGGCACGCATCCAATGGGCTGGCGAAGCCATGTTCCTCGGTGAATCCGGCAGCGGTCATGTCGTGGTCATGGACGGTCCGCCCGATGCCGGCGGTCGCAACCTGGGGGTCCGGCCGATGGAAATGCTCCTGCTGGGTGTTGGCGGTTGCAGCAATTTTGATGTGGTCAGCATCCTCAAGAAGTCCCGTCAGGCCGTTGAAAGTTGCGAAGCTTTCCTCGACGCCGAGCGCGCCACCGAAGATCCGAAAGTTTTCACCAAAATCCACATGCACTTCGTGGTCAAGGGCCGCGGGCTGAAAGAAGCCCAGGTCAAACGCGCCATCGAGCTGTCTGCCGAGAAATATTGCTCGGCGTCAATCATGCTCGGCGCGGCGGGCGTGGACATTACCCATGACTACGAGATCATCGAGCTCGGTTGAATCGACATCCACATCGAGCACAAAAAAGGCGACTACTTTGCGGTAGTCGCCTTTTTTATGGCTGACGTAAAGCCATTGCGGGAGCGAGCCTGCTCGCGAAGAGGCTCTCAAGAACACTGCAGCTATCAGATCCGGTAAGTACTCTTGGTCATGACCTTGGCCATCAGGCTCATGCCGAACTTCACCGGTGCCGGGAAGCGGAAACCCCCAGCCTCCAGCGCGCTTTCGGCGTGGTGTTCTTCATCAATGCGCATCTGCTCGAGGATTGCCCGGGACTTTTCATCCTCGGCTGGCAGTTGCTCAAGGTGTTCGTTGAGGTGTTTGCAGACCTGATGTTCGGTAGCCGCAACGAAACCCAGGCTGACTTTATCGCTGATCAACCCGGCCACCGCGCCAATCCCGAACGACATGCCATAGAACAGCGGATTGAGAATGCTGGTGTGGCTGCCCAACTGTTTTATGCGTTGTTCGCACCAGACCAGGTGGTCGATTTCTTCTTCGGCGGCATGCTCCATGGCGGCGCGTACTTGCGGCAGCTTGGCGGTCAGGGCCTGACCTTGATACAGCGCCTGGGCACAGACTTCGCCGGTATGGTTGATACGCATCAGGCCGGCGACGTGCCGGGTGTCTTCGTCGCTCATTTGCGCATCCGGCTGAACAATAGCGGGCGAAGGACGGTACGGTTGGCCACTGAAGGGCAACAAGGTACGCATCGCGGCATCGGCTTGCAGCAGAAGACGGTCAATCGGCGAGTAGTGACGTTGGGTAGTCATGCTGACCTCCGGGAAGAATCTCGGCGGGCAGTTTAACTCAATCGGCCGAGGGAAGGTTTGCGCTGGGTCATTGCGACGCAGGTACTTGTGGGGGCGGTTGCCCATCCCCACGAGGTTTACTGCGATCAGCCCGGCGGCCAATGCATCTGGCGCTGACCCAATACATGCATATGTATGTGATAGACGGTCTGTCCACCCAGTGGATTGCAATTCATGACCACGCGAAACCCCTCTTCGCAACCCAGTTCCAGGGCCAGACGCTGGGCGGTAAACAGAATATGCCCAGCCAGTGCCTTGTCGTCCTCGGTCAGGTCGTTAAGCGTGCGCACCGCTTTTTTCGGAATCACCAGAAAATGCACCGGTGCCTGTGGGGCGATGTCGTGGAAGGCCAGTACCTGGTCGTCCTCGTAAATAATCTTCGCCGGGATTTCCCGGTTAATGATCTTGGTGAACAGAGTATCCACAGCTTTTTTCTCCGTTGTTTGGGCTGGTCTGAGTGTAACCATGGGTTATGCCCGAGCCCAGCCTTTTACCTTGAGGGTGCGATCAGCGCGGGCAGTAAGCCTTGTTGACCATGCCGGCGATTGTCCGGGTCAGCCAGCGTGAGCCGAGCCGTGGCAGGAAGGCGCGCCAGCGGTTGCGTCGACCCGGAATAATGATGGCTCGGTTTTTCTCCAGAGCCCGCACGGTGTAGAGCGCGACTTCCTCGGGGCTCATCAGCATTTTACTGTCGACCAGTTTGCCAGCGTCCAATTGCGCGGTGCGCAAAAACGCCGTGCGGGTAGGGCCGGGGCAGAGTACCGAGACGTTGACCGCGCATTTTTTCAGTTCGACGCGCAGCCCTTCGGAAAAGTGCAGCACATAAGCCTTGCTGGCGTAATAAGTACTCATCCACGGACCGGGATGGAATGCCGCCACCGAGGCGACATTCAAAATTTGCCCGCCGCCCTGCAGCGCCATGCTGTTGCCTAGCGCGTGACACAGGCGAGTGAGCGCGAGGATGTTCACTTCGATCAGGTCCTGCTCGGTCATCCAGTCCTGAGCCAGAAAAGGTCCGCAGGTGCCGATGCCGGCGCAGTTGACCAGCAAATCGATCTGTCGGTCACCTTCCTCCAGCTCCAGCAGAAAACCGGACAGCCGTAGCGGCTCGCCGAGGTCACAGGCTCGGAACAACACTTCCACGTCAAAACGTTGGGTCAGCTCAATCGCAATACTTTCCAGCTGATCACGCTGACGGGCCACCAGAATCAGGTTGCGGCCGCGCCGGGCCAGCGCTTCTGCCATCGCCAGGCCGATGCCGCTGGAAGCGCCAGTGATCAGAGCGTAACGGGTCATGCATTTCTCCATCGCAACAGCTCCGCGCCGGCGACGCAGGTGTCACGGGCGGGGAGCGCTGTTCATTCTTTCGCAGAGTCTACAGGGGGCTGGGCTTCTTCGGCTGCATCGTCGGCTGAATTTGGCGCTGGCGCTGCTTCCACGGCGGTTTGATCTTCGATCTCTTCGGTGGTCACAGAGTCACGTCCATAACTGCTCTGGGTGGTGCTTTCGTATTCGCTCTGGAGGGCAGTAAGGCCGCCGGTCAGTCCGCCGATGAACAGGATCGCGATAAACACCAGCCACAGGGACGACAGGATCTTGACCGCGGTGCCGTTGGGCGGTGGTGGCGCACCGTATCGATTGGCGGTGCTATTACCCGACGCAATCACCATCACGAACGGAAAGATGCTGCCCACGAACGGCACGAGGGTCAGCAGCCAGAGCCAGCCAGACCAGCCAATATCATGCAGGCGCTGGACACAGAACTGGGTGCTGACGAAGCCGAGCGCCAGGAAGAGGATCAAGGCCAGCAGGGCTCCGAGAATGAGGGCGATGGTCGAGTCCGTGTTGATGAGGGCCAAGCCAAAAACAGCAAGCACAGCGCCAACACCAAGGGTCACCAGCGTTAGCGACATCGTCCAGGCCAGATAACGCAAACGGCCGATCCGCCCGTCGAAGCTGAACGGCTTGAGTGTGGAAAACGCAGGCAAAGCTTCGCCAACGGTAGCCTGGGGTGGTGCGTAAGGGGATTCGGGATCTGCCGCGACGGCAGGAGCGTGTTCATGAACGTCAGCCAGGCCCAGTCCGATCGAGGGTTCGGATTCGATCCGGGCATCGATTCCGGTGTTGGTCAGCGCCTGGAGATAAGTCTGTGCATCGACCTGCGAAAGGTCGCGTTTGAGCGCAACCGGCTTGCCACTGAACAGCCGCTCGATGGCAACCACATCGCTTTTGAACAACTCAGCGAGATTGAGCTTGGCGGTGGTGACGTCAACACCTGGTAGCAGAGCGCCGTCGAACACGATCTTGAAACGGTTTTCGCTCATTGCGAGGCATCCTTGTCGCGAATGTTTTAGGGAGTCTTGCAGGTTGAGTGTAAAGCCAGCCGGAATGGACTGGCCAGGTTCCCCTGTCAGCGTGGCCAGCGCTTGGGCAGTGCTGCCGCCAGCGCCAGTGCGTTGCGGTACTCGGCATCAAGGCGAGCGACCAATTGATCGACACTCGGCAGGTCATCGATCTCGCCGACACCCTGACCTGCGGACCAGACGGTTTTCCAGGCTTTGGCTTCATCGCTTATGGGCTTGAGTTTGGAGCCGAAGTCCACTTCGCCCTTGCCTTGCAGCGCGGCCATGTCGAAACCTGCAGCCTCAAGACTCTGACGCATAAAGCTTGCCGGTACTCCCGACACCGCTGGAGTATGGACGATGTCCGCGGCTCTGGAAGTCAGCAGCATCTCCTTGTAGGCGTCAGGCGCATGACTTTCGGTGGTGCCGATAAATCGCGTACCGAAGTAGGCCAGATCCGCACCGAGCAGTTGTGCCGCGAGAATCTCGTGGCCGTGGTTCAGGCAGCCGGCCAGCAGCAGCGTCTTGTCGAAGAATTGGCGGATCTCGGCAATCAGCGAGAACGGGCTCCAGGTTCCGGCGTGTCCACCGGCGCCCGCTGCCACGGCGATTAAACCGTCGACCCCGGCCTCAGCCGCTTTCTCTGCATGGCGACGCGTCGTCACGTCATGGAACACCAGACCGCCATAGCGGTGCACTGCATCGACCAGTTCTTTCACCGCGCCCAGGCTGGTGATCACAATGGGCACTTTATGCTCGATGCAGATCGCCAAGTCCGCTTGCAGCCGCGGGTTGCTGTTGTGGACGATCAGGTTCACCGCATAAGGCGCCGGATTCTCCAGTGTCGCCAACCCTGCTTCGATCTCTTCCAGCCAGGCCTTGAAGCCGCTGCTCTTGCGCTGGTTCAGCGCAGGAAAGCTGCCCACCACGCCATTACGGCAGCAGGCGAGCACCAGTTGTGGGTTGGAGATCAGGAACATTGGCGCTGCCACCACTGGCAGACGCAAGCGTTGTTCGAGCAGAGCGGGCAGCGACATTGGAAGTACCCCGGTGAGTTGTGCTTATTGGCGTTAGAACGGTCGAACGACGACCAGAATTACAATGGCCAGCAATATCAGAACCGGCACTTCATTGAACCAGCGATAAAAGACATGACTGCGGGTGTTCTCGCCACGGGCAAAACGTTTCACTTGGGCGCCGCACATGTGGTGGTAGCCGATCAGGATCACCACCAGGGTCAACTTGGCGTGCATCCATGCGCCTTGACTAAATATGCTGGGGTTCAAGGCGATCAGTGCAATGCCGAAAATCAGGGTGGCGATCATCGCCGGCCCCATGATGCCGCGGTACAGCTTGCGCTCCATGATGCTGAAGCGCTCCTTGCTGGCGGTGTCTTCGCTTTGGGCGTGATAAACGAACAGGCGCGGCAGGTAGAACAGGCCGGCAAACCAGCAGACCATGCTGACGATGTGAAGCGCTTTGAGCCACAGATAAAGCATTTTTAGTTATTCCCAGGTTCACGGTAGCCTGAATAGTAAAGGCTTGAGCGGCCGCACGTCACCTTGGCGGTTGTCGCCGCGCCGCGCGGCCCCTATTATCGACGGCTTTCCAGTGGGTTCGTTGAGGGCAGGTTTATGGTCAAGGTCGGTATCGTCGGCGGCACGGGTTACACCGGAGTCGAACTGCTGCGTCTGTTGGCACAGCATCCGCAAGCAGAAGTGGCCGTCATCACTTCCCGATCCGAGGCCGGTCTGGCCGTGGCTGATATGTACCCGAACCTGCGCGGTCATTACGATGGTCTTGCATTTAGCGTCCCGGACATCAAGACGCTGGGCGGGTGCGACGTAGTGTTCTTCGCCACGCCTCACGGTGTGGCTCATGCGCTGGCTGGCGAACTGTTGGCGGCCGGCACCAAAGTCATCGACCTGTCGGCGGATTTCCGTCTGCAAGACGCCGATGAGTGGGCCAAGTGGTACGGTCAACCGCACGGGGCGCCGGAACTGCTGGAAGAGGCGGTTTACGGCTTGCCGGAAGTCAATCGCGAGCAAATCAAGCAGGCACGCCTGATCGCTGTGCCGGGTTGCTACCCGACTGCTACGCAATTGGGTTTCCTGCCATTGCTAGAAGCAGGTCTGGCCGATACCACTCGCTTGATTGCTGACTGCAAATCCGGTGTCAGTGGTGCCGGTCGTGGCGCATCTGTAGGTTCGCTGTACGCCGAGACGTCAGAAAGCATGAAGGCTTACGCCGTCAAAGGGCACCGTCACTTACCGGAAATTCGCCAGGGTCTGCGTCGTGCAGCGGGCAAGGACGTCGGCCTGACGTTCGTTCCGCACCTGACGCCCATGATTCGAGGCATCCACTCGACGCTCTACGCAACGGTCGTGGACCGGTCCGTGGATCTACAGGCATTGTTTGAGAAGCGTTACGCCAACGAACCGTTCGTCGATGTCATGCCGGCCGGCAGCCATCCGGAAACTCGCAGCGTGCGCGGTGCCAACGTTTGCCGCATTGCCGTGCATCGTCCACAAGATGGTGATCTGGTGGTGGTGTTGTCGGTAATCGACAATCTAGTCAAAGGCGCGTCGGGCCAGGCGGTGCAGAACCTGAACATCCTGTTTGGTCTGGATGAGCGCTTGGGTCTGTCTCATGCAGGCATGTTGCCATAAGGTTCCATCCTGCTCAGCAAAAAGGCTCGTCTGACGGGCCTTTTTGTATTCCGGGTTTACGATTGAGTTGATTGATATACCGTAACAATAGTTGACCAATTTTCTAGGAGAAGCGGATAATGCGCGTCATCACGCATTATGGCGGCGTAACGCCGGGAGATAGTTAGCATGAGCGTCGAATCCTTCACCCCCACGGCTTTGCAATTCACCCACGGTGCCGCGCACAAGGTAAAGAGCCTGGTCGATGAAGAGGGGAATGATCGCTTGAAGCTGCGCGTATTCGTTACGGGCGGCGGTTGTTCAGGTTTTCAGTACGGCTTCACCTTCGATGAGGAAGTGGCCGATGACGACACCATTGTCGAGCGCGAAGGAGTCAGTCTGGTCGTTGATCCGATGAGCTTCCAGTACTTGGCAGGTGCCGAGGTGGACTATCAGGAAGGTCTGGAAGGTTCGCGCTTCGTGATCAAGAACCCGAACGCCAGCACCACGTGTGGCTGCGGCTCTTCGTTCTCGATCTGAACGCGCGTTACCGCATCACCACGCGCCGCAGGGGCTCAGGGCTCTGCGGCGTTTTGCTGTCTGGGATTCGGTAGGACTCGTCAAGCAGGGTAAATGGCGCCAAGTACGCGCAGGCCATGGGCGCCAGTGACGCTCGGGCGATTGGCAGCGATGCCTTCAAGGCAGCAATGGGCCAGCCAGGCGAAGGCCATGGCTTCGACCCAATCCGGGTCTACACCGTAAGCCGCGGTGCTGCTGACTTTGGTGTTCGGCAGCAAGCTGGCCAAGCGGCTCATCAGCGTGGCGTTGTGCGTGCCGCCGCCGCATACAAGCAGTTCCTGAGTATCTGATTGGGCGGTTTGCAGTGACTCGACGATGGTCAAGGCGGTCAGTTCGAGCAGGGTTGCCTGCACGTCTTCGGCGGCGAAGGTCGATAATTTCGATAGATGCTGTGTCAACCATGCCAGGTTGAATACTTCGCGACCGGTGCTCTTTGGGCCTTTGGTCACGAAAAATGGATCACTCAGCAGTTCGTTCAGTAGAACCGGTTCGACCTTGCCGCTGGCAGCCCATTGGCCGTCGCGATCAAAGTTGTCTCCGCGTTGCTGGTAAATCCACGCATCCAGCAGGACGTTTCCTGGACCACAGTCGAAACCGGCTACCGGCTTGCCGGGCTCGATCAGGCTAAGGTTGCTGAATCCGCCAACGTTCAGTACCGCGCGATTGCCTGCGCGCTCTTCAAATAACGCTTCGTGAAAGGCCGGGACCAATGGCGCGCCTTGTCCGCCAGCCGCAACATCGCGGCTGCGAAAGTCGCTGACCACGGCGATGCCGGTCAACTCGGTCAGAAGGGCAGGGTTGCCAATCTGCACGGTGAAGCCGCGCGCCGGCTCGTGGCGAATGGTCTGGCCGTGGCTACCAATCGCGCGAATGTCTTCGGGTTTCAGTTTTTGTTGGTCGAGGAGATTGTGAATACCCTGTGCCGTCAGTTTTACCCAGTTTTGCTGGGCGATGGCGCAGCGGGCAATCTCGTCCGGGCCGCTGGCGCACAAGCCAAGCAGTTCGGTGCGCAGAGAGTCAGGCATTGGCGTGTAATGCGTGGCAATCAGGTTGATCGTCGGAGTCAACTCGATCAACGCAATGTCCAGGCCATCGAGGCTGGTCCCGGACATCACACCTATATAGAGCGTCATGACTTAGCGCTTGCTCGACGCCAGCTGCGTGGATTTCTCTTGATTCATGCGCGCCATCAGCGGTTGGCTCTGCGCGAGGAAACGTGCGCGTTCAGCCTTGGGGATCGGATCGGCCATTGCGACTTTCTGGCCCAGTGGGTCGACGTGCACGCCATTGACCTGGAACTCGTAATGCAAATGCGGTCCGGTGGAAAGTCCGGTGGTGCCGATGTAGCCGATCACCTGGCCTTGTTTGACGCTACTGCCAGTTCGCACGCCTTTGGCAAAGCCCTGCATGTGGCCGTACAGCGTACGGTAGGTATTGCCGTGCTGGATGATCACGGTGTTGCCGTAGCCGCCACGGCGACCGGCCAGCAACACTTTGCCGTCACCGGCTGCCTTGATTGGAGTGCCGCGCGGCGCTGCATAGTCGACGCCTTTGTGAGCGCGGATTTTGTTCAGGATCGGGTGCTTGCGGCCCATTGAGAATTTCGAGCTGATGCGGGCGAAGTCCACCGGGGTACGGATAAACGCCTTGCGCATGCTGTTGCCGTCAGCAGTGTAGTAGCTGCTGTTGCCTTGTTTATTGGTGTAACGCACGGCGGTGTAGGTCTTGCCGCGATTGGTGAAGCGAGCGGAAAGGATCGGGCCATTGCCGATAGTCTTGCCGTTGACGGTTTTCTGTTCGTAGATGACATCGAACTCGTCACCTTGGCGAATATCCTGGGCGAAGTCGACGTCATAGCCAAACACGCTGGCCATGTCCATGGTCAGGCTGTGGGACAAGCCAGCGCGTGCAGCGGACTGCGACAGCGAGCTGTTGATCACGCCATGAGCGTAGGTAGAGCGCACGGTCGGTTTGGCGGTAATGCGATTGAATGAATAGCCTTTGTCATTCTTGGTCACTGTGATGCTTTCGATGTCACTGATCTTGCTGTAAAGGTTGGTCAGTTGGCCATCGGGGCCCAGTTCGAATTCAAGCTTCTGGCCGTGCTTGAGTTGGCTAAACTGCTTGGCTTGTTTGTCGCTGGCCAGCACTTCATGCACTGAAGCTGCTGGAAGGCCGACTTCTTCAAACAGGGTGGAGAGGGTATCGCCTTTGGCGACGATCACTTCCCTGTGGCGTGGAGATTTTATTTCTTCGATCGCGGGTGCTGGCGCGGCCTGAGCGGTTCCCAGACGAGCTTCGGCGCTGTTTTCGATCTGCGCAAAAGGGGACGCTGCTGACTCATTTGTGGCTTGGACCGCTTCGCCAGCGTCTTGATCTTGTGTCAGTTGTTCAGCAGGGCTTTCCAGCTCAAGACTCAGGGTCGTCTTTTTGGCTTCAACATCACTGGAAGGAAATACCAGAAGCGCCAGGCTCAGAAGGGCGGCGATGCCACTTGCTGCGAGCAAGTGGGTCTTCGGGTAAAGCGGTGGCGCTTTAGACGATTCTTTGGTCATAGGTAATTTTTGACTTTGAAAAAGATGAATTGGAAAAGATGAATGACATGATGAAGACGAAATAACTGTATAAAATATAACCAAATCATCTTTGAAGCAAGTCCGCGAACGCTGTGTCCGTGGATTGGCGTCCGTGCGCTGGGCAAAACTTGTATTTGACGCGCGATCTTGTATGGTTGGTTCCCTTTGAATTCGAGCCTTGCGGGTCTGTTATGAAGTCGGTTGAAGAGCAGCTAGCGCTGATTAAACGTGGTGCGGAAGAACTGTTGGTCGAGTCCGAGCTGATCGAAAAGCTCAAGCGTGGCCAGCCGCTGCGTATTAAGGCAGGCTTCGATCCGACCGCGCCGGATTTGCACCTGGGTCATACCGTGCTTATTAATAAGCTGCGTCAGTTCCAGGACCTGGGGCATCAGGTGATCTTCCTTATAGGTGACTTCACCGGGATGATCGGCGATCCGAGTGGCAAAAGTGCGACACGCCCTCCTCTTACCCGCGAGCAGGTTCTCGAGAATGCCGAGACCTACAAGACCCAGGTTTTCAAAATTCTTGATCCGGCAAAAACCGAAGTTGCGTTCAATTCCACCTGGATGGATCAGATGGGGCCGGCCGATTTCATTCGCCTGACGTCTCAGTACACCGTGGCTCGCATGCTCGAGCGCGACGACTTCGACAAGCGCTACACCACCAATCAGCCAATCGCCATTCACGAGTTCCTCTATCCGCTGGTTCAGGGTTATGACTCGGTTGCTTTGCGCGCGGACGTTGAGCTGGGTGGTACGGATCAGAAGTTCAATCTGTTGATGGGGCGTGAGCTGCAGCGTGGGTATGGCCAAGAGGCTCAGTGCATTCTGACCATGCCGCTGCTCGAAGGTCTGGATGGTGTGAAGAAGATGTCCAAGTCCTTGGGCAACTACGTGGGTATCCAGGAAGCGCCGGGTGTGATGTACGGCAAACTGGTTTCCATTCCGGATGCGCTGATGTGGCGCTACTTCGAACTGCTCAGTTTCCGCTCCATGGATGAGATCAATGCGTTCCGTGCTGATGTCGAGGCGGGCGCCAATCCGCGTGATATCAAGATCAAGCTGGCGGAAGAGATCGTTGCGCGTTTCCATGGTGAGGAGGCCGCTGCCAGTGCTCACCGTGCGGCGGGAAACCGTATGAAGGAAGGCGAGTTACCGGACGATCTGCCAGAGATCGAATTGTCGGCGACTGAAGACATGCCGATTGCGGCTGTCCTTAATAAGGCAGGTCTGGTCAAGAACTCGGCTGTTGCGCGCGATCTTCTAGGTTCTGGTGGTGTGCGTATAGATGGTGAGGTTGTCGATCGCACCTTTATATACGTACTGGGTGCGACCCATGTTTGCCAGGCTGGGAAGAAGGCGTTTGCGCGTATTACGCTCAAGTCCGAATAAAGCTCAAATTAAGGGTTGACGGCAGATTCTGGACGTCTATAATTCGCCCCACTTCCGGCGCAGTCGAAACGGAAAACTCCTTGGTAAACAAAGAGTTATGCGGTTTTCGGCAGCGAGTTGCTTCAGGTCATCGAAGCCCGTAAGGCGTTGAAAGAGCGGCGTTGTTTGGCTCTTTTAGCGATTCGGTCTTCTCGGTCGAAAGCGGTGTAAAAGAGGTGTTGACAGCAGCGAGTAACGCTGTAGAA